>DASWWE010000171.1:0-20495 GCA_036406055.1 Flavipsychrobacter sp. | reverse complement strand
AGCCAGCCGTATGCGTTGGCTCTCACCACCGCTCAGTGTGCGGGTGGCGCGGTTCAGTGTCAGGTAGTGCAGCCCCACATCCAGCAGAAAGTGCAGGCGGTCGCGTATCTCTTTCAGTATGTCTTTGGCTATCACCTGCTGCTTGTTGCTCATGCGGTCTTCTACATGCGCAAACCAGTCTGCCAATCCTTGCAGCGATTTTTCTGATAGCTCCGATATATTGGCATTATCTATTTTGAACCACAGGCTTTCTTTTTTCAATCGTGCACCGTTACACTCGGGACAGGTATTCAGCTGCATATAGCTTTCTGCCCAGTCGCGTATCGCTTCCGATGTGGTTTCGTTAAACCAGCGCAGTATCATATTGATGACCCCCTCGTAGCTGTGCTGCACCACCTGCTCGTGGTAGGTTTCCTGCTCATCGTTGATGTACGATGTTACGCCTTCCTCATTACCATATAGCAGCAGGTTCAGTTGCTTTTGCGGAATATCTTTTATGGGCGTGTTCAGCGGTATCTTATTCTTTTTGGCAAAGATGGTAGCCTGGTTAAAGGTCCATGCCTCACGTTCGCCACCCAGCGGGGCTATCCCGCCTTCGTTAATGCTCTTGTTCTTATCGGGCAGCACTTCATCCATATTCACCTGGTACACGCTGCCCAGTCCTTTACACTTGGGGCACGCACCATAGGGCGAGTTGAACGAGAATGTATTGGGTGATGGCTCTTCGTAAGAGATGCCCGTATCGGCACACATCAATTGCTTGCTGTATTGCGATAAGGTGTTCTTATCAGCATCCAGCACAAACATCAGGTCCTTGCCCGATTGTAAGGTCTTCTGCACGCTCTGGCTCAGCCTTGCCTGTGCATCGGGCATCACCTGCAGGCGGTCTACCACCAGCTCTATGTCGTGTATCTTATACCTGTCCAGCTGCATGCGTTCTTTCAGGTCCAGTATCTCACCATCCACGCGTACTTTCAGGTAGCCCTGCTTGCGCAGCTGTTCAAACAGTTCGCGATAGTGTCCTTTGCGGCCACGCACGATTGGGGCCAGCAATATGATGCGCTTGTTATCGTAATGCTGCTGTATATGGGCTATGATCTCTTCCTCGCTGAACTTCGACATCTTCTTACCTGTGTTGTAAGAATAGGCTTCGGCCACCCTTGCATACAGCAGGCGCAGAAAGTCATATACCTCCGTCACCGTGCCTACGGTAGAGCGTGGGTTGCGGTTGGTCGTCTTTTGTTCTATAGATATCACAGGCGAAAGGCCCGTTATCTTATCTACATCGGGGCGGTCCAGGTCGCCCATAAACTGGCGGGCATAGGCAGCAAAGCTTTCCATATACCTGCGTTGCCCCTCGGCAAAGATGGTATCGAATGCCAGCGACGATTTGCCACTACCACTGATACCGGTTATCACTACCAGTTTGTTTTTTGGGATTTGAACATCAATGTTCTTCAGATTGTGCACCCGGGCACCCAATACCTCTATATACTCTTTCGTATCCGCAGTTTTTTCTTGCTTAGCCATATACCGGGATGCAATATAAATAATGCCCCCGTTACAGGGCATTACCTGTTTATAAATAAAACTAATATTTCCGGTCTATAGCATAGTTCACCAATTGTATCATGGCCTGGCGGGCGGGGGAGTCAGGGTATTTATCCAAAAGCTGTAATGCTTCCTGCTTATATACATTCATTTTTTCCGTGGCATAGGCTATACCGCCATGCTGATGCACATAGTCTATCACTTCGGCCACCTTTCTCTTATCGGTATTCTGGTTTTTTACTATATATATTATCTTTCTCTTAATGCTATCATCGGCTTTTTGCAGGGTATATATTAATGGTAGGGTCATCTTCTTTTCCTTGATGTCGATGCCTGTGGGTTTGCCCACATTGTCCTGCCCATAGTCAAACAGGTCATCTTTTATCTGGAAGGCAATACCTACTTTTTCGCCAAAGAGGCGGAAGTGTTCCGATGTTTCAAGGTCGTTGGTAGATGAAAATGCACCTGCCGAACAGGCTGAAGATAGCAGGGATGCGGTCTTAGAGCGGATGATCTCAAAGTAGATATCTTCTTTTATATCCAGTTTCCGGGCTTTCTCCATTTGCAGCAGTTCGCCCTCGCTCATCTCTTTTACGGCCCTTGATGTTATTTTAAGTATCTGATAATCATCGTTTTCTAACGATAACAGCAAGCCTTTGGCTAGTAAATAATCGCCTACCAGCACGGCTATCTTGTTTTTCCATAAGGCGTTTATTGAGAAAAAATTTCTACGCATCATAGCATTATCTACCACATCATCATGTACCAGCGTAGCTGTGTGCAAAAGTTCTATAAGGCTGGCGGCCCTGTAGGTAGGTTCTTTTATCTCGCCCGCTATCTTTGCCGACAGGAATACGAACATAGGCCGCATCTGCTTGCCCTTTCGCTTGATAATGAATTTCATAATTCTATCCAGTAAAGGGTTTGAACCCTTTACACTGTCAGAAAACTTCTTTTCAAACACTGCCAGTTCCGCGCCTATAACTTGTTGTACCAGGTCCATTTTTCAGTTAATTACCGGTAAATATTTCGTTAACCGTTCGTAAAGAAAGCAAAAATCGTATTAGCTGCCGATTGAAAAAAGTACTTTTATGGCATAATAATTGAACAGCGAATTGACAAAAAACGTAGAATCTTTTTATTTTTTGTTCTTTGTTTTTTTAAAAGGTGTGCTATACCTTTGTCATGTTTAAATTAGTTTAACCAAAATTTGTATAAATAAATACTCTGTTTATGGTCAACAAAAAGTACCTATTGCTAGCCAGCTTATGCTCATTAATGGCAACGCAGCCGGTATTTGCACAAGAAGGTGGAGAAATGCAGTCTGCAAAATGGTCAGGTCGTGATATGACATATCGTGGCCAAAGCTATGATGTACTGGACTCTAACTACGTGCCCGGCTTCCGCATGAAACAACATCGTAAATTCTTAAACCATCAATACGCGTTCCCGGCTCGTCCGCGTAACATGTGGGAAATCGGTGTTGGTGCGGGTCTTTACAATGTATCTGGCGATGTTCCATCTCTGATGGCATGGCAGACTAAAGGCGGTGGCGGCTTAGGCTTCCACGCGCACGTTCGCAAAGCTTGGGGTTATGTATTCTCAACTCGTTTGCAATATGTTTATGGTGTAGCTAAAGGCTTGCAATGGCAAGAATCTAGAAACTACCGTTACGATCCGGCTTGGAATCAATACTACCAGGCACAGCACATAGCGCTGCCTAACCAGTCTACTGATCCGGTTTTCTACAACTACCGTATGGAAGCACACCAGTTAAACCTGGACCTGATAGCTTCTCTGAACAATGTTAAGTTCCACAAAGCACGTACAGGTGTTTCTGTATATGGTTTTGTTGGTCTGGGTGCTCTGGCTTACAACACGCGTGTTGATGCCCTGGGTGCCGGTGCACAACCTTACAAATTCGATTCAATCACTGGTGGTTACGCTGCTATCCCTCAGATCCACGAAAATCGTAAAGAAATCCGTGAGAAACTGCAGGATAAAATGGATGGTACTTACGAAACCGACGCTGAAAACGAGCGCGATCGCCGTCGTCCTGAAATCTTCGATAACAAAACGCTGCAGTTTGCACCAAGCTTCGGTCTGGGTATGCAAATCCGCCTGAGCAAACGCATCAACCTGTCTATCGAAGACCGTATTACTATACCTTGGGATGATGATCTGTTAGATGGCCAACGTTGGGGTACTCAAGTACCGGGTTCTCCTGTACTGACTCAACAAAACGATGGTCTGAACTACCTGAACATCGGTCTGAACTTCAACCTGGGTAACAAACGCAAATCTGTTGAGCCGCTGTACTGGCTGAATCCTCTGGATCATGCTTACAACGAGCTGAGCTACCCACGCCACATGGTACTGCCTGATCCAATCCTGCCTGATTCTGACGGCGATGGTATCACAGACCAATTCGACAAATGTCCTGGTACGCCTGCAGGTGTAGCTGTTGACAGCCACGGTTGCCCACTGGATACAGATGGTGACGGTGTACCTGATGATCGTGATAAACAACTGATCACTCCAACTGAGTGTCAACCGGTAGATGCTGATGGTGTTGGTAAATGCCCTTGCCCAGAAGGTTGCGGTACAGTAGCTTCTTCTTGCGGTAACATAGGTGCAGGCAGCATCACTTTCGATAACAACGCTTCTAAAATACGTCCTGCTGCACAAGCGCAACTGGCTAGCCTGGCTGCTCAAATGCAAGCAAACCCAACTTGTAAAGTTGTGATAATAGGTGCCGGTAACGGTAGCAAAATCCAACAACAACGTTCTTGGGATCGCGTAAATGCTGTTATCGAGTACATGAGCGAAAAACACGGTATCGATCGTAACCGCTTCATATTCCAGTACGGTCAGGCTGGTGATGCAAATGGTGTAATGTACCGTTCTGCAATGCCGGGTGAAGAAGGTCCTGCTAACGTAGCACCTCCATTCCCTAACCTGCGCAGGGATTAATAAGAACTCAGATTCTTAATCATACAACAAACCGCCTCATACGAGGCGGTTTGTTTTTTAGGTATATGTCCTGCACAAAAAGGGCTGCATCGTTTACAGATGCAGCCCTTTTCGGGTTACTACCCCGCCTGGTTACAGCAATGCTTTATGATATTGCATCAGCCCTTCTATAGGGCTCTTTTCTATCTTGCCGGCTTCCAGTTCATATTGTTCGCACAGGGCATGTATCACGTCTTTAAATTCGTAAGCCACGGCACCGGTAAAATACAGAGGCAGCTTCCAGCTTTGGCGGTATTTCAGTATGTGGTGATGAAAGAAATCATTCAGGCAATCTTCTATAATGTTCTCTACCATGTAATGCCCCCTGTTTTGCGCCAGCAACTGTACAAAGCTGGCCAGGTAGCGGTTGGGGAAAGGCTCGCCATACAGGCGGGTAATGATGGCATACAGGTCGCTGCCATACAACTGTTCAAAGGCCATCTGTAGTTCTGTATCAAAGGTTTTGTAAGCATAGTATTGCAGCACACGTTTGCCTAAATAGTTGCCACTTCCTTCGTCACCTGCTATATATCCCAGCGATGGCTTTTGTTCCGCTATCCTTTTGCCGTTATAATAGCAGCAGTTGCTACCCGTACCCAATATCGACACAATGCCTTTCTTTTCGCCGCACAAGGCCCTTGCTGCTGCCAGCATATCGCCCTGCACCTCTATGGTTTTAATGCCAAAGTGTTTCTTCAATATGCCTGCCAGTTCTTTTTGCTTCTGCTCGTTACCGGCACCGGCACCATAATACACTATCTTGTCGGCATGATGTTTTTTGGGGTTCCATTGCAATTCGTTCTGCAACAAGGCAGTTATATCATCTGCACGCTGCAGGTGCGGGTTAATACCTGCGGTCTTGAAATGCACAGGTTTTTTGCCCTTGGCTAATAAACACCAATCTGTTTTGGTTGAACCGCTTTCTGCAAGTAGTATAGATGACATGAGCGCAAATTGTATAGCAAATTTGCAAACTTGTACAACAAAATCCTAATGGGCATTGTTTCACTACTGTTAATGTTTACAGTGTTGATAATGCCATTAATATACTTTATTCTTTAATTGGCAAATGCACCTAACTTTGCGCAGACTGAAGTAGAAAAATGGACGATCGAAAAGCAACCGGATTGAAGGTCTGGACGCCGCTTATATTCTCTCTTGTACTGATTACCGGCATGACGCTTGGTTTCAACCTGCGCGATACCCTGCGTAATAAACGCGATATTCAAACCATCATCGAACGAAATGATAGGCTGGAACAGATTATAGACCTGGTGAACGAACGCTATGTAGATAGCGTGAATAGTAACAACCTGTACCGCGATGCGGTGAATGGCATCCTCAGCCATTTAGATCCGCATACCATATACATACCTGCCGATGAACTGCAGGGTGTGAACGAAGACCTGGAAGGCAGCTTTTATGGCATAGGCGTAGAGTTTGCCGTGATGCGCGATACGATACTTGTGACATCGGTAATACCCAGTGGCCCTGCAGAAAAGGCAGGCATACATACGGGCGATAAAATAGTAAAAGTAGGGGATAGCATTGTAGCCGGTAAAGACCTGCCCAGTGATCAGGTAGTGCGGATGCTGAAGGGCAAACAAAACACCAATGTAATAGTAGGGCTGAAGGATATAGAGACAGGTAGCATAAAAACTGTAACCATCAGGCGCGATGCCATACCGGTATATAGTGTGGATGCCAGCCTGATGCTGGATGAAATAACAGGCTATATTAAGATAACCCGCTTCAGTGCCAATACATACGATGAATTTGCTAAAGCTGTAAAAAGCCTGAAGGCAAGCGGCATGCAGCAATTGATAATAGATGTGCGCCTGAACCCCGGTGGCTACCTGGAATCTGCACGCGATATAGTAGATGATCTGTTGCCGGGCGAAAAAATGGTAGTGTATACCAAAGGCAGGAACTCCAGCCTTCGTGAATATAAAACACGGGATAAAGACTTGTTTGAAAGAGGTAAAGTGGCCGTGTTGATAGATGAGCGTTCTGCCTCTGCCAGTGAAATACTGGCTGGCGCCGTGCAGGATTGGGACCGTGGTATTATAGTGGGCCGCCGCTCTTATGGCAAAGGCCTGGTGCAGGAACAGTATGATATGGATGATGGGGCTGCATTGCGCCTTACCATAGCTAAGTATTATACACCTTCAGGCCGCTCTATACAGCGCCCCTATGCAAATGGTAGGGATGCTTATGAAGAAGACTTTTCTCACCGGTATGAAACCGGGGAGCTGGTAGGCATCGATACCGTGACGCACGATGATACCGTGAAGTTTTATACGGCCAATAAGCGCGTAGTATATGGCGGTGGCGGCATCAAGCCCGATGTGTATGTGCCTTACGATACGGCAAGGCTTACACCCGGTGTTGCTAATTTGCTGTATAGCGAAGATGTACGTAATGTGGTATGGGATTACTTTATGAAACACCGCCAGCAATTGCGCCAATATAAAAACATTAAAGAGTATATAGCCGGATTCAAGGCCGATGCCCTGGTGGATGACTTTATAGCAAGGCAAGACCCCGGCTTCAGAAAGGCAGTAGTAAAGGTGATGCGCCTGAATAATAACTATGCTTTCTTTTCACAACAACTGAAAGCGCAGATGGGTAGGGTGCTCTTTAAAGACAATGGCTACTACGCTGTGCAAACGCTGACAGATGATGTGGTGATACGCGCGCGCGAAAGCCTTAAAGACCCGCGCTATTCAACCCTTATAAGCAGGTAAGGTATCCAGCCATTTTATGCTGGTAACATCGCAGGCATCGGCACAATAGGTTTGAGGGCCGTTGCTCAGTACCCAATACGGACACTGCATGGTGCTGTGGTATTGCAGCAGCTGGTGCAGGGTACGTTCACTGATGGGTACATCCGGCGCTTTACATTCCACCAGCATCCACGGGCGGTGGTTCCTGTCATATACTACAATATCAAAACGCCTGCTAAGGTTACCTACCATTATCTGTTTTTCTACAGATAGTAACGCCTGAGGATATTGCAGCTTATCCATCATGTATTGCAGCACATACTGGCGCACATGTTCTTCGGGTGTCAGCACCAGCCATTTTTTACGAATGGGGTCAAACACCTGTGTTTTGTCTTCTACACGCCGTAGTTTCAGTTCTATGCCATCTATATCCAGCTGTATCATGCGCGGCACAAATGTAAAGCAAAAGCTTAACGTAGTGTAAGCGGCCCATGGCAGGATACTTTTATTTTTAACGTAACTTAGTAGTAGATGAAGACGAAAGAAGAGATTGTAAAGAACTGGCTGCCGCGATACACCGGCATGGAGCTGAAAGATTTTGGTGAGTATATTTTACTATGCAACTTCAGCAATTACGTTACCCTGTTTGCAGAGATGCACGCAGTGACCGTAACTGGCATCGATAAACCCATGCAGTGCGCCACTGCCGATGGTATTACGATCATCAACTTCGGCATGGGTAGCCCTACGGCTGCCACTATGATGGATTTGTTATCGGCCATCTCGCCGAAGGCGGTATTGTTTTTGGGTAAATGCGGCGGACTGAAAAAGAAAAACAAAGTGGGTGATCTGATACTGCCCATAGCCGCTATTCGTGGCGATGGTACCAGTAACGATTACTTTCCCGTAGAAGTGCCGGCTATGCCCGCCTTCGCATTGCAGAAAGCTATATCAACAACTATACGCGACTACGCGCGCGACTACTGGACGGGTACGGTATATACCACCAACCGCCGCGTGTGGGAACATGATGATGACTTTAAAGAATACCTGCGTAAGATACGCGCCATGGCCATCGATATGGAAACAGCCACTATCTTCTCCGTAGGCTTTTTCAATAAGATACCTACCGGTGCTTTGCTACTCGTGTCCGACCAGCCGATGATACCGGAAGGTGTAAAGACGGCCACAGGCGATGCTGCCGTTACAAAGAAATTTGTAGATGTACACCTGCGCATCGGTATCGATTCACTGAAGCAGCTTATCAACGATGGCCTTACCGTAAAGCACCTTAAGTTTTGATGGATACGCCTGTATTATCAGTTGAGAAGTTGAATATATCCTTTGCAGATTTTCATGCAGTGAAGGATATAAACATTCAATTACAGCAGGGCAAAACACTGGCTGTAGTGGGCGAAAGTGGTTCGGGTAAATCATTGACGGCGCTGGCTGTGATGGGCTTATTGCCTAAGCAGGCCAATGTAAATGGTACGGTGCAACTGTATGTAGCAGGTAAAAAACACAATCTACTTACTGCAACGGTAACGGATTGGCAGCAACTGCGCGGTAATCGTTTGGGTATGGTCTTCCAGGAGCCCATGAGTTCGCTGAACCCTGTGATGAAGATAGGCAGGCAATTGGCCGAGGTTATCCTCACGCATAAGCAGGTAGATAAACAAACTGCTAAGCAACAAGCTATAGAATGGCTGCGCAAAGTGCAGCTACCCCATCCTGAAAAGATATACAGCCGCTACCCGCACCAACTATCGGGCGGGCAAAAGCAGCGGGTGATGATTGCCATGGCCATGTGCAATCAGCCCGCATTGCTGATAGCCGATGAACCCACCACGGCGCTGGATGTAACGGTGCAGAAAGAAGTGATAGCCCTGATGCAGCAATTGCAACAGGAGCAGGGCACCGCTATGATATTCATTACACACGACCTGGCACTGGCTGCTGAAATAGCCGATGAGATACTGGTGCTGTATAAAGGAGAGGTGATGGAATATGGCAGCGCACAAACCATATTGCAATCGCCCAAACATCCATATACCAAAGCTTTGCTGGCTTGCAAGCCATCGGAAGATAATAAGGGCAAACGACTGCCCATCGTTGCCGATTTTTTAGATGCAGATAAGGCAAGGGCCGATGTACTGCTGATTGATACACCACAACCACAGGTGCACACAGCAGATATACCCATACTGCAAGTGAACAAACTGCGTGTATGGTTTACCGAGCATACAGACTGGCTGGGCAGGCCGTTAGATTATTTCAAAGCAGTGGATGATGTGTCTTTTACTTTGAACAAAGGTGAGGTGCTGGGGCTGGTAGGCGAAAGCGGCTGTGGTAAAAGCACCATTAGCCGCAGCCTGATGGGTTTGCTGCCTGTGCATGAAGGACAGATCATCTTTAATGGGGAAGACCTTGCAACGCTGCCGCACAAAGAATGGCCACGCATCCGCAGGCAGATACAGCTGATATTCCAGGATCCCTTCGCATCGCTCAACCCACGCATGACCATTGGCGATATGCTGATGGAGCCATTGCGTGTGCACAACATAGTACCCACTAAGGAGCTGAAGGAAGAGGCACAGCGCCTGCTCGACCTTGTGCATCTACCCGCCGATAGTATGAAGCGTTACCCGCATCAGTTTTCCGGTGGGCAGCGGCAGCGTGTAGGTATAGCACGTGCATTGGCCTTGCGTCCACAATTGATGATATGCGATGAAAGCGTATCGGCACTGGATGTAAGTGTACAGGCACAGATACTCAATTTGCTGAAAGAACTACAGGCAGCGTTCGACTTGTCTTATCTCTTCATATCTCACGACCTGAGCGTGGTACACTACATCAGCGACCGTGTAATGGTGATGCAGGCAGGCAAGATAGTGGAAGCCGGCGAAGCCACACAAGTACTGAAACAACCCGAAAACGATTATACTAAACGACTCATAGCGGCGATGCCTGGGAGGTAGTGTTACCTACACGTTATCTTTCCATACTCAATACTATACTTCCCTGTATCTGCAAGATACATGCGACCTGTTGTAGCATCTACGCTCGCTTGCTTTTGGGCGATGCCTGATGCACCTAGTTTAAAAGATACGTTCATTGAATCCTGCATGCCTTCCTGCATATATATCCATGTAGCATTAATGATGTCGCCGTCTTTAGTGCCGTGCAGCTCGCCTGTGGAGCGGTCTTTCTCATAAGGCAGGTACGATAGCGTGCCTCGCACAACATTATCTGTAATGCTCAGTTGCAGGAAGGTGCTGTCCTGGTTTTTTATGCCTTCTGTATGCAGGTAGCACTGTGTAGTAGTAGTATGATGCACGGTTGCGGCTGTGGTATCTGCTGGTTGTTCCGTTGCTTGCTCTTCATTGTTTTGCCCGCAGGCAGATAGCAGGCAAACGGCTGCAATAACGGTAGCGTATTTCATATGATACAGTTTCGTGTGCACGTTATATATGTTCTAAAGTATGCTTAGTTAACTCACTTTCTGCATCGCCTGTGTTAAGCGTTGTAGCAGGCTCAAACAGCATCACGCATACTTCTTCATCTGCTACCGGGCGATGCTCTGTGCCTTTAGGTACTACCAGGAATTCATTCTCGTTCAGTGTAATGGTCTTATCGCGATACTCCATCCGGAAACTGCCTTTGATAACAAAGAACATTTCATCTTCGTTATCATGTTTGTGCCATACAAATTCACCTTTGAACTTTACCAGCTTCACATGTTGGCCATTCAGTTGACCCACTACTTTAGGGCTCCAGTGCTCTGAAAATAAAGCCAGTTTCTCTGCAAGGTTTACTTTATCCATAAACGTCTTAAATCTTTTAATTTAATAACCGTCATTGCGAGGAACGAAGCAATCTAATCAACCTACCAGATATTGTCATAAAGGTCATCCCAATTATAGTTCATATCGTTGATTAGTGTTTCTTTAGCCTGTCTACTTCCTCCCTTTATTCTTTTTCCTCGGCAATAGCATCTGTTATTGTATTGAACTGATTATAGTAAACCAATCGAATGCAATTGTATTTAGCTGTATAGCTTTCGGGATATGCTTTGGTACGATGTTCCCAAATGCGCTTCGCCAAATTAGAAGTGACACCTACATATAAGACCCTTCTGTTTATTGAAGCCATTATGTATACACAGCCGCCTATATTCATTTAGCGTATTCGTTTAGATCAGATTGCTTCGTTCCTCGCAATGACGCAAAGGGATGGAAGAAATCATCCGTTCTACATATACTGCCCCGTATAGCTTTCTTTTATTTTCTTCAAGCCTTCCGGAGCACCTTCATACAGCAGGTAACCACCACCGGCACCACCTTCACGGCCCAGGTCTATTACCCAGTCGGCGCTTTTTATTACATCGGTATTATGTTCTATCACCAGTATGCTGTGTCCTTGCTCTATCAGTGCATCAAAAGAACCCAGCAGCTTTTTTATATCATGAAAATGCAGGCCCGTAGTAGGCTCATCAAAAATGAAAAGTACCTTCTCTTTAGCCGCACCCTTACCCAGGAAGGATGCCAGCTTTACACGCTGTGCTTCACCACCACTCAGCGTATCGCTACTTTGGCCCAGCTTTACATAGCCAAGGCCTACATCGCTTAATGGTTGCAGGGCAGCGGCTATACGTTTATCATCTTTAAAGAATGCTATAGATTCATCTACGCTCATTTCCAGTATCTCGTACACATTCTTAGTACGGTACGTTACTTCCAGCACTTCATCTTTAAAGCGTTTGCCTTTGCAACTTTCGCACAGCAGGTGCACATCGGCCAGGAACTGCATCTCTACTATTACCTCACCTTCACCCTTGCAGGTATCGCAACGGCCACCATCAGTATTGAAAGAGAAATGTTTTTCTGCAAAGCCACGCATTTTAGACAGTGGTTGCTTGGCAAACAGCTTGCGTATCTCATCCCATGCTTTGATGTAGGTAACCGGGTTGCTACGCGATGATTTACCTATCGGGTTCTGGTCCACCATTTCTACATGGGCTATATGGCCCAGGTCGCCACCCAGGTACTTATGTATGCCGGGGCGGTCGGTGCCTTCACCATAATGCTTTTGCAGGGCAGGGTACAGGGTCTGTTTTACCAGCGTGGTCTTCCCGCTACCGCTTACACCCGTTACTACACACATCACATTCAGCGGAAAGTCTACATTCACATCTTTCAGGTTATTCTGTCTGCAGCCTTCTATACGGATAGCTCCTTTAGGTTTCCGCTTGATGGCAGGTACATCTATCTGCATAGCGCCACTCAGGTATTGCCCGGTAAGGCTCATCTTATTTTTGATAAGCTCTTTATAAGGCCCGGCCGCTACTACTTCGCCACCTAAGTGACTGGCCAGCGGCCCCATGTCTATGATGTAATCAGCCTCGCGCATCATCATATCATCGTGCTCTACCACTACTACGGTATTACCCAGGTCGCGCAGGTTCTTTAATACATTTATCAACCGCTCGGTATCTCTTGAATGCAGGCCAATGCTGGGCTCATCCAGTATGTATAATGAGTCGGTCAGGTTACTGCCCAAAAACTTGGTAAGCTGTATACGCTGGCTCTCACCACCACTTAGCGTATTAGCAAGGCGGTTGAGTGTCAGGTATCCCAGTCCCACATCCAGCAGCGTTTTCAGGCGCTGGTTTATTTCTATCAGTATACGTTTGGCTATCTGTGCATCATGCTCGTTCAGTTCCAGTTGCTGAAACCAGTTATACAAGTCGGCCGACGGCATAAACATGAGGTTGGCTATGGTGCTCCCCGCCACCTTTACATACATCGCCTCTTTGCGTAGGCGTGCACCTTTGCAGGTAGGGCACGTAGTGCGGCCACGGTAGCGTGCCTGCATTACACGGTATTGCACCTTATACAGGTTTTGCTCTACCATGCTAAAGAAATCGCGGATACCATTCACTTTGCTGTTGCCTTCCCATAGCAGTTCATACTCGCTTTCGGTAAGGTCGTGCACAGGGGTGTGTATGGGGAAATCGAAGCGGGCTGCCGTGCGTATGAACGATGCCTGCCATTCACCCATCTTTTCGCCACGCCAGCAAGCTACGGCGCCTTCATATACACTCAGTCTTTTATCAGGTATCACCAGGTCTTCGTCAATGCCCAGTACCTGCCCAAAGCCTTCGCAGTGCGGACAAGCACCATACGGGTTATTGAACGAAAACAGGTTGGGCGAAGGTTCTTCAAAGGTCATACCATCGGCCTCAAAGCGGTTGTTGAAATGCACCATTTCTTTCCCATCCAGTTCCAGTGTGCATTCACCCTCGCTTTCGTAAAAGGCGGTCTGTATACTATCGGCCAGGCGGTGCAGGTCGTCCTCGTCAAATGCTTTTACTACTATGCGGTCTATCAGCAGGTATATCTCCTTTGCCGGTAGCTGCACGGTTTCGCTCAGCACGTCTTCTATGCGTATCGGTTTGTCTTCCCCTTTGGCATGCACACGGCTGAAACCCTTTTGCATCAGTATGTTCAGCTCTTCGTTCACACTACGGCCATAGCGGGTTACCAGTGGCACTATTATCTGCACCTTGGTGCCGGTGGGTAATGTCTTTACATACTCCACTACATCTGTCACACTATCTTTCTTTACCTCTATGCCGCTTATGGGCGAATAGGTGTGGCCTGCACGTGCAAACAGCAGGCGCAGGTAATCATATATTTCCGTCATACTGCCCACGGTGCTGCGTGGGGTACGCGTAGTTACTTTCTGTTCGATAGCTATGGCCGGGCATATGCCGCGGATGTAATCCACATCGGGCTTATCCATCCGCATGAGGAACTGGCGGGCGTATGCGCTAAGGCTTTCCGCATAGCGGCGCTGCCCTTCGGCAAACAGGGTATCCATAGTAAGGCTGGATTTGCCGCTGCCTGATACGCCTGTTACCACCACCAGTTTATTGCGGGGGATGGCCACATCTACATTCTTCAGGTTGTGCATGCGTGCCCCTTTGATGAATATCACATCATCGCCGTGCGCAGGCTCTGCGTTCTCTGCTATCTTCGTCTTCTTACTCCGTTCTTTATCTGCTACCGCTTTCTTTGCCATAAAACTATATTCGGGAATGCCCTGCCTGTTCGCCGGGGCAAACAAAATTAATGCTTTTTGGGGCTTGAAAACTTACAGGCGTTTGCCCCTGAAGGTATCGGTTTGGGAGCTGGCATTAAGAGGCCTTACATAGTTGGTGCTGTATGTATAGTAGATATATAGCACACTATCTGTAGCCGGGTAATAAATGAAATATTCATGATAGCCACCGGGATGGCTTAAAAAGCTATTATAGTTTAAGCTAGCATGCCCTTCATACACAAATGGCCTGTTTTTATTACAGCAATCCAGCGATACGTAGATAGAATCGCGGTTATTGGTTGTAACCTGCAGATTTGTAAACATCGTAGTATCCCACACTGTGGTTACGGTATCTATGGTGCGGGTTGTGTGGCGCACCATTGTTCCTGTAAATGTGCCTTTTACTTCTTCCAGTTGTTTATTACCAGTTGTAGAAGCCGGGTCCCCGGTTTCATTCTTCTTACAGGCGGCTAACGTAGCAATCAATGCTATATAGCGTAAGGGTTTATATATGCTGCTTGCTACCATGCTTATAAAGATAGCGATTATCTGCTATGGGATACCCTCGGTATCTTCCTGGTTATCGCTCTGGCTGTAGTAATTATTCTCTTCATCTTCCTCGCCTATAGCCTCGTTGGCATCGTCCTGCTCGCTGCCCGGTACATCCAGGTCGGCACCCATGGTAGAGAGGTCACCGCTTTCTTCATTCAGCGGATCGCCATCTTCGTCTGTGTTATCCAGTCCGCGTGCATTTTGGTCTTCGTCCTCATTCATATCCATGTCGCGGTCCATTGCGCCCAGTATCATTTCATCTTCTGTTGTTACATCGGCTTCTGTGCCCATTACAATACCAAGGTCGTCCGTATCGTCTTCTAAAGCTGTTTCACCATTGGCTTTTACATCTCCATCGCCACTTACATTCAGCTTATCCGTATGGTTGGATGGCTGGGTAATAT
The DNA here is from genome assembly GCA_036406055.1 of Flavipsychrobacter sp. Classification (GTDB taxonomy): domain Bacteria; phylum Bacteroidota; class Bacteroidia; order Chitinophagales; family Chitinophagaceae; genus Polluticoccus. The sequence goes on along the minus strand of DASWWE010000171.1, from coordinate 5,146 downwards.
CTTCTTTGGCAGGGTAGTGCGGGTAACCGGGATATTTACCGCCGTCGCTCGCCTTGTTTTGATCGTTGGTGCTCATATATATGCTTTTACTTAAAGGTAAAAAACATGTGCCATTGTTTCTTTTTGTTTCCGGTTTTAACAGGGTGTGTTCAGAAACAAATGCCGGTGAGTAAAGTGTTGTGTTTTGTTGTGTTTTTCCTGGTTTTTTATTGATAAGGTTTTTTCAGGTAATCTTGTTGCTTTTATTAATAACAAATATACTAAATTTTATTGTTTTTATTAATCCTAAATTAAAACAGTTGTTATGCAGTGCTTTACAATCCTGACATATTCGTGACATATGGTTTTATTTCGGCATGTTTTTTGGCATACCGTCTTTGAAGCGTTAACCTTCTGTTTACAACCAAATTGATAAAACCAAAAAACTACCTTATGAAAAAGCTTTATGTTTCAGCAGGCGCTCTACTGCTGATAGTAGGATTAATAACGGCGTGCAATAAAAATTCAGACCCCATAACGCCGATAGATAATGGAGGGGTATACGCATCGCTGGATGCCGTATATAGCAGCCTAGAAGTGAAAGGGCAGAAGGTGACGATGGATGCTGCAACGGGTGGGTCGTTCAGGGGCAATAGTGGCAGCCGCTATACCTTTCAGCCCAATAGTTTCCGGACGAAAAATGGTGCCATGGTGACAGGCAATGTGGAGATAGAAGTACGTGAAATGCTGAAGCCATCAGACATGATATTCTCGAAAGTGCTGCCGGTGAGCAACGGGGAGCCACTGATATCGGGCGGAGAAGTGCAGGTAACCATCCGGCAAAACGGGCAGGAACTGCTACTGGCCGATGGTATGACCTATAGCGTGCAACTGCCGCAGTTTGGCGCTAATAATACCGGCATGGATTTATTCCTTGGCGCACCTAAAGCAGAAGACCCTGTAAACATGGTAAACTGGCAGCAAGTGCGTAAAGATAGCACCGGTGGTGGCCAGGGGGGCGGCATACCGATAGGTGGCATCGTGCATAACGGTGATACCATTACCTTGTTCAGCGATAGCGTGGGCTGGGCAAATGCAGACAGGTTCCTTACCAACCCGAATTACCAGAGCTTTACAGTAAATATTACCGGGGCGAATATTACCAACAGCAACCAAGTAACCGCCTACGCATTATACGATAACTATAATGGCGTATGGCCTATGATGAGCATCAGTAATAGCGGTGTGATAAGCGAAAACCACGTGCCTGATATCCCTATGCACTTTGTAGTGATAGCGATTGTAAACGGTAGGTTTTATGGCGGCATTACCAGCGTAACACCTGCCAATGGAAATACCTACACAGTAGCCCTTGCCGAAACCGACCCCAATGCATTTAAGATAAGGATAGACGGATTATAGAGCGGTTGTTTTGTTTATATGGTAAAGCCCCTGCAATAGCAGGGGCTTTTGAGCTATAATGATGTATAAGCGATGTATGTGCAGGAACCCGGTTGAAAGTGAGCAGCACCGTTACTGCTCACTTTTAACCGGCGGGGAGGCTATGAAATGCTTTTACGCATTACATAATCGTTCAGGATGAAACCTTTGCCGATTTCAATGTCTTCGCTTTTAACGATCCCGAACCCCATTTTTTCATAAAACTTTACAGCCGGGTTGTTACGGTTCACATTCAGTTCCATAACAGTTTTACCGGCTTCTGCCAAAGCCTGTTCAACAGCGTTTATCAGCATACGGCCATAGCCTTGTCCCTGTGCTTCGGGCAGGCAATATAGCTTGTGCACTTTGATAACGCTTTCATCGTCAGGCAATGCAGCATACGCAGCAAATCCCTTTGGTTCACCATCTTCGGTAAGCAGCAGGTAAGTCTGCTCTCCGTTGGAGATTTGCTGTTCAATTTTGTCGAGCTCGTAAATACTATCGAGCATGTACCTTATATGCCCCGGTGAAATAATTGGCATATAGGTGGGCCACCATATTGTTTCCGCGAGTACACGGATGATGGCTGCATCATCGGGGGTTGCTAGGTGTATCGCTATCATATTGCAATTATAGTATTTTAGTTTGAGATTAATATTTGGGCAGGCATTGCTTTTTTCCCTGCCTGTTAGTAAATTCACACATCATGAAGAAGTTGATCATTTTAGCGGGTGCTTTGATCGCCCTTTCAGCAATAATGGAATCTTGCGGCTCACCAAACAAAATACCGCGTCCGCAGCGCCATCCACGTCCGCCAAAACCAATGGCAATGGTACAGCCTGCTACTGCACCGGCAGCGGTTACAGTGGTGGGATAATTCCATTCCGTTTTACACATATTTAACAATTCCCGGCCCTACGCCGGGCTTTTGTGTTTTAACACCTGGTGATATTATAACCCACGATCAGATGAAAATATTGTGGCAGTAATGCATATAGGGCACACATGTGTATGCCCTATAGCGGAGTTAAACTGGTTATACTGTCAAAATATAAAATGTCAGGAAGCTACTTTTTGCATTTCTGTGCCTTGCATAATCGGCACAATTTCGCACACCTGGTTCATACCGGCTTTCCCCAAATTGTAGGCTTCCTGTATGGCTTGTTGCAACTCAGCATACAGTCCGTTGCCATGCAGCGGGCAGGCAATTTTCAGAAAAGCATTGTCTACCAGTTGTTTGAGGATGTTATCTTTCATATTGCCGGTTTTAGTTTATGGATAATGGGCAGATAGTTTAAATACCGTGCCATATGATGCGTAAGTGGCCATTATGTGCATAAAAAAAGAAAAACGGCCCGGAATACCGAGCCGCTTACTAATAAACCCCACTATGCAAAAGTCTTAACCTTTCTGTTGTGCAAATTCTACCCTTATTTCCATTTCCACTTCATCGCCTACTACTGCGCCGCCAGCTTCTGTCATGGCGCCCCATTTCAGCCCGAAATCTTTACGGTTTATTTTTCCTGTAGCCTTAAAACCTGCCTTTACATTACCCCAAGGGTCTTTTACAGTACCACCATATACTACAGCGAATTTTACTTTCTTCGTTACATCGCGGATGGTCAGGTTGCCTTCCAGCGCATATTTATTGCCAGATACTTTTTTGAAAGAAGTGCTGGTAAATGTCATTTTAGGATATTTCTCGGCATTGAAGAAGTCATCGCTCTTCAGGTGGCCATCGCGTTTTTCATCATCTGTATTGATGCTGTTCACATCTACCGTAAAGTTGATAGTTGCGTTATTGAAATCGGCAGTAGGTGCATTTACGCTGCCATCAAATATTTTGAAAGTACCATCTACCTCAGAAATAACAAGGTGTTGCACGTTGAACTTAACGGAAGAGTGGCTGCGGTCCAGGTTCCATTTGCCTTGCGCAAAAGATGTAACAGATGCCAGTGCTAAGGCCGAAAGGAGAACTAATTTTTTCATACTTGTCTTTGTTTTATTATTGATGTTTGCACAACAAATGTACGTACATGTATTTTCAAAAACCAAATAATTTTCATTTATATAGCTATGTAGGCGTTAAATAATACTACATACTTCCGGCGACGGGATATTTGTTCATAACAGATATAAATCTTTTATTTGCATGAGATACGCATTTATGCCAACCTGTTTTTTAATTACGAATAATAGCTACCGTGTAGTAACAAGCGCCAACAGCAATGTGAGCGCAAGAACTGCTGTGCGTCGTAATGATTGGCGTAATGATGATGACCAAGCCACAGTACCGGACTATAAAGTAGTACCCCCAAAGCGAAAGCTGTAAGGTTTTACAAATATCTACTTCGAAATGCCCGGTCTATAGCCGGGCATTTTTCATTTTATACACGCACAAAAAACAAGTTTTATGAAACAGGAAGAGATGCCGCAGACAGGCATCGTAGAAACAGAAAGATTAATATTGATGGCACTGACGCCAGAGTTGTATGACTACATGTTTGCCAACTGGAGCGATGCAGAGATAATGGCATACATGGGCAATAAAGACCGTGCGGATTTTGAGCTGGAAAAAGAGAAGTATACCAAAGGGCTGAAGAGCTTCCATTACACCTATAAGATGTTCCTGATGGTGGAAAAAGAGACCGGACGGAAAATAGGGCGTATCGGGTTTCATACATGGAAACAGGCGCATGAGCGGGCAGAAATAGGCTACGCACTGCACTACGAAGCAGACAAACGCAAAGGCTACATGGCAGAGGCCATGAAGGCAGTATTGATACATGGCTTTGAAGAGATGAAACTGAACAGGGTAGAAGCCTTTGCCAGCCCGCTGAATACGCCATCCATCCGGCTGATAGAAAAGTATGGCTTTACCAAAGAAGGCCTGCTGCGGCAGCACTATGGGCACAATGGCGTGGCAGAAGATTCGGCCGTGTACGGGCTGCTTGCATCAGAATACGAGGTTGTGAAACATAAGTGGTAGATAATTAAAAAATGAGCCTAAAAAAATGTAGGTTTGCAGCACATTTTCCACAAACAACTGCATATTTTTTAGAATATGAATTTTCAACTTACGGAAGAACAAAAGTCGGTGCAACTGGCCGCACGCGATTTTGCAAAGAACAAATTGCTGCCAGGCGTTATAGAGCGCGACGAACACCAGAAATTTCCTGCAGAACAGATAAAAGAACTGGGTGAGCTGGGCTTTATGGGTATGATGGTAGACCCTAAATATGGCGGGTCGGGCATGGATACGGTATCGTATGTGCTGGCAATGGAAGAAATATCTAAAATAGATGCTTCTGCTTCCGTATGTATGAGTGTAAACAATTCGCTGGTATGCTGGGGGCTTGAAAAATATGGCACCGAAGAGCAAAAGCAAGAGTACCTGACACAACTGGCCAGCGGCCAGAAGATAGGCGCCTTCCTGCTAAGCGAACCTGAGGCCGGCTCTGACGCCACATCTCAACGCACTACTGCCGAAGATATGGGCGACTACTACCTGCTGAATGGTACGAAGAACTGGATCACCAACGGTAGCACTGCATCTTACTACCTGGTAATAGCACAAACATACCCTGATAAAAAGCACAAAGGCATCAATGCCCTTATAGTACATAAAGACTGGCCAGGCGTAACCGTGGGCGCAAAAGAAAACAAACTGGGTATACGTGGTAGCGATACGCACACCATCATGTTCCAGGATGTGAAAGTACCTAAG
>DASWWE010000170.1:0-7282 GCA_036406055.1 Flavipsychrobacter sp. | reverse complement strand
GGCTACCGGTACCTACGCTTATATCATCAGCGATGAAAGTGGTAAACTGATGCACAGCGGCCGCATACAAAAGCAATAGTTCTTACAGTTTTTTTGAATAGTAAAAAGGAGCGGTGATTGCCGCTCCTTTTTTTGTTTTGTATAACATTCTATTTTCCTTCATTCAGTACTGTATTCAGTACGGCATAGGGGTTTTCACTAGGTCGCTGTGCATCTGAAGTTACCAACATACCTTCCCTGTCGACCACTATGTAGCGCGGAATGCCCGATATTTTATACTTCTCTGCGGCTTCCGATGCAAAGCTGCGGCCATCTACCCAATGTAGCCCCGCGAAGGATTTTTCTTTCAGGAACTTTTGCAATGCCATACCGTTGTTATCAAAAGATACATACAGCATCACAATGTCTTCATTGTTCTTATAGTGTTCCTGCATTCGTTTGATATACGGCAATTCTGCTACGCAGGGTGCGCAGCTGGTAGCCCAAAAATCTATATACACAACTTTACCCTTCAGGTCTGATAGTTTTACTTCTTTGTCATTTATATCATGTGCCGTAAAATCGGGTGCAGGTTGGCGGGGGCCATTCAGTGTGCGCATTTGCTCCAAAGCACGTTCATAAAGCCCTTTATCAGTCATGTGTGCTGCGAGGTCTTCCATTATTTTTTGTGCTTTGTTTTGATAGGGCACAAACTCATCTGTACCCTTTTGATAATGCAACATCTTCACTTGTTCCAGCATCAAATTATATAAAGCATAGTCATAAACTTTACCTTTAAAATATACACGCGAAATGGAGTCGCGCAGTTGGTATTGCTTTTTATTTATAGCCCTGGCTGCTACAGAATCTACAGTCTTTTCCATTGCAGACAATATACCATAAGGTAGTTCGCGCAGCAAATGCATATACCTATCTACCAGCATATAATCAGGGCTATTAAAGTCTATATCCTTAATATATGCCCAATAGGCTTTATCATTCAATGCTACTCCTCCTTTCTTTGAACGCCATGAATATTGCACCATGTTTACTGCAAAATCAATTTCTTCATCTGCACGGTATGTTTTTCTGAAAAGTTCAGGCACATCTTTTCCTTTGAAGTAGCTGTCGAAATACTGCAAGTGTCTTTCAAGGCGGCCCTTCATGGCTGCTGCAAAATCTAGATGTGTGGGTAGCTTCCAATTGTCATTATATGATTTAACTGAATCATCATTATTAAAGTGCTGCTGATATTCGAATTGGAAAGACATATAGTCTTCTGCAGTGCCTTCTATATTTATAGCTGTATCTGAAAAGGTAAAATGCACGCTATCGCCGGGCAATATGTATTTGTTATAGAACAACCAATTGCCGCCACCGCAATACCCAATTCCATCGCTCAACATTTGGAGGCTTAATGGCCTATCTGTATCTATCACAAACCTGAAGGAGGCGTCTTTATTGATCTTCTGACGATGGACGGTCTTATTTCTTTCGCCCATATCCAACACGGTAGCATAATATTGTAAGGTGACTGATACCGGTGGGTCATTGGCAAACTTGCCACAAATAACGGTACGTTCAGCAAAGGCAGGGAAAAATGCCAGTATGGCGAGCATAAGGAATAGGTTGTTTTTCATAAGTCTTAGGTGTTATCTAAATATAATAATTACTCTTTATTACAGGGCATTAAAAAACAAGAGCCGTTACAATGTAGCGGCTCTTGTTATGACTTACGAATAGATAGCTATTCGTATTTAAACGCCCGGTAAGGTCCCGTTTTCAGTTGCAGGTCGAAGGTTTTTTCGTTGGTAGTGAAATCTACCTCGTGTATATAGTTGCCCGTACCGCCGCCTATAAAGTATTTGCCACCTATCTTTTGCACCGAACCCATAAACTGGGCAAAAGCCCCCGGTACGCTGAAAGAGCGGAAGCCGGTTACATCTTTGCTCACTTCATTCAGTTGAAACTCGAGGATGCGGGTAGCAGGGCGCAGTGCGATGTCGCCGTTATCAAACAATAGCAGCGTTTTATTATCATCTACCAGTGTAGCATGGTGCTGGCGCAGAAATTTCCTGTTATCGGGCAGGTGGAAGTCGCTGTTCTTGCCGCCCAGCCTCCACATGATGTTGCCATTTTTACGGCTCACCTTTATTACCTGGTCGGTATTGCGGCACGATACGATGAGGTTGCCATCGTTGGGGTCTACAAACATGGAGTTGGCATGCAGGTAATCGGCTACGCGGGTAGTATCAGCATAGTTATTACCCTCTACACTATTGCCATACAGTTCGGGCCAGGTGGTGGCATCCCACTGCCATACTACGGCATTGCCCTTTACTTCCTGTATGATGGCAGCTACTACCTTTATACCATTGGCAGGCTTCAGGGATGCAGGGATATTCGTTACCGGCTTTTCATAATAAGAAAGCGCGATGTAGTGATCATCGGCCAGCAGTATGAAATCGTGCAGGTCGAGGCCACGCTGGTTGTTATCGCCCGTAATGCTGCCATGCGGCTGCAGGTACACACGCTTCAACTCATTCAGCGCGCTATCGGCTATTACAAAATAGCCTGCATGGTAGCCTACATTGGGTATGAGATACATAGCAGGGTCTTTTACGAAATAGGTGTAGCGATACTGGCCATTGATGTACCAGCGCTGAAAATTGCCCAGAAAGGTTGCTTCAACTCGCTTTGTTTTTACAGTATCCTTGTTGTAATTAAGAATGACCAGTGTAGAATAGTTTTCGCCTGAACCGGGTGGCGGTGTTTGCGTATACAATATCTCTTCGCGTTTTACGCGGCTATCATCCACGCGGTAATAATCTTCTGTTTTTTTACAGGCGCTGAAAGTAGCTGCTATACCCAACGCAGTAATAACAAGGTGCGCAATGCGCAAGGTGGTGTTTTTAAAAAGCTTCATATGTAACGGTAATTAACCGGCAAAATAATGGCTTAATAATTGCTTAACATAGGCTCAGTGTTGCATATCAGCAAACCGCAATAAAAATATTATGCTATCAAGTATAATTCACACGTTTTAAAACACTTATATTCTTTACCACAAATAAAGCCGAATTATATACATTTTTATTAAATTACATATCAAATAATACCTATGAAACATACACTATTCAAACTAAGTTTTGTACTGCTTTCATTCACCACTTCTGCGCAGACTGTTTTCAATCACGATTTGAATGCGGGTATAAACAGTTCCTTGCCCAGCACATTTACCGTTTATAACAACCGTTTGTATTTCATGGCACGCACAAATGGTGACGGTAATGAATTATGGAGCCTTGATACCGGTGCCAATCCAAGGCTCGACCAGAATGTGAATCCCGGAACAAATGACGGTGTTTTGGGAGCTGGAGATCTTGCAGGATTGCATGCTATGAGCAAAAGAAAAATGGCAGTAGTAAAAGATGCTGAGGAAAAGGAACTTGCTCTTTATTTTTGCGGGTCGGACAAACCCAGTATAGGAATACAACCCCGCACACTGTATAAATATGATTTAAGTAGTTCCCCCACACCCATTGCGCTCTCTTTGGGTAGTGATGAACTTATGAAGCCATATGAAATAGTGGCGGTAGGTACTAAGGTATATTTTTTAATCAGCTCACCCGTTGATGGCAATTATGTATATGAATATGACCATAGAACAGGTGCACAGGGTAGTGTATATAAAAACAATTATACAAAAGCTACCAACCTTACTTCTTTTAATGGCAAACTTCTTTTTTCTGAGAAAGATGGCATTTATGAGTTCGATCCTGTTTCACGCCAGGTAACACAGATTACTACATTTATATCTGCTGCCGAAGTTGCTGAAATAAGGGTTATAGGTAATAAGGCATATATTCAGCATGACGCCAATTTTTATGAATATACAGGTACTGGCAAACCGGTGTATCTCACAAATCTCTTACATTATGAAAATACGCCCACATCACAGTTAGCTCCGGAAGCTGCAGGACAAAGTTTTGAGGTGTATAAAAATAGGCTTTACTATTCTTATAATACGGGTAAGAATGGTAAACTCGCGGCGTACGATTTTAATACGAAAAAAGTAAATATAGTGCCTGGCAATGCGTACAATCCAAACACATTTGCCATAGCTAAGGGTGTGCTATATTTTGCAGCGTATGACAGCACGCATGGCTATGAACTTTGGAGCTATAATGGAGTCAGTCCCGCAGCGATGCTGGTAGATATTTTTCCCGGCGTTACAGATGGGTTGTGGCACGATATCGTTTCTTTTAAGGATAAAATATACTGTGTGGGATTGTACGGGCCGGTTGCAACACTGGACCTGGAATTATTGGAACTGAGATTGGGTACAGGTGGCACGTCGCTGCAAAGCGTATCTCTCAACGGTGATATTATCATATATCCAAATCCAACTACAAATGCATGTAATATTGCGATGGACCTTTCTGAAGTGGAGCGGTTATCGTTGCAGGTATATAGCACTTTAGGGCAATTGGTTTACGATCTGCCTGTCGCTGCGTATGCTGCCGGAAAGAATAGTATTACAATACCAATGGGCAGCATGACAGCCGGTACTTATACAGTGCAGCTACACAACGATAGCGGGCATATGTTGTATAGCACCCAGCTGGTAAAGCAGTAATATATTTAAATAGCTAACGGGCATGTTGAGAATATTGTTTGCTGCAATCGTAGTGATATTCTGTGCCTCGCTATCGGCAAATGCCCAGTCATCGGCAGGCCGCTACCCTATAATAGAGAAAGAAAAGGTATTAGTAGATTCAACTACCTATATCGTAAGGTTTACATACCGGGGTGAGGATAGCGGGTATATTATCAGGGATTCTACCATCATTGGGTACCTGAGCAAAAAATCATCTAATAAATATCGGGATGATATGTCCGCAGACCCATTGCTGGGAAATTTTGTGAGGTTTACAAAAACATATTATCGTGTTTACAATAGAGAGAATAAACAAACGGCCATCATACTTTTATCAAGAGCAGATAAAGATCAATGGAACATACAAATAGTATTAGGCCGATGGGCTGAAGTACTACGGATGTACGATGTAGCCTATTCAAAAACACTACAAATACCTGTAAAAGTGTTATTTGCCGAAGATAAGCTATGGTAAACGAAACGCCCCCTGAACAGGGGGCGTCGTATAGTGAAACGGCAATTAAAAAAGGTAAGTATCGTATTATGCTACCAGCGTATCCAGTACACCGTTCATGTTGCGTACTGCTTCTGCCGATTTATTGAACAGTTCCTGTTCGTCAGCATTCAGGCTATAATCAATTATTTTCTCCCAGCCGTTGCTGCCTATTACTACAGGCACACCCAGGCATATATCTTTCTGGCCATATTCGCCATCCAGGTACACGCAGCAAGGGAATACTTTCTTCTGGTTACGGATGATGCTTTCTACCAGTGCAGCACCTGCAGCACCCGGCGCATACCATGCGCTGGTGCCCAGCAGTTTTGTAAGCGTAGCACCACCTACCATGGTATCGGCAGCTATTTGTTTCAGTTGCTCGGCGCTCAGGTAGTTGCTTACCGGCACACCACCCAGTGTAGCCAGGCGTGTCAGCGGTATCATGGTAGTATCACCATGGCCACCTATTACAGTACCCTGCAGGTCGTCCTGAGAGCAGTTCAGTGCCATTTGCAGGTATGTTTTGAAGCGTGCGCTATCCAGTATGCCACCCATACCTATAATGCGGTTTTTAGGCAGGCCTGTAGCTTTCAGCGTCAGGTAAGTCATGGTATCCATAGGGTTGCTTATCACCACTATGATAGCGTTTGGAGAGTGCTGCAGCAGGTTTTTAGCTACGCCTTCTACTATTTTAGCGTTGGTGCCTATCAGCTCTTCACGCGTCATACCCGGCTTACGAGGTATGCCCGATGTGATAACACATACATCTGAATTAGCAGTTTTAGTATAATCGTTGGTAGAACCTATTACGCGGGTGTTGAAGCCCAGCAGTGCTGCTGTTTGCATAATGTCGAGGGCTTTACCTTCTGCAAAACCTTCTTTAATGTCAACCAGTACCAGTTCTTCTACGATGTCGCGGCGTGCGATGTTGTCGGCACAGGTAGCACCTACGGCTCCGGCACCTACTACAGTTACTTTCATTTATTGATAATTTTTTATGAGGATAAGTAAAAAAATCAGGGCAAAGATAAGGCGGAATTGCTATTTGAACTTATGATTTCAGTAAGTTTTAGGCTTTGTGCTGAAACACAGCCGCTGCTACTAATATTATTTTTTGTCAGGCGAGGGTAAACGATAGATATATAATACTTTTCGGCATGGTTTTTTCTTTATTATCAGTGTAGGGCAAATGAACGTATTACCTAACCTGATAAACGTGTTGTTATGATAAAGAAAGAGCGCGTAGACGCATCATCAGACCCATCAATCCTTTCTCTGCTGGCATGGCTCACAGGCTTGTTTGCCGCACTGGCGGCCTTAATAGCCGGTATATTTGAGGTGTGTAAACTGGCATAGTCCTTTACTTCAGCGGCTGGCTTTGCGGTACAGCCAAAAGCTTATCCCTCCAAAACATATAGCGCAGGCCCAATACAAAGCACACCAGGAAGCCGATAAATGATACGATAACGTATACTTTATTCATCTTGATGATGTAGTAGCGCAGCGACAGGCTGTCAACCTTTTCCTTTGGCATGAATATGCGCAGGGTTTTATACATAACACCCGATAGCGGTCCCAGTTTTTCCCAGTTTGTATAATGCCAGCCATACTGGTAATCGTAAGCAGGCAGGTAATCGGCAGGCAGATGTTTGCTATAGTAGCTATGCCAGTTTTTAGATACGGTTTGTATCTCGCTGAGCTGGCCGGTACTGTCTTTAAATGAATGGCCGTAATAGGGGTCTACCAATATCAATTTATCGCCCTGCTCTATACATATGATGATGTGGGCGCCCTTGCTCTGCCTGGTATCCAGTATCACAAACTTGGTGCGGTAGCCCAGCTTGGCCATCACACGGCAAAAGAAGCTGGCATAAGCGCCGCAGGCACCCTTACCAAAATAGAAATTAGAGAACGAGTGACGGGTGAAGAATTGCTTGGGCGAAGTGAAGGTGCGATTGCTAAAGAGCTTGCGCATTGGGTCTTGCATCACATGCGTGTAGTGCAATGCAGTATCTACTAAGCAAACAAGGTCTTTGCTTTGGCATTTATCATTTATTTCTTCTGTCAGGTTACTTACAATCTCTTCCTCATACTTCCAGTCGCTGTAAAAGTTGATGGAAAGCATCAATAAAAAACCTGATAGGAAT
>DASWWE010000169.1:0-3003 GCA_036406055.1 Flavipsychrobacter sp. | reverse complement strand
AGATTGATGATAGATTGCATTTCAGATACGGTTAACGTCCTGTTGGGTGTTTTCTCATTTTTCACTCTATATCCTGTAAATGGATAAGAGGTAACAGGTACAATCCCTTCCTTTATTGCCCTATTATATACAGCCCTGACAGTACGCATGTATACAGATATGGTATTCATTTTTACTTTTTCTGATACCAGATAGTTATGAAACTCATCGAGTTTCTTGTATGTGAGGGCTTCAAAGGAGAAATTGTCCGTCTTTACAAATGCACGTAATTTATTAATGGCGCATGTGTACACCATCGCATTACCTACTTTACCATTTTGGGTAAGGGTTTGTATGTAGTTTCTGGTGTAGGTGATTATTGAAGTTGACCTATGTTTTGGTGTATTGTCCTCCTTCTTGCCCTTCAGACTATCTACAATATCCTGTGGTGAGATAGAAATACTATTGTCTAACTCTGCAAGTAATAGATGCTTCCTTATTTTATTTCGGATACTTGTAATAGCGGTAGTAATTTCTTCCCGTTCCGGTGTACCAGATAAAATGGTTTGTGCCTTATCGTCCCAATGTATTTCTTTCACCCGGTACGGTAGCGAATATTCTTTGTATAATCTATCCTTAAATATTCTTACTACAATCGGGTACTCGCCTTGTGAATTTGCTCTGCGTTTGTTTAGTAGGAACTTAAATGTAATGCTCATGCGTTTTGAAATTTGCATGAGATCCGTTTGAACTGTTCAAGCAATGTTCAAGCAAAAAGGTCATTTTTCACCTATTTTGAACATTATCGGTATCACATTGAACAAAAAGAAAAATCCTCTAAAACACTTACCAGTAAAGTATCTTAGAGGATTTTATTCTGTGGAAGCACACGGGATCGAACCGCGGACCCCCTGCTTGTAAGGCAGGTGCTCTGAACCAGCTGAGCTATGCTTCCATTTCCGTTGAATGGAGTGCAAAGATACAGCAGCTTCTGATTTCTCCAAATACTTTTTCAAAAAAAATTAATTTCCATGTGTTTATAGGCGATGTTAATCCATTTTTGCTTTAGTAATTTCGCCGCACTAAAACTACCATATACATATGCAAGCTCAATGGCAACAGATGATAGCCGATGCGTTTCACAACCGCGAACTACTGAAAGACCAAACATACCAGGATGCCGTACGCACCGTGATAGAAGAAGTAGATAAAGGTCGCCTGCGCGTGGCTGAGCCCACAGAAAATGGCTGGCAGGTAAACCAGTGGGTAAAACAAGCTATCCTGCTATACTTTGGTATTCAGCCCATGCAAACATGGACGGTAGAACCTTTCGAGTTTTATGATAAAATGCTGCTTAAAAAAGACTACGCAGACCTTGGCGTTCGTGCTGTGCCACACGCGGTAGCTCGCTATGGTGCATATGTAGCAAGGAATGTAGTGTTGATGCCATCGTATGTAAACATAGGCGCCTTTGTAGATGAGGGTACCATGGTGGATACATGGGCCACAGTAGGCTCTTGCGCGCAAATAGGCAAAGGTGTGCACCTGAGTGGTGGCGTGGGCATAGGTGGGGTATTAGAACCCCTGCAGGCATCGCCCGTGGTCATTGAGGATAGTTGCTTTATAGGTTCTCGCTGTATAGTGGTAGAGGGTGTGATAGTAGAAAAAGAAGCCGTGCTGGGTGCAAATGTTGTGCTCACGCAGTCGACTAAAATAATAGATGTAAGCGGCACAGAACCTGTAGAATACAAAGGCCGCGTACCGGCAAGAAGCGTGGTGATACCCGGTAGCTATACCAAGAAGTTTCCTGCAGGTGAATACCAGGTAAGCTGCGCACTTATTATAGGACAACGTAAAGCATCTACCGATTTAAAGACCAGTCTCAACGATGCGTTGAGGGAGTTCAACGTTTCGGTATGATTTTTATGTAAAACAATAATGCATGGTCATGAACATTATTGTACTGCAAGTTAGCTGGCACAATATTGAAACACAATTAGGAGGCGAGAAAATTTCGAGCCTCCTTTGGTGTATTGGTATTATTGCTGCCACGCAGTTATTGAAGAAGCCGCTCGCTAAGATCGTTACAAAGCTGATAGCCAAGATCACTAATAGGTTTACGGATAAGAAGCACAGTGCTGTATTCCAAGGGTTGATAGTAAAACCTATCGAGTCACTGATACAGGTAATACTTTTTTACGTGGCCCTTAGCCAGCTTACGGTATTGCTCAATAGCCTACTCCTGCACCGCATCCGCAATAAGCATGAAGAGTTTGCATTGCGATTGGGAGATATTGTAGACCATATCTTTTTATTCCTGGTTATACTATTCACTACTATCGCGTTATCGCGAATCATCGATTTTATATACCATGTGCAGTTACAAAATGCACAGGAAGAACGCAACAAGGGCAGGCAACAATTACTACCGTTACTAAAAGATGTAGTGAAAGTAGTCCTATGGACCATCGGCGCATTCTGGGTATTGGGATCGGTATTTCATGTAAACGTACCTGCATTGGTTACCGGCCTGGGCATTGGTGGTGTAGCCATAGCACTGGCTGCTAAAGAAAGTATTGAGAACCTTTTTGCCGCCTTCACCATTCTTACCGATAAACCATTCCAGGTAGATGACAGTATAAAACTGGGCACAATAGAAGGTACGGTAGAACGTATTGGCTTCCGCAGCACGCGTTTACGTGGGCCAGATGGCACTTCACTCATCATACCCAATAAAAAACTGGTGTATGAAAACCTGGAAAACCTTACCGACCGTGCGAAAAGGCGCATGCGCATGGTAGTGAATATTAAGTATGGCATATCCTACCCAGCCTTGCAACAGTTAACGAAAGAGCTTCGAGAAATGCTGCAGCATACGCTGTATGTTACCGATCCCATAGAGATAGCACTGGAGGGGTTTGCAGAAAATGTATTCCAACTGGCTGTTACTTATTTCCTGCCTGAACCATTGCCTAAAGACACTCCGCTGGCAAGTATAAAGCAGGAGGTGAATATGCGGATATA
>DASWWE010000168.1:0-20531 GCA_036406055.1 Flavipsychrobacter sp. | reverse complement strand
CACCGCCACTCAGCATCTCTGTAGCATCGCTGCTTGCAAATAGTATCTGCAGCCTGTTGGGCGTAGTGCCCGCCTGGAAATAAACAACCGGTACCGATACCTGTGTATAAGATGGTGTAGCGTGAATAAATACAGAACCTATACCTACTATGGAATCGCTGCCATCGGATGCCGCACCTGCTATCAACGCCCTTACGCCAAAGTTGGCGCTGTCATTGCCTTTAGGTTTATACTTTATCCATGCGCTTACATAATCTACCCTGCCGGAAATTACCGTACCGCCACTCAGGCTAAACTCCAAAGTTGAAATATCTACACTCATCGTGCCATTGGTGAAAATGCCGGGCATAGTACCAAGGCTGCCCTGCGGGCGGGAAAATACTTTAGCCGCAAAGCTACCGCTGTGGCTATCCGTGGTTTTGAAAAGTTGCTTTTCGTTACCACCTATCAGCAGGCTATATTCTGCTGCCAATGAATCCGGACAGCTCCAGCCCGTAGGTTTTTCCAGCGAAGTAGCAGGAAATCCTACACTGTAAGATTGCCAGCTTTCCATATCACCTTGTGCATTGGCCTGGATGGTAGCTGCCGAAAGCAGCAGTAGTGTGTAAAGTTTCTTCATATTACTATTCTTATTCTTAAAATTAGGCATTATTTCAATGCCTCTAATGTTTTTTGAATGGCAGAAAAGTCGGGCTGCTCGCCGGCATTTTCCAAAACCTCGGCATATTGTACCACCCCATCTTTGTCTATCACAAAAGCAGCACGTTTTGATACCCCTTTCATATCGTTGCTAAAGGTTTCGTAGATGGCATCGTATGCTACAGATACTTCTTTATTGAAATCGCTCAGCAAGTCAAAGTTCAGGTGCTGTTCTTCTTTGAATTTGCCCAGTGTATAGAGGGAATCTACCGAGATACCAAATACTATGGCGTTGGTATTGTTATACAGGGAGAGGTTATCGCGCACATTGCATAGCTCTGCAGTACAAACGCTGGTAAAGGCCAGTGGGAAAAACAGCAATACTACATTTTTACCCTTCAGTTCATTCAAAGTAATCTTTTGCTTTTCCGTATTACGAAGCGTGAAATCGGGTGCCTGCATTCCTTTGGTTATCGCCATACATATTGATTTTTAGTAAAAGTAAAGGAAGATAACACGCTGTCAAAATGAAAGGTTCATTTTGAATAGCTGAAAAAATGACTGCTTCAAAATAAGCTTCACATAAAGTTATTTCACATTTTATGAAAATTTGGCGCAACTTTGTCAGCCCCTTTCCCACTGGCACAAAACATGCTGACTGAACAATAAGGTTTAAAAATTGGACAACCTCTAAAAATTAAATTAAAACACATATAACATGGCTAACAACGTAAACATTACACCGCTGCACGACAGGGTAATTGTAAAACCCGCAGCAGCTGAAGAGAAAACTGCAGGTGGTATCATCATCCCCGATACTGCTAAAGAAAAACCTCAACGTGGTACTGTAGTAGCTGCCGGCCCTGGTAAAAAAGATGAGCCTATGACTGTAAAGTCTGGCGATACAGTACTGTATGGCAAATATGCCGGTACTGAAATATCGGTAGAAGGTAATGATTACCTGATCATGCGCGAAAGCGATATACTGGCTATCGTTTAATCATCTTTACATCATCCATTCATTAATCAGAAAAAATAAATAAGAATCATATGGCTAAGCAACTTTTCTTTAATACAGATGCCCGCAATAAAATGAAGCGTGGTGTTGATATTCTTGCAGATGCAGTAAAAGTAACATTGGGACCTAAAGGCCGCAATGTAGTAATTGAAAAGAAATTCGGCGCTCCGGGTATCACTAAAGATGGTGTATCGGTAGCTAAAGAAATAGAACTGGAAGACGCTATTGAAAACATGGGCGCACAGATGGTGAAGGAAGTAGCCTCTAAAACTGCTGATGTAGCGGGTGATGGTACTACTACTGCCACTGTACTGGCTCAGGCCATCGTTAACGAAGGTTTGAAAAACGTAGCTGCAGGTGCTAACCCAATGGACCTGAAACGTGGTATAGACAAAGCAGTAGCTGCTGTAGTAGCTAACCTGAAAACGCAAAAACAAGATGTTGGCAACGACAACAAGAAAATAGAGCAAGTAGCTACTATATCTGCCAACAACGATAACGAAATAGGAAAGCTGATAGCACAAGCGATGGCTAAAGTAGGTAACGAAGGTGTTATCACTGTAGAAGAAGCAAAAGGCACAGAAACAACTGTAGACGTAGTAGAAGGTATGCAGTTTGACCGTGGTTACCTGAGTGCTTACTTTGTAACCAACACAGAGAAAATGCAGGCTGAACTGCAAAACCCATACATCCTTATCTACGATAAGAAAATAAGCACTCTGAAAGACATATTGCCAATATTGGAAAGCACTGTACAAAGCGGCCGCCCGCTGCTGATCATTGCTGAAGATGTAGATGGTGAAGCACTGTCTACACTGGTGGTGAATAAACTGCGTGGTTCGCTGAAAATAGCTGCGGTAAAAGCTCCGGGCTTTGGCGACCGTCGTAAAGAAATGCTGCAGGATATAGCTGCCCTGACAGGTGGTATCGTTATCAGCGAAGAGCAAGGCTACAAACTGGAAAATGCTACCATGCAATACCTGGGCCAGGCTGAAAGCATTACTATAGATAAAGACAACACTACTGTAGTAGGTGGCAAAGGCCAGAAAGAAAACATTGATGCACGTATCAACCAGATAAAATCTCAGATAGAAACCACTACCAGCGATTATGATCGCGAAAAACTGCAAGAACGCCTGGCTAAACTGAGCGGTGGTGTTGCAGTACTGTACGTAGGTGCTTCTACAGAGGTAGAAATGAAAGAAAAGAAAGACCGCGTAGACGATGCGCTGCATGCTACACGTGCTGCAGTTGAAGAAGGTATCGTACCGGGCGGTGGTGTTGCTTACATCCGTGCCGTAGCAGCTTTAGATAGCGTGAAAGGTGATAACAATGATGAAATTACCGGTATCGCTATCGTGCGCCGTGCTCTGGAAGAGCCACTGCGCCAGATAGTTGCCAACGCAGGTATCGAAGGTTCTATCATCGTGCAAAAAGTAAAAGAAGGTAAAGGTGACTTTGGCTTCAATGCTCGTACAGAAACTTACGAAAACATGCTGGCTGCTGGTGTAATAGACCCAACTAAAGTAAGCCGCGTAGCACTGGAAAACGCAGCATCTATCGCCAGCATGCTGCTGACTACTGAGTGTGTAATAGCTGACAAACCAGAACCTAAACAAGCTGCAGGTATGCCGGGTGGTATGCCGGGCGGCATGGATATGGGTTATTAATAGCTTAATTATCGCATGTAAAAAGCCTGTATTCATTTACAGGCTTTTTATTTTTTCGCATAAATACAATTATCTACAAACCAGTCCCCTATTTTTGTGCCATGCTTTAAACAAAACATACCTGGCCGAGCTTTATCAGAATGAAATTATCACACATTCTAAATCACAGTTTATGAATTTTGCCACTACTATTGGCCGCCTGAGGCTGATAGCACTTTTTGAAGGGATTTCTTTCCTGGTTATTCTTTTCATTTCTATGCCTATGAAGTATTTGCTGGGCATCACATCTATATCATACGCAATAGGGCTGGCACATGGCCTGCTCTTTGTTATGTATATACTTACACTGATACAGGCGCACAGTAGCTATATGTGGGGTATGAAGCGTACCTTCTGGCTGCTGGTAGCATCGGTGGTACCCTTTGGCACTTTTGTAGCCGATAAGAAAATATTGCGCCCGGCACAGGTAGCTATGGATAAGTAAGATCTATTTACTTTTTTACATAATAATAACGGCCCTGCTTTAGCAGGGCCGTTATTATTTTTATACATCAGCACTTTTTACAGTGCCAGGTCTGCATCATCTGCTGCAGGCTGCTGTGGTGCATCCTGTTGTGGTTGTGCATTTTCAGGTGCATTGTGCTCACGGCGCGGACGGTCGTCACGACGTTCGCTACGCTCGCCACCTTCGCGACGCGGACCACGGTCACCCCTGTCACCATCACGACGTGGACCACGATCTCCCCTATCACCACCGCGGCGGTCACCACGGTCTCCGCGTTCGCCCCTGTCTCCACGGTCGCTACGCTCACGTTTTTCAGGCTCTACATAACCTTCCGGCTTTGGCATCAGTGCTTTGCGGCTCAGGCGCAGTTTGCCCGTTTTAGGGTCTGTACCTATCAGCTTCACTTTTACCTTATCGCCTTCCTTCATTACACCTTCCAGGCTATCCAGGCGGCTCCAGCTTACTTCAGATATGTGCAGCAAACCTTGCTTGCCCGGCATGAATTCTACGAATGCACCAAAGGTTTGGATACCTTTTACTACGCCTTCGTAAGTTTCGCCTACTTCCGGTATTGCTACGATACCTTTTATCCAGGCAAGGGCTTTATCAATACCCTCTTTATTGGCAGAGAATATCTTCACTTCACCACGGTCATTTATCTCTTCTATAGAGATAGTAGTACCTGTTTCGCGTTGTATTTCTTGTATTATTTTACCACCTGGCCCTATCACCGCGCCAATGAACTCACGGTCGATATTGATTTGCTCAATGCGTGGCGCATGTGGTTTCAGCTCTGTACGTGCAGCAGGTATGCATTCATACATGGCATCGAGGATGTGCAGTCGTCCGCGACGGGCCTGCTCCAATGCCTGCATCATAATATCCATGCTCAGGCCATCCACTTTAATATCCATCTGGATACCGCAGATACCATCACGTGTACCGGTTACTTTGAAGTCCATATCACCAAGGTGATCTTCATCGCCCAGGATATCGGTAAGGATGGCAAATTTGCCATCGGCACCCGATATAAGGCCCATTGCCACGCCACTTACGTGCTTAGGCAGCGGCACACCCGCATCCATCAAGGCCATAGAACCCGCGCATACAGTAGCCATAGAGGATGAACCGTTAGACTCCAGGATATCAGACACTATACGTGTAGTATAAGGCCATGATTCGCCTTTAGGCATCATTTGCTCCAGCGAGCGTTTTGCCAGGTTACCGTGACCCACCTCACGACGGCCGGGGCCGCGCATCGGTTTCACCTCACCCGTAGAGAACGGTGGGAAGTTGTAGTGCAGTATGAACTTTGAATAGTCGGAAGTAGCAGCGCTTTCTATCAGCAGCTCATCTTCTTTCGTACCCAGTGTTACAGTAGTTAATGATTGCGTTTCACCGCGGGTAAACAATGCAGAACCGTGCGGAGAAGGCAGGATATCTGTTTCCAGCGTCAGCACACGTACTTCATCCAGGCTGCGGCCATCCAGGCGTGTACGGTCGTTCAGCATCATGTGGCGGATGATCTCTTTTTCCAGGTCGTGGAAAATATCGCCTACCAGCGCCAGGTCTTCAGATTTCACCGGCTCAGCATAACCCGGTACAGAGAAGGTACCATCTTCATTGGCAGTGATGCTGGATTCAAAATCTTTGCGAATGGTTTTGAAAGCATCGCCACGCTCATGCTTACCCAGTGCGCTTTTAGCTACGCTCAGGATGTTTTCGGCAGCAAATGTTTCTATATGTTTCGCAAAATCGGCATTGGTATATGGCGCTTCGTAAGCACGTTTTTCAGTGATGCCTTTTTTATCACGCAGTTCGGCCTGCGCTTTAATTTGCTGGCGGATGGCAGCATGTGCCAGTTCCAATGCTTTTACCACATCGGCTTCCTGGCATTCTTTAGCTTCACCTTCCACCATCATGATGTTCATTTCGGTAGCGGCGATGATAAAGTCCATATCTGCATCTTTCAGCTGGCTACGGTACGGATTGATAACGTATTCGCCATTGATGCGTGCTACGCGCACTTCAGAAATGATTTCCTGTATAGGCACATCAGACACGGCCAGTGCTGCAGATGCAGCCAGGCAGGCCAGTGAATCCGGCATTACTTCAGGGTCGCTTGATATCAGTGTTACCAGTACTTGTACATCGCACAGGTAATCATCCGGGAACAGCGGGCGCAGGGCGCGGTCTATCAGGCGCGAAATCAGTACTTCATAATCGCTCAGGCGGCCTTCGCGTTTGAAGAAAGAGCCGGGGATACGGCCGGCAGAAGCAAATTTTTCCTGGTAATCTACCGTAAGGGGGAAAAATGACTGTCCGGGTTTGGGTTCAGCGTTGGCCACGACAGTAGCCAGCAGCATGGCATTACCCATACGTACCACTACCGATCCATCGGCCTGGCGGGCCATTTTGCCCGTTTCTATGCTTATCTCACGTCCGTCATCCATTTTAAAGGACACGGAAATGGGCGTTGGAATCATAATAAAAAATTAAATGTGTTTATAAAAAACTATTCCCAACCACCGGGTTGGGAATAGTGTAACGAGATAAATTATTTGCGGAGGCCCAGCTTTTCAATCAGCGCACGGTAACCGTTCAGGTCTGTGCGGCTCATGTATTGCAACAGGCGCTTGCGGCGACCTACCATTATCATCAGGCCACGTTGGCTAGAAAAATCTTTTTTGTTGGTTTTCAGGTGATTTGAAATATGGTTGATACGCTCTGTAAGCGTTGCTACTTGTGCTTCTGTAGAACCTGTATTAGTTTCTTTGCCACCAAAGGTTTTAAAAATGTTTGCCTTCTTTTCAGCTGTTAAATGAGACATTGCATCAATTTTTTGTATATAACGACACTTTTTCGGACTGCAAAGATATGGAAAAATATTTATGATTTATGACCGGAGCGAAATGTTTTTTCATTTATACGGATTTACAAGTGTTCAATCACCTCAAAACAATCTTTATATATTGAAAATATATCACAAGATAGCTCCTATCTCATATCCTTAATTACGAAAGTCGCGCGCTGTTAAGTACTTTTGCTGCCAAAATTACCACATAAATGACTCTTGCGGCACAAATAAGGCAGGCTACGGAACAGGCACTACAGTTTTTATTCCCTGGGACAGAGATAAAACCGACTATGATAACCGTAAACCAGACAAAACCTGAGTTTACAGGAGATTATACCGTGGTTTTGTTCCCATTTGTAAAACTGCTGCGCCAAAAGCCTGACGAACTGGGCAAAACATTGGGCGAATACCTGGTGCAAAATGTGCCATTGTTTTCCGGCTACACCATAGTAAGTGGTTTCCTGAACCTGGGTATAAAAGACGAATATTGGGCCAATTTCCTGGCGCAGGAGTATAATAATGAACAATTTGGCCAGAAAGCGCCGCAGGATAAGAAGGTGATGGTGGAATACTCATCGCCCAACACCAACAAGCCGCTGCACTTTGGTCACATGCGCAATATTTTTTTAGGGTATGCGATGGCGGATATATTAAAAGCCAATGGTTATGATGTAATAAAAGCTAACCTGATAAACGACCGCGGCATCCACATCTGCAAATCGATGTTAGCCTGGATGCGCTATGGTAATGGCGCTACGCCGGAAAGTACCGGTATAAAAGGCGACCACCTGGTGGGCGATTATTATGTGCGCTTCAACGATGCTTACAAGCAGGAAGTGGCTGAGCTGGTGGCAAAGGGGATGGACGAAGCAACTGCTGAAAAAGAAGCGCCCATCATGAAAGAAGCGCAGGAATTGCTGCGTAAATGGGAAGCGGGGGATAAAGAAGTATACAGCCTGTGGGAGCAGATGAACAACTGGGTGTATGATGGTTTTAAGGTAAGTTATAAAAGATTGGGCGTTGATTTTGATAAATGGTACTATGAAAGTAATACCTACCTGCTGGGCAAAAGCCTGGTAGAGGAAGGACTGAAAAAAGGTGTGCTATTCAAAAAAGAAGATGGCAGCGTATGGATAGATCTGACTGCCGATGGGCTGGATCAGAAACTACTGCTGCGCAGCGATGGCACATCGGTATATATGACACAGGACCTGGGTACGGCACAGCTGAAGTATAATGACTTCAACGGCCTGCACCAGTCTATATACGTGATAGGCGACGAGCAGAACTACCATATGCAGGTATTGAAGCTGATACTGCAAAAGCTGGGTGAGCCTTGTGCGGATGGTGTATTTCACCTGTCGTATGGCATGGTAGAGCTGCCCAGCGGCCGTATGAAGAGCCGTGAAGGCACTGTGGTTGATGCGGATGACATGATGGACGAGATGATTGACATGTCGCGCCAGCAAACGGAAGAAGCCGGCAAAACAGAAGGCTTTACGCAAGAAGAACTGGCTACACTGTATGAAACTATAGGTATGGGTGCACTGAAGTTTTACCTGCTGCGTGTAGACCCTAAAAAGAAGATGATTTTTAACCCGAAGGAGTCGATAGACCTGCATGGGTTTACAGCTACTTTTATACAATATGCACATGCGCGTATCTGCTCTATACTGCGTAAAGAAAACCTGCCGCTAGTGCCGGGAAAAGATGTATTCCGCTCGTTTGCACTTTCGCAGGAGATACCGCCGGCTGAAAAGAAACTGTTGGTATCGCTGGAACAATACCCTACTATATTGGAGAACGCAGCGGATGAGTACAACCCATCGCTGATATGTAACTACTGCTTTGCACTGGCACAGCAGTTCAATTCTTTCTACGATGAACACAGCATATCGAAGGCAGAGAACGAAGAGAAGAAACAACTGCGCCTGATGCTGATAGTGATGACCGCACAAACACTCCGCAATGCTATGAAGCTGTTGGGGATCCGTCTACCGGAAAAAATGTAGTTTGATATAAAGTTTGGACAAAAGGCTTGCAGGTTGCAGGCCTTTTTTAATTACTCCGAAGGCTGGCTTCTGTTTTTACAGCACGCAGGGCAGGATACCACGAGGCCAGCAGGCCTACTAATACTACTGTTACAATTATCAGCAATGCATCCATTGGCTGCAGGCGCACGGGATAGGCTTCTATTATCCATGAACCCTGCATTTTTATCCATTGAAACTGCTGCTGGCCCAGGCATATCAATATGCCAAGCACTAAGCCCGTCACCCCACCTACCAGCGACCATAGGATACCTTCGGCCATAAATATATTGCGTACGGTAGCGCCTTCTGCACCCATAGCTTTCAGTATGGCCATATCCTTTTGCTTTTCCATTACAAGTAAAGAAAGCGCACCCACCATGTTGAACGAAGCTATTAGTAATACCATCAAGAGAATGGCAAATATGGCCCACTTCTCGCTGCGCATCACCATGTACAGGGTCTTATTCTGCTCGTAGCGGGTTTCTACTTTGTAGGTATTGCCCAGCTTTTCTTGTAATTGCTTTTTTACATCATCTGCATCTGCACCTCCTTCCAGGCTCAGTTCAATAGACGAGTATTTGCCCGGCGCATTAAAAAGCGACTGCACCACCGGCATATCGGCCAATATGTATTTATCATCAAAATCTTCCTGCACACGAAAAGCGCCGTCGGCACGTACCCTTACCGACTGGAATGCATTGGTAGGGTTGAGCGCCATATTATCAGTTTCTGCATTAGGATAATAGAGCATTACACTGCTGAAGGCATTCTCCACATCCAGCCCCAGGTCTATCAATAGTTGCGCGCCGAAAATGCCGGTAGCTTCCGGTAGGGATATAACACTATCGCGCCCCTGTATGATGTGGGGCTTCAGGTTATTTACCTTAAAGTAGGCCTTATCTATACCTTTTATGGTAGCTACGCGCTGGTCTTCTTCGCTAGTCACCAGTACATTATCTTCCAGCACATGGGCATAGGCTGCTACGCCTTTCGTACCCGTAATAATGTTATAAGCATCGGCAGGTGGCGCGAAAAATTTGCCCCTTGCCGCGGTTATCTTTATTTCAGGATAAAAAGACTTGTACAGGTCGCGCACCAAGTGTGTAAACCCATTGAACACCGAGAACAGGATGATCATGGCACAACTGGCCACACCAATAGCTACCATGCTGATGCGCGATAGTATAGGCACAGCATTGCCCGAGCGCTTGCCGCGCAGGTACCGGAATGCCAGTTGCCATACCAGTGTTTTATTCATCGGTAGCGTCTGTTTGAGGGCCGTTTTTACGTTCCTCTTCTATCTGCCTGAAAATGGCATCCATTTTAGATACGTATTCCAGCGTATCGTCGTTAAAGAATACCAGGTCGGGCACACGGCGCAACTGGTTTTTTACGCGCTGCCCCAGCAGGTTGCGAAACTCTTTGGTACGCGCTTTTATATCGTGCATTAGTTTTTCCGGTTCCTTTATCTGGAAAAGAGAAAGGTATATACGTGCCTCCAGCAGGTCGGGGGTCACCATTACTTTAGATATAGACACCATGCCGCCATCTATTATGTTAATACCCTCGCGCTGAAAAACGCCGCTCATTTCTTCCATTACCAGTTGGCCTACCTGCTTCTGGCGCTTGCTTTCTTCCATAGTAGTGTCAATTTACGAGTAAAGTTAATTGAAAAGGCATTTTTAATAAGCCAATTCCTGTACTTTCACTAAATTCGTCGGTTCAAATCCATTGATAAATAATGAAAAAAGTATTGTTGCCCATTTGTGTGGTTGCTGTTATCGGCACCCTCATTTCGTGTGAAGAGAAAGGGCCGCTTATTAATACAGGTGGTGGCGTATCTGAGGACACTACTTACATGGCAACTGTTGAAGCCAAGCAAAACAGGATGTCGTTGATTGAAGAGTTTACAGGTGCCAGCTGCGCGCCATGCCCTAAAGGCCACAAGCTTATCTATGGTGAATCGGGTATCAAATCGCAACACCCCAACCAGGTGGCTGTTATTGCCTACCACATTTTCGACTTCAACCAGGCAGAACCGGTGCACGATAAATCAAAGTACGATTTTCGTACTGCTGATGCATCTGACGTAGGTAAAACCATATTTGGCGGTATCGTACAGATGCCGATAGCAGGTGTAGACCGTACATCTGAAAACAACACATACCTATACAGTACCGGCGCCTGGAGCAATAAAGTATCTACCGACCTGACCAAAGGCACGCCGGTGAACATCACCATCACATCTACCTTCAATGCAACAACAAGAGAGGTAGTGGCCAAAGTAAAAGTGGCTTATACAGCGGATGTAAATAAGAAACAAAACCTGACATTAGCCATTATAGAAAACAAGATAATTGACGCTCAGAAATCGCTGGACCAACAAGAGCCGATACTGGACTATGAACACAATAGTGTACTAAGGGATATTATCACTCCATTCTACGGTTCGCCGGTACTGGATTCACTGGCTACTAAAACAGCCGGCCGTGTATATGAGCGCACCTTCAGGTTCAATATAAAAGACACCTGGAAAGTAGAGAACTGCCAGCTGGTAGCTTTCATTCACAATAATGAAGGAAATGACAAAGAAGTGATACAGGCTGCGGAAGTACACGTTACCGAATAGTAGGCATTATCAAATAACTTTTATTTATTTGCCCTGTATTTCACAGGGCATTTTTTTGCATCCCCGCATATCCATACCATCAAATCTCGGCAAGCTTATTATGGGCCTTGCTCTTTTTACTTTGCTGTGGAACCAATGTGGTTATTTATTCTGGAACATTGCACGTACCGGCTGTTACCATTATGTGCGCCAGCACAGAAAAGCGATTGCCATGCGCGACACCATCGTAATAGACAAAGCAACCTATAAAGGCAATGCAGACCTGGTGTGGATGAAACATGACGAAGTGCGGTATAAAGGCCAGATGTTTGATATAAAGCACAGCTACGAACGCGACGGTTATATAGTGCTGGCAGGGCATTATGACAAGCTGGAGAATAAGCTGTTTAAAATACTATTCAAATGGCTGGCAAATGATGATGATGACGGGAAAGACAAACATACCCGGCAACAGCAATGGTGTTTCGATGTTCTCATCCCAACCAATACCTTCAGCCTTGCATATTATCCATCTCACACCGTTGCCTGTTCTCCGGCAATAATCCTGCATATGCCGCACAGGTGGCGCACTGTTGCCCTGCAGCCACCGGAGAGGTTTCTTTCATAATAAAAATGATAAGAAACAGCAATCATTACTTACCAATAAAATAACAACATGCAACGCAGCATCATAGCCATGCTTGCCGGTGTATTGGCCATACATAGTGCCAATGCCCAGCAGGATAGCACTTTGCATCCGGTATCACTGGATGAGTTTATATTTTCAGCAAACAAATTCAAAGAGAACAAAAAGAATATAGCCCAACAGATACAACTTATTAATGCGCGGGAAGCCGCATGGGCCTCTCCGCAAACCACGGCACACCTGCTGGAACAGACAGGTAGTGTATTTATGCAACGCAGCCAGGCAGGCGGTGGTAGTGCCGTGGTGCGTGGCTTTGAAGCCAGCAGGGTACTGATGGTGGTAGATGGCGTGCGGATGAATAACGCTATTTATCGAGCAGGCCACCTGCAAAATATCATTACGGTAGATAACAATATCCTTGACGGGGTAGAAATACTGAACGGGCCGGCATCTACCCTATATGGCAGCGATGCATTGGGTGGCGTTATCCTATTCAACACCAAAGATGCACAATTGAAAAACTTTGGTGTAAATGTTATGACACGGTATAGTTCTGCCAATAACGAAGGCACCGGCCATGTTGATTTCAACATTGGCTTGAAGAAGATAGCATTCCTCACCTCTATAACCTACAGCAAGTTTGGCGATTTGAGGCAAGGCGCACATGCTAATCCTTTTTATAATGGCTTTGGCTTGCGCAATGAGTATGTGGCACGTATCAATGGAGTAGACAGCATTGTACGCAATGCCGACCCGCATGTGCAGAAAAACAGTGGCTACAGCCAGGTAGACCTGATGGAAAAGATACGCTTCCAGCAAAACGACCATATATCGCACACGCTGAATTTGCAGTATAGCAATAGTACGAACATACCACGCTACGACAGGCTCACAGATATAAGGAATGGTAAGCTACGCTATGCCGAATGGTATTATGGCCCTCAACTGCGCGCTATGGGTAGCTATCAGTTCAATGCTGTGAACCTGTATGGCTTTGTAGATGAAATAAAAGCAGGTGTCAATTATCAGGCAATAGAAGAAAGCCGCTACCAGCGCAACCGTGGCGATAATATGCTACAGGGCCGTGTAGAGAAACTGGACATTGTAGGCTATAATGTAGACTTCAGGAAGTTTATGGGCAGGCATGAACTGACATTTGGTACCGACGGTCAGTATAATAATGTGCGCTCTACTGCTACGGCCACCAATATACTTACCAATGAAGCGAAGCCATTGGATACCCGGTACCCGGATGGAGGCAGCAACATGTACTATGGCGCTGTATATGCACAGCATATTTTTAAAATAGTAAAAGATAAGCTGGTACTGAATGATGGCTTGAGATTGAACTATGTAAGCCTGAATTCTAAATTTGATGATACCACCTTCTACCCTTTCCCTTACAAGGAAGCTACCCAGAGCCAAACAGCCCTGAGCGGCAACCTGGGTCTGATATTTATGCCTGCTAACCGCTGGAGGTTTGCCCTGAATGGCTCTACAGGTTTCCGTTCACCAAATGTGGATGATATGGCTAAGGTATTTGAATCGGCTGCGGGCACACTAATAGTGCCTAACCCCAACCTGAAACCGGAATATACCTATAATGCCGACCTGGGTATTACCTACAAAGTGGATGATATTTTGAAGCTGGAAGGTACGGGCTATTATACATGGTTTAGAAACGCTATTGTTACCGATAAATTTACGCTGAACGGACAGGATAGTGTTTTCTACAATGGTGCTTATAGTGCCGTAATGGCCAGCCAGAATAAAGCTAAAGCTTACCTGTATGGTTTCAATGCTGCCATTACTGCCAACCTCCACCCAAACATAACACTGTACAGCACCGTTAGCTTTACCTATGGCAGGTACGTGAACCCCAACGGCAAGGAAGTACCGCTGGACCATATACCACCTGTATTTGGCAAAACCAGCGTCATGTATCATCAAAAAAGGTTTACGGGCGAGGTATATGCGATATACAATGGCTGGAAGCGCCTGCAAGACTATAGCCCATCGGGCGAGGATAACCTGGTATATGCTACAGCACAGGGTATGCCCGCATGGATGACACTGAATGTACGCACCGGTTATAAGTTTACACCTAACCTGGGCATACAGGTTGCAGTGGAAAACCTGCTGGATCAGAATTACCGTGTGTTTGCATCGGGCATCAGTGCGCCTGGGCGCAACCTGGTTATTACCCTCAGGGGCAACCTGTAAAGACTACGTTAAATAAATATTAGAGCCGGGATATATATGCCCGGCTCTCTTTTTATACAGCCAACAATGTATCTTTGACCGTTTACAAAAATTGACAAGTGAAATATCGTAGTGCCGTATTAATAGTATTGCTGATAATACTTATAGACCAATGGAGTAAGTTTTATATTAAAACGCATTTCTATTATGGTGAAGAAGTGAATGTTATCGGTACCTGGTTCAAACTACATTTTATAGAAAATGAAGGCATGGCCTTTGGCATGAAACTGGGTAATGCAGAAATGGGCAAACTGGTACTTACACTTTTCAGGCTGGTAGCTGTTGTTTTTGGCTTCTATCTTTTAAAGAGCATCATCAATAAAGGTTATAAACGCGGCACTGTTATATGTGGTGCACTTATATTGGCTGGTGCCCTGGGCAACTTGATAGATAGTATTTTTTACGGGCTGATATTTACGGAAAGTACTTTCCATATAGCTAAGCTGGTACCTTTCGGCCAGGGATATGGAAAGCTATTTCATGGCCGCGTAGTAGATATGCTTTACTTTCCACTGGTAAGCTTTCAGATGCCATCCTGGGTGCCTGTATGGGGCGGTAAAGATTTCGAGTTTTTTGAACCTGTTTTCAATATTGCAGATGCGGCTATTTCTGTGGGTGTTTTAGTATTAGTATTCTTTCAAAAGAAACTGATACACAAACCTGCCATCGAAGCCAAAACAGCAGCCGAATAAATTTAAGTACCATGAGCGAAGAAGTACTGATACCCGTGACTGTTTGGCTGGCCGGCCGCAGCTACCGCATACGTATAAAGCCTGTAGAAGAAGAAGCCGTACGTAAAGCCATAAAACTGGCAGACGAAAAGATAATGGAAATGCGCACACACTATGCAGGTAAAGACGATCAGGATTTCGTCGCCATGTGCCTTCTAAGCTATGCGGCAGATAATGCCATAGAGAATGCATACAATCCTGTTTTATCGAAAGAACTGAAAGACATTGCTGCGCGCATAGATGGTGTGCTGAATGAAGAAATAACCGAATAGAAAAATTACTAACTACACTTAATTATAAAGGGAGCTGTTTGGCTCCCTTTTGTTTTTCCTAACTATTGTACAAAATAATAATGCCGCCATAAAGGCGGCATTATCAATCCTCATTCAGTATGCTTATCGCTGTATGTTCAGCGGTTTGCTAATGATACCTTCTGTGGTAGTAGCACGCACTATGTAGCGGCCGCTTGCAAAGGTGCTTACAGGAAGCTCTACTTTGTTAGCTTTTTCGCTCAATGTGGTACGATATACTACCTGGCCAAGACTATTCAGGATAGTCACATCTTCTATCTTAGCACCTGTTACACTCAGCAATGTTTGCTCGTTGGCAGGGTTTGGATACAGGCTGGCTTCCAGTGCATCGTTTTCCGTAGTCGGAACGTTGGTTGCCCATTCTACCATTTGTATTGTATCTGAACCGCAATCATTGAATACCACAAGTTTCACAAACAGGTTACCATCATATGTTTTGGTTACTGTATTTGCAGTATGGGTAGTACCATCACTGAACAGCCACAGCACCCTTGTTACATCTTTAGGACCTGCTACACCAAATGTATATGTATTGTTGATCCTTGTTTTGCTGATACCTGTAGCTGTTGGCAGCGGGTTAACAGTTACATTGATAGCATCTGTACCCACACAGTTCGGTCCGGCATCTACCTGAACACTATAAGTACCACTCTTCTTGATCTCAATTGTTTGAGTCGTATCACCTGTGCTCCATGTGTACTTAGCACCCGGGTAACCGGCATCCAATATCAGAGATTTGTTTTTGATTTCACAAGTTGAGAAATCATTACCCAGGTCTACGGCTATCGGGCCTGCATTTACTATTGTAGAGGCAGTATCAGCACAACCTACGTTAGATACAATCAATGAGTAGTTGCCGGCGGCATCTACCGTGTGTGTGCTGTTAGTAGCACCCGGTATATCTACACCATTCAGTTGCCATTGATATGAAATGATACCTGATGTGCTTGCTGCTTTCAGTTCCAGGCCATTACCTGTGCAATATATAAGCGTACTGTTTGCAGCTATGTTAGCCATAGGCGCAGCAGTTACTGTTACGGTAACAGGCAGTGACACAGTAGACTGTGTACCTGTAACTTTTACAGTGTAATCACCACCTGCTGTAGCAAGATAAGTATCCGAAGTAGCACCGGAGATAACGCTACCATTCCTATACCACTCATATTGATATGTAGTAGAACCACCGGAAACAGGAGTAGCTGTAAGGACAGCTGTATCGCCAGCACATATCACATGCTTGCCTGCAAGTTTAATAACTGCGCTGAAGTTGATGCCATCTTCAATACCCGTGAAGGTACCGAAGCTAGTAACACCTGCTGCTGTGATTTCATTGGTAGCATCATTGGTAATACTGTTCGCTTCGTTGTAAGATATCCATGGGGCAGCGCCGTATTTATGTGCCAGCTTCATGTCTGGTTCACTTGGCATGTTACCCATCCAGATATCCATGTAATTCAGCGTCAGGTCAAAATCATAGGTAGTACCTACGCTTGACGGTATCATATCCGTATAGAAGTATTGGTGTGTACCACCGCTGATGCTGGTAAAGTTAGCCGGCGGGATACGGCCGCTGTATTGACGAACGGTCAGCGGAGTTGTCAGTGCCATTGCGGTATTCCATCTTACAGTGGCTACCTTCTGGTGTCCAAATGTAAATACTTGCGGAACACCGGGAGCAGCTAATGCTGGTGTAGCTACTGCAGCAGGAGGTGCTACTGTAGGCTCAAATTCGTAAGCACCAATATCCGGCACACCATCTGCCAGTGTTACTGGGCGGCTGTTGCCATCCATATCTAACGTATTGTTTGCCAGTTGCTCACCACGGCCATTCAACGACCATGAGGCAGCATTTGTAGGATCCGGCCTCAAATCTGTGGCACTGGTAAAGCCCGGGCTATATGATATAGAATTTTGTTCCCAGCCATTTGAAGCCAATGCTGTACGGAAAGCAGGGAAGTTATTGAATGTGCCATAGAAGCCTGAAAACTTATTGGTACCCGTAGCATATACGTTATTGTAATCACTCACGCCATCATACATACCCAGGTAGTATGCATAACCACCACCTGTGTTAATGAACGCATTGTTTTTAACAACGTTGTTTTCATATGGATAACCATATGTATTTATGTACATAGCATAACAATTGCTATTGGTATTTGTGACGTTGATACTGTTGCTTATGATATCAACATTTGAAGGTTGATTTAAATAAACAGCATAGTATCCGTTTGAAGTACCGCTCATTGAAACAGCGTTATTTGCTATAATAGACCTATCTGAGCCTGGTGTAATGTTATAACCGTTAGGATAGTCGAAATAGAAGCCATATCCCTGCGTCTGACCGGTTATTTTATTATTTTTTACTTCAAATGTACCGGCAAATGGCGCTGTATTCCATGCGTTGTAGAAATACATGCCGAAGTATGAATTATTGTTGCCGATTATTGTATTGTTGTTGAACTTGTAATTCAGTGAATAATATACATAGTTGTAAACACTACGGTCGAAAGTATTATTCTCGATAACAGGGTTCATACAAAACTGGCTCCAATCGCCTTGCAGGTAGAAACCATACGAACCACCCGTAAAGGTATTGTTCTGGAATACAAGGTTTTCATTATTTCCACCACCCATATTCATACCATCGAATGCACGGAAATAATAGTTAGTAGAAATACCTGTTGTCAATACACAGCCAACAAGGCTATCGTTGGTAGTATTGCCTTCGTACATCAGTGCTGCAGCATAATTACCACCTGTAGCCGCAATCGTTATGTTTTTAAGTGTTATGTAAGAAGCACTATTCAGTTTAAATGTATAGTTCTTATCCCAGTTGGTAGATGCATAACTCAGCACAACGCTTGATGCGCTACCGTTTTCAGATTGGAATGTTACTCTGTTGGCAGCATTACCACCACCCTGTACCGGGTTTACCACCAGCCCTTTGGTGCTTGTATATGTACCGGGACGGATATTGAATATAACAGGGCCGCAAACACCATAAGTATTCAGGTCTTCTACAGCAGCTTCCACATTAGGGAAGTCAGGTGTTGTACCACCTACTGTATAAGTGCCGCTTAAAGATGCACGCAATGTTTTGCGCAGGGTATCATCAGCTGTAACGATGTCTGCTACGCCGTTAGGCTCTGACGTCCATATTTTAAAGTTGTTAGCCGTCGCGCCAAATGTAACGTTACCTAAATTGATAACGGCAGTGTTGAAGTTCAGCACACCATTATTCACCGGTATCGGAGTGGTGTATGTTATTGGAGAACCTGTACCCGGTGTACCATTGATTTCCCAGTATACCTTCACACTGTTCAGCACATTGTTACCTGTATTTTTAATACGTACTGTAACAGGATAAGTACCTGCACAGAATAAACCTGTTGGCGTAACAACTTCTGCTGTACCTGCGTTGTTGGCCACATCTATACCGGTGAACTTACCATAGGTATTCAACTTAGGCGTAGCAGGACTGTATATATAGTTGCGCAGTGTGTTCGATCCGCTGATAGTTATAGGATAGCCTACCCATGGATTAACACCTTCCTGTTGTGCCAGGTGAAGTGCTGCCTCGGAAGAGATAGTACCCATCCACGGTTCTTTATAATAAATATTTGTTTCGAAATCAGCGGAAGTGGAGCTGCTGATATCTGTATAGAAATACATGTTTGTTGGGTTCAGTGCACTTAATCCCGGAGGAACCGTACCTGTGTATTGACGCACATCAGGTGCTGTAGCAGGTACTGTGGCTGCAGCATCCCATGTAATGGTAGCTACAGTATCGCGGCCTATTGTATATATCTGGGTACCGCCGGCAGTTGGTGTTGCCGGTACTACCGTACACAGCGGTGGCACGTTACTCGGATCCGGAACAAATTCATATGCACCTAAATCAGGAACGCCTGTGCCTGTTGTAGTGACACGGGGATTGCCATCTTTATCTATGTTATTGCCTGTAATATGAATACCACGGCCATTTACCGACCAGCTATTTTGATTGGTTGGGTCTGGCGTGAAGTCATCACTTGCAACATTCGTAAAGCCCGGATTGTAGGATATGGAATTCTTATCCATATTAGATGCTGCTCTCCATGCAGTAAGATCTGAATAAGAAGAACCGGACCAGTTGTCATAAGCAAGGGTGCTGCTGGTAGAATAGATATTATTGTAATCCATTTTAACATTGACACCTAAACCACCATTATCATAAATGCTCACAGCACGAGCACCCGCGCTTTCATTGTAAAAAATATTGTTATTGATATTTACAGGTTGGGTGCCGGCATATAATTCAAAAGCACTAACCCACGACGAAGTAGCTGTTGGTGCAATACGTGCTATAGTATTGTTGTAAATATCATACTTGCCGCTCCATGCATCCACGTATAGTCCATACATTGATGCGCCGCTTCCTGTACTCTTACCAATAATGACATTATTAAATAATTTATCATTATTACATGCACGTGTCTCCAAGGCATAGCCCCATGCGCTACCATTACCAATAGCTTTGAAAGTATTGCCTGAAAACTCATTATTAGTTAAGCTATTAGCACCACTTGAACTACCGTAAGACGTGATTATAGCACCACCATTATTGCCTGATTCTACAGCGAATTTATTGTTCCTTATTTTATATTCCCTGCCATTGTCAAAAAGATACAAATACGCATAACTATACCATTCAGTGGTTGTAAAGTTGAAATCGTTATGCTCCATCAGCACACTATCACTTGAGAAACCGCTCATGTAAGGATATGAATCCCAACCACTTTGAAGGTTAATTGTATTGTCTGACACTTTGGCCTTATCTACATTTTCACCATTAGCATAAAATTGGCTGATACTACCTGTAGTATTAATATCTACATTATTGCCGCTAAAGGAGTGATTTCTGCCGTAGTAGCTCGTCTGGAAATAAATGTATCCGTAGTTAGGCGTTTCAATGTTAAAACTATTACTATCTATTTTGGTGTTATTACCATACGTTGCTCCTCCGGGATAGTTATATACATATAAACCATTGGTTTGAGGGTACCAGTTGTCGTTATACATATTTACACTATTCTGAGATATATCATAGTTAGTACTATAATACACTTCAAAACCTGTAAAATATCCGTAAGTACTTACATTGAATGTATTTCCCCTTACCAGCATCTTATTAGTACCCTGGGTGTTACATTCATACATGTAAAACGGATAGTAATAATAAGTAGATACATATGGTGATTCCAATGTG
>DASWWE010000167.1:0-9554 GCA_036406055.1 Flavipsychrobacter sp. | reverse complement strand
CAAAGAGGAATTCAAGAAGCTGTACACCTTAACACCGCAAGAATATGAAAGACTGGCATCATATATTGACATAGATAATCCTAAAGAAAGCAGTAAACAATTTAAGTTAGTTAATCTGAATACTGCCGACTCTGCTGAACTGGTAGCACTGCCCGGCATAGGTGCAAAGCTGGCGCATCGTATACTGGAATATCGCAAAGAGATAGGACGCTACACATCCGCAGACCAACTGATGGAAGTTTATCGTTTTCCCGATAGTACTTTCAGGCGTTTGAAGCAGCTTATTATCGTTAAGTGATAAGTTTCGGCGATACATAACACCAAAAAGCTATACAAAGATTGATGGATGGGAAAATTTGTCGTAAACTTGCAGCCTGAATTGCGGTTTAAGATAGACTTTCATGGATTTCAAGTACACAGATACCCAACTGCAGATCGCAGATATGATACGCGATTTTGCCAACAAACATATCCGCCCCAACATGATGGAGTGGGATGAAACCCAAAAATTTCCTGTAGAGGTGTTTAAAAAACTGGGCGAACTGGGCCTGATGGGTGTACTGGTGCCTACAGAATATGGTGGCAGTGGCCTTGGGTATTTTGAATATGTAACTGCCGTGAGCGAAATAGCAAAAGTATGCAGCTCTATAGGCCTTTCTGTAGCCGCACACAATTCGCTTTGCACCGGCCATATACTATACTTTGGCAATGAAGAGCAAAAGAAAAAATACCTGCCTAAACTGGCTACTGCTGAATGGATAGGCGCGTGGGGCCTTACAGAAGCCAACACCGGTAGCGATGCCGGCAATATGCGCTGCACAGCCGTAAAGGATGGTGATGACTGGATACTGAACGGTACTAAAAACTGGATAACACACGGCATCAGCGGTGATGTAGCAGTAGTACTGGCGCGCACGGGCGAACCACGTGCTAAAAGCAACGTAACAGCCTTTATAGTGGAGCGCGGCACACCAGGTTTTACAGCAGGTAAGAAAGAGAACAAACTGGGTATGCGTGCATCTGAAACCGCAGAACTGGTGTTTGATAACTGCCGCATATCTGATGCGCAACGTATGGGTGAAGTTGGCGACGGTTTCCGCCAGGCAATGAAGGTGCTGGATGGTGGCCGTATATCGATAGCTGCCCTATCGCTGGGTATATCTAAAGGGGCTTACGAAGCATCTGTAAAATATGCAAAAGAACGCCAACAGTTCGACCAGCCCATTGCCAACTTCCAGGCTATTGCCTTTAAACTGGCAGATATGGCTACGAAGATAGAAGTAAGCGAAATGCTGATATACCAGGCTGCCGACCTGAAAAACCGTGGTGAGAAAATGACCAAGGAATCGGCAATGGCCAAGTACTATGCATCTGAAGCATGCGTACAGATTTCTACCGATGCGGTGCAGATATTTGGTGGCTATGGCTACACCAAAGATTTCCCGGTAGAGAAATTCTACCGCGATAGCAAGCTGTGCACCATAGGTGAAGGCACATCTGAAATACAGAAACTGGTAATATCGAGAGATATACTGACACAATAAGAAAAGCCCCGCAATGCGGGGCTTTTAATTTATGCTAAGAAGCGTAAGTATTAGTAATCACCTACCGTAGCAGGTACCAACTGGTTCAGTGCCGATGCCAGTTGCTCATCGTTTGGCGCTATGCCGTGCCATTCGTGTGTGCCTTCCATAAAGTCTACACCGCGGCCCATGATGGTATTCATCAACACACAGATAGGTTTGCCGTTTCCTGTTTGCGCTTTGGCAGCTTCCAGTGTTTTTACCACCTGCTCCATATCATTACCATCCGTCAGCACGATAACATGCCAGCCAAAGGCTTCAAACTTAGCACCCAGAGAGCCCAGGTTCATTACCTTGTCGGTAGGACCATCTATCTGCTGGCCATTTACATCTATAGTAGCTATAAGGTTGTCAATTTTGTGGTGGGCTGCAAACATGATGGCCTCCCAGTTCTGGCCTTCCTGCAGTTCGCCGTCCCCATGTAGCGAATACACAATGCGGTCGTCACCATTCAGTTTTTTTGTAAGCGCGGCACCGGCTGCTACACTCATACCCTGCCCCAGTGAGCCACTGGCAATACGCACACCAGGCAGGTGTTCGTGCGTGGTAGGATGACCTTGCAGGCGCGAATCTATTTTACGGAAAGTGCTCAGCTCGCTGATAGGGAAATAGCCCGAACGTGCCAGCACACTGTAGAATACAGGGGAAATATGCCCGTTGGATAAGAAAAACAGGTCTTCGCCTTGTCCATCCATATTAAAAGCAGGGTTGTGCTTCATGATATGAAAATACAGGGCCACCATATACTCTGTACAGCCCAGTGAGCCACCGGGGTGGCCGCTTTGCATAGCATGTACCATACGTACGATATCCCTGCGCACCTGTGTTGCTGTTTGTGTCAGCTTGTTCAAATCCATTTTAAAAGCAAATTGTGCCGCAAAAGTAGCTTTTAGTCGGCACTTTTTTGACAAAAAATATAGTGCAATGCCCTGCTTCTGTAAATTGCAGGTGGATGGAAATGCAAAAGGCACAGCAGCAATATTTTACCCGGCAGCTCATGGATTGGCACCATAACGACAATGACCGCAACCTGCCGTGGAAATCGGAAAAAGACCCTTATAAAATATGGCTGTCGGAGATAATACTACAGCAAACGCGGGCACAGCAAGGGCTGCCCTATTACCTGCGCTTTACAGAAACCTATCCTACCATTATCCACCTTGCTAATAGCAGTGATGAGGCTGCCTTTCGTATATGGCAAGGGCTGGGCTATTATAACCGCTGCAAGAACATGCTGGCTACCGCCCGGTATGTAGCACAGGAGTTGGATGGAAAATTTCCCGATACATATGAAAACATTATAGCGCTGAAAGGCATTGGCCCATATACGGCAGCGGCCATTGCCTCTTTTGCCTACAACCTACCGCGTGCAGTGGTAGATGGTAATGTATACCGCGTGTTGGCGCGCTACTTCGGTATCGATACACCCTTTGATAGTACGGAGGGTAAAAAACAGTTTGCCGCACTGGCGCAGCAACTGCTGGATGTGTATAATAGTGCCGCCTACAACCAGGCTATTATGGACTTGGGAGCTACCGTGTGCACCCCACAAAACCCGCTATGTGATGCCTGCCCGCTGCAAAAGAAATGTGTTGCCTACAAACAGGATATGATACAGCTGCTGCCTGTGCGCAGTAAGAAACAGGCGGTGCGCAAACGCTACTTTCATTACCTGCTGCTGACGCATAAGAATAAGCTATGGCTGCGCAAACGTACTGGTAAGGATATATGGCAAAACCTGTACGAGCCGCTACTGGTAGAAGCAGATGAAACCCTGACGGCTGAAAAGCTGGTAAAAATACCGGCATTCAAAGCGCTGGGCGTGGCAGACGTGCCTGCGTTTAGCGATACCTTGAACCAAAAACTGACCCATCAACATATTACCTTCTCCTTCTTTACCTTACCCGTAAAAAGTATGGATATAGATACCCCAAATGGCGGCGTATGGGTTGACAGCAGCGATTTAAAGAATTATGCCTTCCCTAAAAGTGTACTTTCTTTTTTAGAAAAAATATTTTATTTTTAGAGTTATAAGGCTTTATAAAAAAAACTAATTGGTAAATTAAACAATTATGAGAGGCGTAAACAGAGTCATGTTGATTGGAAATCTTGGACGCGACCCGGACTTACAATACCTGGAAGGAAATATAGCTGTGGCAAAGTTCCCCCTCGCTACTACCGAAACCTTTAAAGACAAGAACGGAAACCTGGTATCGCAAACAGAATGGCATACCGTAGTGCTATGGCGCGGCCTGGCCGAGCTGGCGCAAAAGTACCTGCACAAAGGCAGCCTGGTATTCATAGAAGGCCGCCTGCGCACCCGCCATTGGGAAGACAAAGACAAAAACAAACGCTTCAGCACCGAAATAGTGGGCGATAACCTGGTAATGCTGGACAAACGTAAGGAAAATGGCGATTATCAGAATTCAGGCGATACCACGCACCAGGATATCAGCTACGATCCTAATATTGAGCCTACTAAAGACGACCTGCCTTTTTAATATTCAAGCCTATTATATTTAAATAAGGAAAGAAGCACTTTATTTCTTTCCTTTTTTTAATTTTGATAGTCACCAAACAAGCGACACATTTTGGGAAGCTCAACTGAAGGGGAAACGACAACGCTGGCCCTGTTATTACAAGCATCGCAGGAAGCTTTCTCCGCTTCTAATGTCACCATACTCATTATCATCATTTTGATATTGCTGTTGCTTACTGCCATTACAGCAGGGGCAGAGACCGCTTATTTTTCCCTGAGCGCCAAAGACATTAATTACCTGAAGCTAAAGGATGAGCAAAGCGCAACGCAAGCCATTCAATTATTGGAACAACCAAAACTGCTGCTGGCCACTATACTGGTGACCAATAACTTCATCAACATAGCCATTGTTATTACCACCAACCTGCTGGTGAAGCAA
This sequence comes from Flavipsychrobacter sp., assembly GCA_036406055.1. GTDB lineage: Bacteria > Bacteroidota > Bacteroidia > Chitinophagales > Chitinophagaceae > Polluticoccus. Next base: position 5,053 of record DASWWE010000167.1, on the reverse strand, counting down.
CTGCTGCCGCCCGAAATGAACGAGGTGGCATCGTTCCTCATACAGATAGTAGCAGTTACTTTTCTGCTGGTACTGTTTGGCGAGGTACTACCCAAAGTTTATGCTACACAGAACAACCTGCGTATGGCCCTGTTTTCGGCACCGGTGCTGAAGATCATGAGTGGCATCTTCAAACCCGTAAGCAGTGTGCTGGTATCATCTACCAACTATATAGAAGAACGCATAGGTACCAAGCCATCGAACAACATCAGCAATGAAGATTTTGAGCATGCCATAGAGTTGACCGTAGGGCATACCGCCACGCGCGAGGAGGTAAACATCTTTAAAGGCATACTGAAATTCGGCAACATCACCGTGCGCCAGATCATGCGCACGCGTATGGACGTAAGTGGCATTCCGCATGAGCTTACATTCCCGGAAGTGCAAAAGCTGGCCATAGAAGTAGGCTATTCGCGTTTGCCGGTGTATAAAGAAAGCCTGGATAAGGTAGCGGGTATGATACATACCAAAGACTTTCTGCCGCACACGGACGATGATCATTTCGACTGGCATAAAATGATACGCCCGGCTTACTTTGTGCACGAAGGCAAACTGATAGAAGACCTGCTGAAAGAGTTTCAGCAAAAGCGCATACACTTTGCCATAGTGGTAGATGAGTTTGGCGGCACATCGGGCATCGTGACGCTGGAAGACATCATGGAAGAGATCATCGGCGACATCAAAGATGAGTTTGATGAGGAAGACCTGCACTTCAAAAAGATAGACGAGAGCAACTATATTTTTGAAGGCAAGACGCTGATAAATGATGTATGCCGGATGATAGGCGAACCATCGGATACTTTTGAACATGTACGTGGCGAGAGCGATTCATTGGCGGGCCTGATACTGGAAATTTCAGGTAAGTTCCCTGTAGTAAATGAAACAGTAAGCTACAAACAATATGACTTCACAGTGTTGAACATTGATAAGATGCGCATACAGCGCGTGAAGCTGACCATCAATCCCGATGACGACGATCTGTAATCTTTAATCTATATTATCAATACTTACGTCTACCAGCATGCGCATTAGCTGCTGTATCTCATCGGCACGCTGGTCATCCCTTTTATACCGATAGCAGAGGGCCAGCTCTTCCAGCATTTTAAAGATGATACGCTTGGAAAGTATAGGCGTGAAATAATTTTCGCGACCCGATGCATTTATCTTCTTCAGGTAGGTATCTACATCTTTCTGTGTGTATACCATACCATTCAGCGGGTCTATATAAAATTGTACCTGTTGCACACCTTCTTCATCATCCTGCTTGTAGAAATGGTGCAGGGTATCGATGTAAGCGAATACAAACTGGCGCGGCAGCTCTACCGCAAATATGGGGATATCCAGCAGTTCGCAAAGGGCGAGGTATAGCACACCTAATGAATAGGCATTGCCCTGCTTGCTTTCCAGCACCTGGTTGATGAAAAAATATTTAGGCTCGCGCTCTGTAAGCTCGTGGCCCTGCAACTTGTAATAATTGTAAAGAATACTGTTGAAAATATTTACCTGTTCCAGGGGGGTGAGGTAATTATTCAACTCCAGCCATATGTTGCGACGTATCTGATCGAACTGGCTGAGTATGGATGGAATGTTGAGGTCGGGAAACTGGTATTTGGCTACCAGTATGGCACCGCGCAGCAGTTCCGGATTCTTAGAATGGCTCCAATCGAAGAACTCCTGTTGCAGGTCTTGAAAATGTACCCGGTGAATGAGGCTTTCTATACGTTCCTGCACATCCTCATCTACCGTCACTTCCCACAGCTGTTCCAGGTTAGGGATGATGTCTTTACCGTAGTGCAGCAACTTAGCTGCAACGGTATCGAACACTTCATTATCAGGGTCGTCTATAAGCTGTAACAGCGCAGATATTTCTTTATTTGCCTGCATCAAAACACCGGTTTACACTACCTTAAGTTACACCAATTTCTTTATGATTTTTTCTTCCGTGCCGTTTTTTTAGGCGGATTTGCCTTTACTTCTTCGATGATCGCTTTTACTTCTTCTATTGTAAGCGTGGCGGCGGTTTCAATCTTATCTTTCGGTATTTTGTAGTTCCTCAGCCCTTGTTTTATGTACGGGCCATAAGGGCCTTTCAGTATTTTGATCTTTTCTTTCTCGAATATTTTGATGGTGCTTTCTGCGGCAGCCTTACGCTTTTCTTCTATCAGCGGTGCTACTTCTTCCAGCTCTACCGTATATGGGTCCATCTCTTTTTTCAGCGAGTAGAATTTGCCGGTGTGTTGTGCGTATGGACCAAAACGGCCAATGTTTACCACCACATCTTCACCTTCAAACTTCCCCAATGTACGTGGCAGCTTGAACAGTTCCATCGCTTCTTCCAGTGTAATGGTCTCGATACTTTGGTTAGTGCGCAGTTTGGCAAAGCGAGGTTTTTCCTCGTCTTCCGTGCTGCCTATCTGCACCATGGGGCCAAAACGGCCCAGGCGTGCTACTACAGGCTTGCCACTTACAGGGTCGGTACCCAGTTCGTGCTCACCTTTAGCGCGGCCGGCATGTTCCAGCGTATGCTCTACCGTTTGGTGGAAAGGCTGATAGAACCCTTCTATCATTTTGTTCCACTGCTCCTTGCCTTGTGCTATCTCGTCAAATTCTTCTTCAATCTTGGCTGTGAAGCTATAGTCCATCACCTTGTTAAAGTGTTCACTCAGGAAGTCGGTAACCACCATACCCAGGTCGGTAGGGAATAATTTGTTCCGTTCTGCTCCGGTATTCTCGCTTTCTTTTACTTCGGTAATGTTATCGTTTTTCAGTGTCAGTATCTCGTATTCACGTTTTATACCTTCTTTATCACGCTTTTCTACATAGCCACGCTGCTGCACGGTGCTGATGGTAGGTGCGTATGTAGATGGACGCCCGATACCCAGTTCTTCCAGCTTTTTAACCAGCGATGCCTCTGTATACCTTGGCGACGGGCGCGAAAAACGTTCTGTAGCACGCATTTCCTGCAGGTCCAGTTGCTGGCCTACGGTTAATGGCGGCAGCATGCCGCTGTTTTCTTCATCACCATCTTCTTCGTCCTTACCTTCTGTATATACTTTCAGGAAGCCATCAAAACGCAGCACTTCGCCGGTAGCGGTCAATGGGTCGGGTTGAGATGATACACCTATTTTAGCGATTGTACGCTCCAGTTGCGCATCTGCCATTTGTGACGCTATAGAACGTTTCCATATCAGGTCGTACAAACGTTGCGTATCCGCATCGCCTACAGATGTTGTTTTCATATCTGTGGGGCGGATGGCTTCGTGCGCTTCCTGTGCCGATTCGTTCTTGTTCTGAAATTTGCGGCTCTGGAAGTATTTATCACCATACATATCCAGTATGGCATTTTTAATATTCTCCTGCGCGGTTTCAGAAAGGTTTACCGAGTCGGTACGCATATAGGTGATGTGACCATTCTCATAAAGCTTCTGCGCCAGCAGCATGGTTTTCGATACCGAATAGCCCAGCTTACGGCTGGCTTCCTGCTGCAGGGTAGATGTAGTGAATGGTGCCGCCGGCGATTTTTTACCCGGCTTTACCTGCACATCGTTTACAGTATAGGTAGCATTTATACAACGCTGCAGGTAAGTACGCGCCGTAGCAGAGCCCTTCATCTTATCGGGGCCATCTGCTTTAAAGGTTACTTTCTTATTGTTGATATCTGCCGCATTGAAGAACGCTTCTACCTTAAAGCTGCTTTCGGCCTTGAAGCGGTTTATCTCGCGCTCGCGCTCAACTATCAGCCTTACGGCTACCGACTGTACCCGGCCTGCAGAAAGGTTATTGCGCATACTCATTTTACGCCACAGGATGGGCGATATTTCAAAACCTACAATGCGGTCCAGCACACGGCGTGCCTGCTGGGCATTCACCAGGTTCATATTTACCGTACGTGGTTTTTCTACTGCTTTCTTAATGGCCGGCTTTGTGATCTCGTGAAAAACGATACGCTTGGTAGTAGCCGGGTCCAGGCCCAGTACTTCACACAAATGCCAGGATATGGCTTCACCCTCACGGTCCTCATCGGTTGCTAACCAAACATCTTCTGCCTTCTTTGCTAATGATTTGAGTTCCTTTACTACCTTCTGCTTATCTTCTGAAACGGTATACTTGGGTTTGAAGCCGTTATTGATATCTATGCCCATATCCTCTTTCTCAAGGTCGCGGATATGACCGTAGCAAGATCTCACTTCAAAATCTTCACCCAGTATCTTTTCTATCGTTTTCGCTTTTGCAGGGGACTCTACAATCAGCAGGTTTTTAGCCATTCTCTGAAATTCTTTTACTCAAATATTAAAACACAATGCCTAATGCCACACGGTTTTCGGACGTGTGCAATAATAAACTATTGTTTTGAAAAAAAAGAAAAAGGGTAACAAAACGTTACCCTTTTCTTAATATTAAAGATGCTAAAGATTAGTGTGCAACTACGAAACGTTTAGTTGTACGTTGACCATTAGCTTCTACGTTGTAGAAATAAACACCGCTGTTCAGGTTAGCTGTAGAGAAAGTAGCTTTACCTTCACGAACGTTGTTCAGGTTTTGTGTAGCTACTACCTGGCCTACTGCATTCATGATGCTAACAGTTGCATCAGCTGCATTGTACAGGCTGAATTTAACTGTAACATTTTCGTTAGCAGGGTTAGGATAAGCATTAGCAGCAGAGATAACGCCACCGTTAGTTTCGTTGATACCTACCTGGAAGCAACCAGTACATTTAGCATGACCTGCGATCCTGATGAATTCCTGGTTGAAAGTATTTGCATTCCAGATTTCGATCATCATTGAAGGAATGTAAGCGCTGGTATCAAAAGAGAACATCAGTTGAGACATGCTCCTGTCGTTGAAAGTCCTCAACACGTTAGGCATATTTTTAGAATCGCCTGTAGCAGCAGCCATTACCAGGAAGTGGTGACGAGAAGTTACAGAGTCTACGTTAGCAGCCCATGTATCGCCAGATTTAAAGGTACATGTGATACCAAACCTGTTACCTGCAGGGATGCTAAGTCCACCATTA
>DASWWE010000166.1:0-28148 GCA_036406055.1 Flavipsychrobacter sp. | reverse complement strand
GATGCCCGCTTCAAAAGCTGTAAAAGTATAAGAAGCTTTCAGGTTGATGGCAACACCGCCGGCCGTGCCGAAAGCCGCACCTGCATTGATGCCGATGCCTGTACGTGCTGTAACGAATGCGGGGAATAAGAGTAGGGGTAGGATATAGCGTAGCATATGTAAATGGGGTTAGGTTGGGATAAAGGTAGACTGTTAAAGAAATTCTAAAGAAAATTTTTTGTAAAAATACTGTAACCTTTTTGCTGCTTGTGCGACTAATATAGGTAAGCGCACTGCAAAACACCTTGCGCCATCATCATTAACCAACAAAAAACCAACTATATGAAAAGTTTAAAAATCGCTATCGTTACCGTAATGGTATTATTAACCTCAGCATTTACATCTAAGGCAGCACCTGCTGTGCTCACTACCGTCAGCAATGTGCACACCACGCCCGATAATAAACTGGTGATACAGCCGGTACAGGCTACCGGCCAGCTGGATGTAGTGATAACTACCAAAGATGGTAAAACGGTGTGCCGCAAAACAGTGAAAGGTAATGACAATGCCATACCGCTGAACAAGCTGCAACAGGGTAAATACAAAGTGAATATAAAAAGTGCCAACAGCCAGCAAAGCATAAGCCTGGTGATACTATAAGATATGTGAACACAACCCCGAAAACCCCATCCTGCACAGGTCCCGCTACTCTCATAGGGCGGGATTTGTTTTTTCTGTAACAAGCTCTGGCATAGTTTTTTAAAAATAGAGGTGATACAAAAACCAACAAGCTATGTCACAAGTAGAAACTACAGCCGAAGTGCTGAACGACCTGGTAAAAATCAATAACGACCGCATAGAAGGGTATAACCGTGCCATTAACGAGCTGCACGACCTTGATATTGACCTGAAAGCAGAATTCCGCCATTTTATAGCAGACAGTGAAAAGTATAAGCAAGAGCTATCCTCACTTATTTCTGCATTGGGCAGCGATGTAGCCAGCGGCACCACTATGAGTGGTAAGATATACCGCGCCTGGATGGATGTGAAAGCCACCTTTACAGGGGGTGACCGTAAATCGGTTATAGCTGCCTGCGAGTTTGGCGAGGATGCTGCGCAAAAAGCTTATAAAACCGCACTGGAAATGAGCGGCGAACTGACACCTGAAGCCGTGAACCTGGTAAATGAGCAACAACAGGCATTGAAAAAAGCGCACGATATGGTGAAGGCACAGCGCGATTCGCATAAATCAGTCTAAGGAATATTTAATAACCACTAAACTACCAACAAATGAAAAAAACAATCAAAGCGCTGACAGGCACGGGCATACTGACGGCAGCACTGTTGATGGCATCTTGCAGCGAAGGCACACAAGACAACATGGAAAATGAAGCCGATACGGCAATGGCCAAAGTGGAAAACAAAGTAGATGAAGTAAGGGCTGATATAGATGAATACCGCGATGAAAACTTTGTGCAGGATGTAGCTGAAATGAACAGCGAAGAGCTGCACCTGCTGGCATTGGGCCAACAGAAAGGCACTAATAAAGAAGTGAAAGCTGCCGCAAAGAAAATGGAAGCGTATCACAACAGCATGGGTAAAGAACTGCAGGCACTGGCTACTGCCAAAAGCTATAAGCTGGATGCAGATAATGATGAAAACAAAGACGCATTGGCCAACGATAACGCCGGCACAGACTGGGATAAGCGCTGGGCCGATAAAGTAGTGGATGCACACGAAAAAGCGATTAAAAAATTTGAACGTGGACAGGAGAAAGCAACTGACCCGGAACTGAAGGCATGGATAGACAAGGAACTGCCTGCACTGCGCGAGCATTATAATGCTGCAAAGGAATTACAGTCTAAACTGTAGAAAGCAGGTCTCGAAGGGGATTGACCATGCCCCTTTTGATGATGAAGAGCCGGGAAGTTTAGTACCGGCTCTTCTTTTTTTGTTTTATACTCTTTAAATAAACACCATCATGGATAAGAAACTGAAACAACAAAACGACAAAAGCAAAGCAAAGTATGAAAAGCTGCTGCAAGAAGCGCCTATACGCGATGGCTATGCAGGTAGTGGTAAGCTGCAGGATAAAGTGGCCATCATCACCGGGGGCGATAGTGGTATAGGCAGGGCGGTAGCTGTGCATTTTGCGCGCGAAGGAGCCGATGTAGCGGTAGTGTACCTGGAAAGTGATGACGATGCGAAAGAAACACTAGGCCTTGTAGAAGCGGAAGGCCGCACTTGCCTGCTGTTTAAGGGCGATATCAGCAAGGAAGCCTTTTGCAAAAAAGTGGTAAATGATACCCAAAAGAAGCTGGGGGCATTGCACATATTGGTGAATAATGCAGGCACACATGAGGAAGATGAAGAAATTAGTGGTATTTCAAAGAAACAATTGCAACGCACTTTTGATGTAAATGTGTTCTCCATGTTTTATATAACACAGGCAGCTGTGGAAATAATGCAGCAAGGTGGGTGTGTCATCAATACCACATCTGTAACGGCATACAGGGGTAGCGACCATTTGCTGGACTATGCAGCATCCAAAGGGGCAGTTGTTTCTTTTACACGATCGCTGGGCAAAAACCTTGCTGCTAAAGGTATACGCGTGAATGCCATAGCGCCGGGGCCTATATGGACACCGCTGGTAGTGGCATCGTTTGATGCGGCACACCTGGCGAAGTTTGGAAAGGATGCCCCGATGGGGCGTGCGGGACTACCGCGCGAAGTGGCACCCGCCTATGTATATCTGGCTTGCGATGACAGCAGCTATATGACAGGGCAGGTGCTGCATATAAACGGTGGCGATGTGGTGGGTGGATAACAATTTTATTGTGAAAATGCACAGCGTGGCACGGTGTTTTTTTACTAGTTAGCAGAACAAAAACTTATTCGTTATGAGAAGCATACTATATATCATTGCTGTAATCCTGATAATAGGATGGATACTGGGTATAACTGCATACAGCGCAGGCGGACTGATTCATATCTTACTGGTACTGGCCATTGTATCATTGCTACTGGGCCTTATCCGGAGAGGTAATGTATAGCTCCGAAATATAGATTACCAACAAGCCTCTTTTTTATTCCTCTAATATATATTCCTCTCTTTATTCTACAAACTGGCTACGCTTTCGGGCGTAGCTTTCTTCTTTTATGTGTATGTGAACATAGCTGTAACAGTGTGAGGAATGAACTACGCGCTAATAGCGTTATTCCACACTTGTGGCGCATATTTCTACACTTAGCAATACCTTGTTGCGGTGCAACAGGAGACAGTTTTTTGTTTATTGGTTAATCTATAAAGAGTTACGCATTCGCCGCTCTGCTAGTGTAATGAGGCCGCACGCTGGCATACTTTTTCATCCTAACTGAGTACTAAAAACTTAATGTTATGGCAAACCAAAATCAAAATCAAGAACGCAATCAGAACCAAACTGATCGTAACCAAAATCAAAACGATCTGAACCAAAACCAACAACGTACTGCAGGTCGTAATGAAGACCAACGCACTACGAACGAACCATTGGAAACACAAGGTGGCGGCGGTGCACGTGGTTATGAAACAGAACGCGAGCAAAACGAAGTAAACCGTGAAAGAGAAGAGATGAACTCACCAACTACACCTCAACGCGAGAGTGACCGTGGTATGGCTTCTCCTGGCCGTCAAAGCGATGAACAACGCTAATTGAAGTAGCCTCTTTCCCTTTTTTAGGTTAAACTTCATAAATACTATTTGCGGTTGCGCACAAGGTGCATCGTGAATAGTATTTTTTTATACCGGTGTTTTCACGAGTATTTTATATGTATAAAGCATTTTACTTTTACAGGCCCTGACACTCTATCATCTTTTCATGTATTAGTTTATAGGTTAGCGGCAGGCTGAATAAGCCTGCTGTGTTTTTTAGGGGAGTAGGTATAGTTTTTATCCTTCTACAGGGAATCAAAAAACATATAACTATGGCAGATGATAAAAATTTGAAAGGACAACAGGACAGGCAACGTGTAGCCGGCGAAGAGCCATATGAAGTGAACTACCTGGCACAGAAACACCACGTATCGGCTGAAGCTGTGAAACAAGCAATAGAAGCTGTGGGCAATGACCGCGAAGCCATCGAAGCATATCTTTCTAAAAACGGTAAAGCGTAAATAAGCCTATCGGTAGCTACTTATTACAAACCCTGCAATTGCGGGGTTTTGATGTTTTGGGGCAGATTGGGCAGTTTAATAAAAAAAGCCCTGCAGAAGCAAGGCTAAGGATTACATATAAGGGATGGAAACAGAGACTTATTGCTGTGTAGCTGTGTATACCACATCTACAGTATAGGTGCCTGCGGGATAAGCGAAGCCCGGGGCAGCTTTGTATTTTACCGAAAAGGTTTGGTTACCGCCATTGGTGCCATTGCTTATCAATGTCCAGGCGCTGGTGGTAAAGCTCAGGTAATAGTCATCACTGAAAGGCCATGCAATAGTACCGCCTGTATTATTGGCGTTGACCATAAGGCCCAGCGTGCCCCATACGGGCATTGTAGGTGCAGGTGTGGTGCTGCCTGTATAGGTAAAAGTTGAAGTATTGGCCTTTACAGATACGCTAAAACGTTTGTTGGAACGTACACGGATATCTTGCGCAGCAGATGCCACACCATTTGCATAATCGTTCACGGTACTGAAATCCAGGTTTACGGCATTGCCGGTAGCGCTGTTGCTATTCAGAAAAGTCATTTCGATAGCGTTGCTCAGGTTCAGGTTAGTAGTTTGGGTGGCGGTACTACTGGCGTTTTGCGCAGTGGCAGCTACTGTGCTACCCAAGATGGCTACTGCGATGGTGAATAATTTTTTCATTTTTTGTTTTGTTTGTGTTGTTCGTTTGATAGTGCAAAGATGCTGTGTCGCTTTACACCGGACAATTATTTACACCATCTTAACAGGGCGTTTATAACTGCTTAACAAGCACTTAACGACTGTGGGAATAATATGGTAATGTTAACGATATTAAATACCTTGGTTTATGAACTGTAATTTGTCTATCTTTACTAAAGTATAAGTGGCTATATCTTAAACAATTTGAAAACAGGGGAACTAAAACGCTTTTATCACTTCCGCACTTTAAGACTTGATAGAACGGCAGAAAGCCAAGGGGGCGAAATTGCTGCCGATGTAAAAACCTCGCTTTTGCATTATTTAACGCCATAATGCCCTGATACAGGGTAATGTTACACAGCAATTTCGGTTGCGTATTGAATAGGCCTTCAAGGCATGTGCAACAAAACAAACAACAACAAAACAAACCTGTTAAGATTGTAATGAAGATGGCATGTATGCTCCTATGTTATTAGCAATAATAGCAAAACAGCTTACCTCGAGAGGTGCTACCCAATGACTGTGGTGTAAGAACCTTTTTCGTAAAAGCTAAAAACCAATGAAAATGAGAAAGCAAGTGCTATTAGTGGATGATGACAGGGAAGACCGCGACATTTTTTTAATGGCGCTGCGCGAAGCGGGAGATCTGTTTGATTGCCTTACCTGCGGTAATGGTATAGAATGCCTGAAACTGCTGGAAAGCGGTTTGCAGCCCCATGCAATATTGACCGATATAAATATGCCCATGATGAATGGTTTTGAGCTGGTAACCAACCTTAAAGCCAGGCCCGACTATAAGCAGATACCCGTATTTGTACTGAGTACATCGTCCAATCCTGATACAGTTAAACAGTTTCGCCAATTGGGGGCAGAGCAGTTTGTAACCAAGCCCACCAGCTTTCGCGAGTTAGTCCATTTTATTCAATCGGCGTTTCGTTTCCAGATGGCCACCTGATTTTTGAATTACCGGTGTTTTTCACGGTGTATAATTCATTGTTCAGCAGTATTTTGTGAGCTTACATAAATAGGATAACTATGAAAAAGCTCATTACACTTATTGCAGCTGTTACTACGATAGCTACTGCGGCCGATGCGCAGCAACTGATTCCGCTTTCCAGCAGGCTGGTGTCAAAAAAAGTAATAGACAAAGGAAGGCAGCGTTATCAGAAAATCTTTAAAGCAGATGAGGGGCGTACAGATGACCCTGATGTGCAATTGACCGGTATGGGCGGCCTTTCCAATCTTGAAAATATATCTGCAGCAGGTGGCAATCTATCGGTAGGTGTGATATTCAAAACATCGCCCCGTACCAATACTTATTTGATGTTCAACACCCGCACGGGCAGCACTGCCGATACCGCTTCGCTGGTAAAAACATTCCTGTTCCCCGATATTGCCCGTCGCGATTTTACAATAGGTTTCGAATATGTAAGCAAAATAGGCAATGACTTTTTCTTTATCCCATTTGCTGAGTTTTCGCTCAACCGTTATAAAGTGGGTAATGATTCCATATCCAACAGTTTTCGCACTACCAGTGCCATTGCGGGCTTTAAGCTGGGTAAATCTTACAAGGTGAAAGTGGGTGATGATATTAAAGCTTTCGGTTTCAGCATCAATCCTTATTACAATATCATCAGTACCGATCCTAAATTCTTTGGCAACTACAATAATATGCTGGGTGAAACCAACCTGCCGCCCACCTTTCATACATTAGGTGTGAATGCGGTACTGGATATAACACATGTATCTCTGTTTGCCAACATGAAACAGGTGCTGAATAATACCAACAATATAACTAATGGCGACCTGAAAGGCTTTAATTATGTGATAGGCACGCTTATCAGCACCGATATACTGAAGTTTAAGCTGCATAAGGAAGGTGCCGGTGGTAGTAATACCTCAGATGGAGATGACGAATAGTGTGCAGTATTAGTGAGCATCATTTTTGTATCACCGGATATTACGAATAAAATAAAAAGCCGCAGTTCTCGCTGCGGCTTTTGTATATATAGAAGTGATAGTGTACTACATATCGTCATCTTCCTCTTCGTCTTCATCATCGCTGTCTTCGTCGTCTTCCATATCTTCCTCATCTTCCTCTTCGTCTTCCTCATCTTCATCCTCTTCTGCCGCTTGTATATTGATGTCGTTCTCGGCTATTGCGGTCAGGTTTTCATCGGTATCTTTTTCTTCCTGCAGGGTCATGCCCAGCAGTTCCTTAGCATCTTCCAGGCCCAGTGTACCTGCCAGTTGTGCCAGTCCGCCATAGGTGGCTATTTCGTAGTGTTCTACTTTTTGTGCCGCCATTATCAGGGCTACATCGCGGGTAGCGGTGCCTTTTTCCGTTTCTTCTATAATGCTTTGTGCTTCCTTCGTAAGGCCTTCCATCGCATCGCATTTCTTGGCTTTAGCAGGTTCGCCCATTATTTCAAATACCTGCTCCAGGCGCTGTATTTGTTCTTCGGTTTGTGCCAGGTGTTCTTCAAAGGCGGTTTTCAGTTCTTCAGATGTAGCAGCCTTTTGCATTTTAGGCAGTGCTTTCGTCAGGTGTTTTTCGGCCCAGTAAATATCCTTCAGGCTATCAATAAAAAACTCCCGCAGCATGCTATGGTCATCCATAGATTGCATGCGCGATGCGCTTTTTTTAGGTGCGGCTTTTTTGGCAGCCGCTTTTTTAGGTGCAGCTTTCTTAGGCATGGCGCGTTTAGTAGCGGTGGCAGCTTTTTTAGGGGCTGATTTCTTAGCAGGTGTCTTGCTTTTTTTAGCAGCAGCTTTTTTTGCGGTTTTCATAAAGCGTATCGTTTTAATTTTTTTGTATAAATGGAATATGGACATGGCTTAAAAACTTGTGCCACAGTATGTAATTTTTCTATGAACGCAGTATAAAAAACGGCTGGCACGACTTTTTACTACCTACTGTATAGACGACCGAATAAACAGTGAAATATGAAACCGCATACAGATAACATGGCTTTGAGATGGTGGGCTCTGGTTATATCTATAGTAAACCCTGTCTTCGCTTACATTGCTAATGCTACCGGCATTACACCCCGTAGCATTGCCGATGTATCTATGAAATACGATACGTACTTTATGCCTGCGGGCTATGCTTTTTCTATTTGGGGGGTTATCTACTTGTCTTTCCTGGTATATGCCATTTATCAACTATTGCCTGCACAGCGCCGCCGTACGGTGTACGACAGGCTGGCTGTACCATTTATAGTTACCAACCTGCTGGGTATGGGCTGGCAAATAGCTTTTACAAATGAACTGCTGACGCTCGGTACCATTATTATAGCCGCTATGCTGGTGTGTTCTATTATACTATATGCTATGGTGCGCACCTGCATCATGCAGGAAATATGCATGTACTGGCTATCCGTGCCATTCAGCCTGTATATGGGCTGGCTATCGGTGGCCAATATAGCCAATGCGGCCACATGGCTCACCTGGATGGGGTGGAATGGTGGCAGCCTTACGCCCCTGCAGTGGGCAGTGGTGATGGTATTTTCAGCCGGGGGGCTGGGCCTTGTCATCAGCCTGTATTTTAAAGATTGGGTGTATCCGCTGGTAATAGCATGGGCCTGCTTTGCCATCAGCGTAAGCGCACAATTTACCAGCCGTGTGCTGGCGACCGATTCGGTAATAGTAGCATTGCTATCCATGCTGTGTTCGGCAGCAGTGGGTGTATGGCAATACCTGCATTATAAGGCACATCATATGATTAACACACACAAACCGGGGCAACATGCTCATTAAAACAAACTCTATAAAGATGAATAAGGTAGTAAGTATACTGGCGATATTTTTTATGGTAGCATGGTTGCTGGTGGTGTTTGGCACTACCTGCATGGCGTTCTTCAGGGTGCTGTAAAATTCAAAGTATCTGCATACTAAGCACGTGGTAAATGTGTTATATTTAAATAACATACACCCGCTTTGCTATGCGTACTTTTTTATGTTTTATACTGCTCTTTCCTCTGCTGGCTGCCTATGCGCAGCGTAATGAATTAGGGTTTGGCGGTGGTTTTTTTCAGCCGGCTACCTTTACAACGAAAAATGCGCTTTATACCCCCAGGCGTGGTGGCATGGGCTACCTGATATACGACCATAACTTCGGACGCAGGCAACGTCATTTCTTTATTTCCGCCGGGGTACGTACCGAGATGTTTGTATTTAAAGAAGCGGATGCCAAGTATAAAGACCGTGTCAATCATGTATGGCCGCTGATAGCCGTGCCGGTAGGACTTAATTATCGGTCGCATACGGCGGGTAATACTTTACGATTGGGCGCGGCTATTGGCCCCCTGGTATCTATGTTTCCTGGCATCAACGGCGCGGGGCCTGGCATTGGAGGGTTGTCAGAGGCTCATATCGGATATACTATAAATAAAACTACACTCTCTGTAAGGGCCACAAGGCCACTGGTGGCTATAACTTCTACCGAAACAGGCAATGCCTATAAAGGTGCATCACTATCATTGGATGCAAAATTTGACCTGTCTGCCCATGCAAAAGCGGCACCCAAGAGAATGCCTGACAGCGTGCTCATAGCCCGCAGGAAACGAAATCCCAAAGCAGAGATAGGTGCGGCATATGGCGTGTTTGTTCCTTTTAACCACCTGCCGTATAGTAAGCGTACCGTATTTCCCGAAAAAGGTACTATGGCGATGCTGATAGCTGAGGGGATACTTGATAATAAAGCCCGCGGATTTCATATCACTTTTGGCGGCAGCCTGCAAGGCGTATGGAATGCAGATATGCACCTGCTTTCTATGGGTGGCCGCCTGGGTGCAGGGTATAGCTACACTGTGGGGAAGCATAAATTGCGGCTAGGGGTGCAGGCGGGTCCTGTAGTTACGGTGTCGCGCTGGCATGTAGAGAACGCAGGCTGGATACAAACCGATGCATATGCCAACGTATTGCTGGGCGGACGCGCCAGCCTGGGTGCGCGTTATGCGTTTCCGCTGTCGCGGATGGCAGGCTCTGTGCAAACAGAGAATGGCCGCCTGTGGGCGGACTATAACCTGCAGGGTATTATGCTGGAATGTAAATGGCGTGTAAGCCGCAAATAATACATGTTGCGCAACAGCCCCTTTTAATTGTCGTATTTACACAGCGTGCATGCGTACAAGCTGCTCTAATTTTACAACTGCAAAAACACAATATTCTTTACGTTTTAAAACAGTTGTACTATGAAAAAGACACGTATCCTTTACTGGTTGTTTACGGGCTTATTTGCCTTTATGATGCTGGGTTCTGCCATCCCCGATATTATTGTGATGCCGATGGCTGTAGAAGGCATGCATGGCGGATTGGGTTATCCTATTTATTTTATTCCCTTTATAGGAGTGGCCAAGCTGCTGGGTGTGATAGCCATATTGGTGCCGGGGTATCCGCGTATTAAAGAGTGGGCATATGCCGGCCTGATGTTCGACCTGCTGGGCGCTACTTATTCCCTGATAGCTGTGGGTGGTGGCGGCATAGGCGATTTTGCTTTCATGGCGTTGCCTATAGGCTTAGGTATCTTGTCTTACATATATTACCATCGCATCAGCAGGGCCAGGTTGGCTGCTGCTGTGCTGGCTCATTAATTTAAAAGGATTATCATGTCGAATATCACATTCAAAGCAAACATGCACCAAACGGGCAATAACGTAGGTATAGAAGTGCCCGAAGCTATTGTAGAAAAACTGGGTGCAGGCAAGCGCCCGAAGGTGAAGGTGACGGTAAACGGTTATACCTACCGAAACTCCATAGCATCGATGGGTGGAAGATACCTGATATCTGTAAGTGCCGAGGTACGCAAGCATACCGGTATAAAAGGTGGCGAAAAGCTGGATGTAACGCTGGAACTGGATACCGAACCCCGCGAAATAGCACTGCCCGATGACTTTAAGAAGGCATTGCACAAAAATGCTGCTGCACGTACATTCTTCGAAGGGCTGTCTTACAGTGCGCAGCAGCGCTATGTATTGCCTATAGGCGAGGCAAAGACAGATGAAACACGCAGCCGCAGGATAGAAAAAGCCATAGCCGACCTGGAAGCGGGCAAAAAATAAACCCCGGTAGATACCGGGGTTTCATTACATATGAACTATAGAAAACACACTCGAAGTTGAAAAAGGTTGCGACCCTTATGCAGCACTGGTTCTATCTCTTCGCAACCTGTACCAAAGGTAGTATGATGCCACGCTCTGTTCCAAATAATAGAGGTGAACGCTTAGCTTATTGGGGTAAATAAGAAAACCCCGGCGTTTAGGCCGAGGCTGCTCACTATATAGGGGATCAACAATCTAATTTTTGATGCATACTGCCACCAGCACATTGCTGCTGCTACCTTTATCCAGGCTGCTGGCCGGCACCAGTACTATTGAAAAGTTATCTTCTTTCTGCATATTCTTGTTGTTTAAAAAAATAAGCCCCGAAACGATACCGGGGCTTCATTACATATGAACTATAGAAAACACACTCGATTTTAAAGAGGTTACAATATTCGCTTTCCCCATTCTGCTTCTTCATTGTAACCTGCACCAAAGGTAGTATGCGCAGGCAAGACGTTCCAAATAATAGATGCGAAGTGGCGCATTATTGGGGTGAATAAAGAAGGCTATATAAACCGATGGAAAAAGAAAATCCCGGGACGAACCCGGGATACCCTACACCATGAAAACCTATTAAAAAAACCTTACGATACAAATGTAGTACGCAACACCACCGCTATGCAAATAATAGATGTGAATGCATGAAATGTTGTGGTGAATGTGCAAAACGGTGTTGATAATATACACGATACTTAATGCTAAATAATGTTTAATTAGCGTATATTTGTTTTAATAAAAAGCACTATTTACCATGAAACGCCCTAACTACCACATTGTGCGCCGACTACTGCAAAAGCATGTAGCCCTTATGTCCCAATTATCGCTGCTGGGCGATATGGGGATAGAAATAGGCATCCTCAATAACCTGGACCTGGATGATATAGCGTTGGATATCATTGGCTTTCCGCCGGATAATACTACGGAATTCAATTACAGTAACGATGCCACTTTCTTCAACCCCATGAAGCGGACCGATTTCGAATACCGCTTTTGCCGCGACCCGTGGTGCTGGCTGGCATTTGAACTGCACCCGGCAGATATTGATGATTTTATAGAAAAGCTGTATGATGACTATGATATGCTGATATTGCAACGACCCCACCTTTTTGTAGCCCGCGATTAGCGGGTTTTCTTTTTTGATGGAATACAACAAAACACAACAAATAGCCGTCAAACATCCATTTCCTAATCGCTTGTTAAGAGTAGCTATAAATTTGGCAGTGCACGCTATCCGGTCGCATCTTTGTATCATCAAACAAACAATCAAACAAGCAATGAAAAAAATCGTTCTTATCACCCTTATGGCTTTCAGCGCTATAGCCGCACAGGCACAAAACGCTAGCAGCAGCGCCACGCAAACAGCCAGGTTATCCCTTACAGACGCTATCGACATTACTTACTACGGTTCGGGTTCCGGTTCTTCATCATCAATGGTAAACCTGGTATTCAGCAATATCAATGACTATGCAAACGGTGTGGTATCGTGGGATGAGCACTACAAAGTACGCTCTAACAAAAACTTTCGCGTAACGGTGAAAACCAACGCTGCCAACTTTACTTATAGCGGCAGTGCATCGCCGGCGCCTACTATGCCGGTGGCCAACGTACTGCAGCTTATCGTTACATCTAATACCACAGGTGGTTCTGTAGCAGCACCCTTCACCCTGAATACTTCATGGACCAGCCTGTCATCTGCAGCGCAAGACCTGATAAGCAATGGCACTAAAGGCGGCGACCAGATGTTTGCCGTAAAGTATAAAGCGGCGCCGGGTTTTAGCTATCCTGCCGGTAACTACACTGTAGATGTAGTGTATACTGCTACACAGCTATAATAAGATATTCATAAAGGCTATCGCCCCGCTCCCCGTTTGTTTGTTTGTCCGGGAGACGGGGCGATGGTGTGTTTTTTTACCAAGGCTGGCAGCTTGTTTTCAATCAGGTATATCTGTGTTTTATTTCTTATGGTTTGCATGTTCATAATCACTCCTATATGCTGCTGATAAAAACAAATGAATAAATTGCCTGTTTCTTCGTACTTATGCATGGTTACAAATAATATGGTGGCCCGCTGATAGTGCAATATATCCGTGCTGTATATTTGTTTATATCCCTTTTCTTTAACGAATAAACTTGACTACAGTGATGCAGGAAGAAATGATAATGGAAGAGATCGTTCCTAAACCAAACAAGTTCAAACTATACCTTGGCGGCGATAAAGACAAGCATATAGGCTGGGTAAAAGTATTCAGTGGTGTAAATGTGATAGAATATGAAGCCGAGCACCAGTCGCTGCGCAATACCCACACATTTATGATATTGCCCATAGGCGATGTGCTGCATGTGGAGTGCTATGGTGCCTTCGACAGGAGTAAGCATAAACTGCCGTACTAATCCTTATAGTAAACTTATTAGCTCTATAGCTTTAATACGTGCCAGTGAGCAGGCTTCTGTTTCATCGGTAGCTTTTATCACTACGCATACAAAATGGCCATCAGGCGAGCAGTAGGTATTTTCTGCAATGGTGATGGAAGGTGACTGCAAGGTGTCTTTGCAGCAGCGCACCTCTTTATTGACAATAACAACACGGTAGTAGCCCATAGTGATTATAGTAAGGTTGAAATAAATGACATCATACAGGCTGTTTTTAGAGCACCCCGGAACGACTCCGAGGTACATACAGAAGGCATGAATGCACTCATGTTTTATGGTAGCATAAAAGTATACCGCTATATAAGTACTATAAAATATAAGGTATGAAACAACGTATTGTGGTGGTGAATGCTATGCGGCCTTTCCTATGCTTACCTTGTCTGCATAGTCTTTAAACCATGCCTGGAAGAAATAGCGGAAGCAATCGAAAATATCCATCTTGTATATGCCGCGGTCTTTTTTTAGCAATCCGGGTGTACTGCTCTCTTCATCTACCGTAGCAATGGTGCAATCGTTTATTAGCAGCGGGCAGCCTTCCTGCGATATATAGATATTGGGGTACTGGTGCAGCAATGTATTTATCAATGCACGACTATCATTGTGATGCAGGTTGCGGGTGTTGAGCTGCATTTGTTTTTCACTCAGGTTGAGGAAGGCGCGTATCATGTGATAATAACTGCTATTGCGGCCATCGAAACCCACATTGCCATGGCTGCCTGAAGCATCGCCTGTAACATGCAGTATGCTGCTGCCGTAGGTAGCCTTTATCTGCGCGCATAATTCTGATAACTGGCCTTTTACAGCAAATTCTTTAATGAAGTGTATGAAGCTATCGCGCTTGCCTTTGTGGGGGCTCATTTGTGCTACCAGGCAGGTGAGCGGGTCGCGGTTGAAATCGAACGAAAGATATACCGGGTAATCGCGCAGGAAGGGCAGCGAAGGTTTCAGGTGCTTATCGCGATGGAAAGCAAATAGCCAGGGCGCATTGTTTTCCCGCAATCCCCATTCGCCCAATGCATAAATGCGATATTGGTTCATATTATACAACTTCAGCTGTTCTATCTGGTCGCGGTCGGCCTGGGTGAGGAAGGGGTTATCGTGATAGGTACTTTTAATGTAGGCACATTCCATCATTGGCTGGTCGAAGAAATGTTTCTTCAACCAATGCTCCTCGTGCATGGGGTTGAAGCAAAGGGTTATCTGTATGTTTTCGCGGCCACGTGCGCGGCGGTTCAGTTCCAGGAAGTCTTCAAACTCCAGTTCGGCAGCTTCCTCTACCAATATACGTTCCAGCCCTTCAAAGCTTTTTAGCTTATCGGGGTCGTCCAGTCCGCGGAAAACGATCTGCGAACCATTTTCGTGTGTCATGGTGCGGTCGCTCTTGTTCTCTTTGAATTTGTCCTGCAGTTCCATTTCCTGTATGCGTGCACGGAAGCCGGGTATCACACTATCGCGCAGGGTATTACCCACTTTGCGTATCACAAGGGTTTTAACAGTGCGTTCGTTGGCGATGGCTACTTCTTTCTGTGCGGCGCTGTAGCTTTTGCCGCTGGCGGTGCCGCCATAGCTGAGTACAAAACGGACTTTTGCATCCATCAGGCGATGGTAAACGGTGGTGTAGGGCATGGTGATAATTCTTAAAAAAATAAAACAGGTTACTATTGCAAATATACAATAATAAACTGTTTTATAGTATTTTAATTCCTGAGAATTATTAGTCGTGCGTAGCTGTGTACAGCATATTTACCGTATAAGTGCCGGCAGGGAATTCAAAACCCGGAGCGGCTTTATACTTAACGCTGAAGGTTTTATCACCACGGTCGCAATCGTTAAGAATGCGGGTATCGCGATTGCCATCTACGTGCTTGTATTGGTGATAGCCGCCATTTATCTGGCCGCCGGTGTTGTTTTCTGAAATCATCAAATCCAGCACATCTTTTACCTCCATGCGTGGTGCAGGGGTGGTGGTACCGCTATAAGTGAAATAATCAGAAGAAGCTTCCATTGAAATATCACATTTCCTGTTAGAGCGTACACGCAGTTGTTGTGCCCCGCTTTCTACACCATTTGCATAGTCGTTAACGGTAGAGAAAGTAAGGTTTACATTATTGCCTGTACGGGTACCGGTGCTTACAAAGGTGATTTCAATAGCATCGGTAAGGGAAAGTTTGGCGGTTTGCGTAGCGCTGCTACCGGCATTTTGTGCATACGTAGCAGTACTGCCTAATAGTAACAGGGTTGTTGCAATGATTTGCTTTGCGTTCATGTCTGTTTGTTTTTTAGTTTGATACAGCAAATATGCAATGTGCTGATGTTCAATACAAACATAAGAGCGGGGTTAACGCATCATTTGTATTCCGTTAACAAGCGGATAACAAATCACAGTTTCACCAGCTTTTCGCGCATCAATACTTTGCGGTGATTGCGCAGGGTGATGATGTACACGCCCGATGCCAGGTGTGCGGTGGGGACTTCTATAGTATGTTCGCCTTTGTGAAAGGCACCGATGTTGCGGTACAGCAGTTCGTGGCCCACTGCATCGTGTATGGATATGGCCAGTGCCTGCAGTGTATCTGAGTTTATTTTAATAAACGCATTGCCTGTGGTGGGGTTGGGGTATAGAGTAGCTTTCGCCTGTAGCTGGGGTGCTTCGGTATAGCGATACAGTTCCAGCCCATAGTCGGCAGTTTCGGCACACATATATACAGCATCATCGTACAGGTAACGATATTGATAGATGAAATAGCGCGATGTGCCCGCAGGCAATGACATTAACGAAGCGCTATCTATATGCGGGTTGTATATATATACGCGATTTTGCTGGCTGGTATCGGTAGCGTATATGTTCATGAATATTTTATCGCGATAGGAGAAAAGATTGTATGCGAATAGCCTCATGCTATTTTCCAGGGTACGTACTACCGTATTGGTGCCTGTGGCAATATTATAGCGCCACAACTGATGCCCTACATTGGGGTCAAACACCTGGTGGTATATGCAACCCGCAGCATATGCCAGGCTATATGCATAAAACACGGATGCAGCATTGCTCATACTGCTGACAACAACGGGTGCGCTTTTGCCATCATACCGGCACAGTTCATATGCGGGGGCAGCTGTTGATGCCATGAAATACAATACACCATCTACTTCCAGGAAACTATCTTCCATAAAACTGGATATATAGGTGCGGTCTTTCAGCAGGCGTTCTGTACGGCCGGTTTGAGGATCGTAGCTGAACAGGCAATAGTTATTTGAGTCTGTATAATGTGCATACACAACCTTGTTTTTAAAAATAACAAGAGCGTTGATGGCGGTAATAGATTTGGCAATGGCTTTGAGCGAACCCGTGGCAGGGTCGTATTCTGACAAGGTATAGCGGCTGCTATCTATGCCACCTACAAAATAGAGTTTGTTATTCAGCGTGGTTATTTGCCGAACATAACCAAACACAGCCCACAGCGATAACTGCTGTACCAGTTGCGGTGCCGATTGCCCGTCCCATTTCATCAGGCCCATAATAGAGTTGGGCCCATACGTCATGCCTAAGAAATAAACGGTATCATTCAGGGCGATACTGCTGTATACATGATATGGAAAGCTTTGGTACGTAAAAGGCCCCTGTAGCCCTTTTACGGTATTGTACCTGTAGAATGCCGTGCCGGAATCGGTACTGCCACTAAAAAGCAAATCGCCCTTGTAGGTGGTGAATGCATATGGGTAGCCGCTGCACATAGGGCCGGGGCATATATCTGCCGCCAGCTCCGTTACCCCATGCTGGGCAAAGGAAATGCCTGACAACAGTGATAACAGGATGGCGTAAATATATTTCATAAATGGTTTTGGTTTGTTACAATTTTACAAGTTTTTCGCGCAGCAATACACCGCGGTGGTTTCGCAGGGTAATGATATATACACCTGCCGCCAGGTGCGATACGGGTATGTGGATGTTGTGCTCGCCTTTATCAAACGCGCCAAGCCTGCGCCATAGTATCTGGCGGCCGGCAGCATCGTATATGGAAAGGTCGAAATTCTGCTTTATCTCGGTAGTGGCTTTGATGTATGCATTATCGAGTGTGGGATTGGGGTATAGTATGTATGATTCTTTTGCAGGCAGGCGCTCGCGATAGGTAAACATTTCATAGCCATGCTCTGCCGTAGTGCCGTTGATGTACAGCACATCGTTATATACATCGAAGCCGTAGATGTAACGGAAGGTATATTGCTGATCGGTAGGCAGCTCACGTACTATCTTGTTTTCTGCATCGTAGCTATACACTACGTGGTAGGCATTGCCGGGTACAACCTTATAGCCATTGAATATGAGCTTGCCGTGATAGCTTGCCATAAAGATATTGCCTAAATACTTGTCCAGTGAATCTTCGGTACGGGTGGTATTTGTAGTTATATCGTAAGAGGTATGAACTACTTTATTAGGCTGTGCCTGGTAGTACATATACAGCCTGCCGTTATGCGGTGTGATGGTATATGCACGGCTTTTGTTGCTATGGTAAGAAACACATTTGGGCGCATTTACACCATCGTACATATACAAGCCACGGCCATAATCGGGGTGCGTGGCCAGGAAATACAGCTTATCCTCCACCACTATAAAATGCTCCGGGTCACCGCTTTCCTGCCCGGGGTTTATGTCTGCTACCATTACGGCATTGCCTGTTTTAGGGTCGAAAGCAAATAGTTCCTGCCCGGTATTGCTGCCGAAGTTTTTGTAATAAAACTTGTCTTTATACACCACACCATATGTGTAGCCACCATCGCCCACTTTGGTTACGGTTTTTGTTTTGGGATTGTAAACGTGGGTAGAGTATGTATAGTTGCGAATATTGTAGGCGCTGAAATAGAGCTTGTCATTCCACCAGATGGGGGCGCCTATGGAGTGGGGGGTATCGCTAACGGGTAATATCTTAACGGGTTTATTCATGCCATCCCAGCTAAAAAGACGGATAGAGTCGGAACGGCCATCGAGCGTACTGCAGAAATACAGGGCATCGCCCGGGGCAGCAGCCACGGCTGTGAACCGGTGCGGGATGACGGGGGAAAGCACACTTAGCGGGGGCGTGCTATCGTTCTGAAAGCTTTGCAGCAGGCCATCGGCATTGTAGGAATACAGGTATTTCCTGGTTTCGTCTTGCGCACTGATGATGAGGTTGCCATTCAGCAAGCCCATGGGCACGGGATTGCCATCGCAGGTGCCGGGGCAATAATCCTGCAACATACGCAATGTATCGTACTGCGCATGCGTGGTATAAAAAGACAATAAGAATATAGATAAGTAAAGTGTACGCATCATAGGCATAGCCGGTATAAAAGGTAATAGCAAAGCTATTGCAAAAAATATACCGATATGTATTACCCGTTGGTTCTAATATAGCTTTAATAGTACGTTGACACTGGTGTGACGAATAATTGCCCGTGGTTAAAGTTTTGAGAGCTTTCCCCTGAGCAAGATACCCGTATTGCCA
The DNA here is from genome assembly GCA_036406055.1 of Flavipsychrobacter sp. Lineage (GTDB taxonomy): Bacteria > Bacteroidota > Bacteroidia > Chitinophagales > Chitinophagaceae > Polluticoccus. Next base: position 9,289 of record DASWWE010000166.1, on the reverse strand, counting down.
CGCAAGGTATACATGTAGACACCTGCCGAGATGTGCGCGAGTGGTACTGAAATGGTATGGTGGCCTGCAGTGAAAGTGCCTAATTGCTGCGACATGACCTTATGGCCTACAGCGTCGTGCAGGGTGAGGGAAAGATTTTGGGTGACATTGGTAGCCGCTTTGATATTGATATGCGTACTGGCCGGGTTGGGGTATATGGTATACCCGGTATCTGTAATTGGGGCATCTGTTTCCTTGTAATACAGTACGTAATTGGTGCCGACTACATACAGGGTATTAGCATACGTAAACATGTTATTGCTGCTGGCAAGGTAGAGCGTGCCGGTATCTTCACTACTGATTTTCTGCAATGCCTGTTTTTGGTCATCATATTTATATATAGAATAGTATGCGTCATTGCGCCGGCCTGCAAAGAACAGTGAGCCATTGTAAGCTGCAAAGTTGAACGCCTGCATGATGCTGTCTTTACGCAAGTTGTAAGCTATGTTAAGTTTTTGCGCATTTACATCATAAGCATAGAGCATCGTGTCTTTGCCTGAAAAATAGATCTTATCATCGAAAAAATATAAGGAGGTAGCCGGTTTCATTTTGCCGGAGTCTGTAAGACGGGTGATTGTACCATTCTTATGCAGTTTGCTGAGATAACCTTCATCGTTACGTATATTATTGCTATTGAAGTACACTTCATCCCTTATAGTGCGTATGGAAGAGGGACATGTTCTTAAATTCGTCAGCTTGTTGTAGGTCCCTGTGTATGGATTGTACGTATGCCAGGTGTATTGTATGGCTGTATCGGGTATGAAATAATGCAGCAAGCTATCTAGTGAAAGCTTTGCAGGAAGGAGCACACCGGTCTTTGATGTGGCTATCACTTTAACACGATCGGTAGCAGGGTCGTACTCATAGCAGCTAGATTCATTGCTGTCGCAGTCGCGGGCTGTGAAGTATACTTTATTATTGATAGCGCCCGTTAAGGCTGTGATGGTGCATGCAGCAGGTACTACGCTGATGTGTTGCGGAGTGGTATTGCCATCCCATTTGTATAAGCCAGCGGGCAAAGCCACCGTAGCGGGGTTGACAAAGAAAATATAGCCCCCGGCAGAACAGCCACCCACAAGCCTTATGTCGTCATATTTATCTACCTGGTACAGACCATCGGGCGTATAGGTATAGAGAGAATGGGCAAAGCCATCGAAAGCAGTGATGACTATGCGGCTGTTTACCGTGCCCATATAGCGGGGAGACGGTGTGCCGTATTTACTATCGTATCTGTCTAGCAAATGAAGCACCGGCTGCGCAAACGCGACATGTGCAAATAGAAATAGCAGCAAGCTGATAATGGTTCGCATAGGATGTATGGTAGCGCTATTGAAGTTACGAAAAACTATAGTTTTACCAGTTTATCGTGCCACAGGGCACCGATGATATTATCGTAGAGGGTGACAAAATAGACGCCTGCTGCAAACTGTGTGAGCGGTATGGGAATTTCCAGTTCGCCGGAAGGAAAGGTGCCTGCCAGGTTGCGCATCACAATGCGGCCCGATACATCGCTGATGGTGATGGTGATAGTGCGTGGGCCGCCCAGCGTGGTTTTGATGGTAGCCTGCGTGGTAGCGGGGTTGGGGTAAATGATGGTGCGTGTCGTATCGGCAGGCGGGGCATCGTCGTAACGGTATAGTTCCCAGCCGTAATTGCTGGTTTGGCCGGAAAGGTAAAGGGCATCCTTATATACATATTGCAGGTAGGCAGTGAAGCCACGGCTGAAGGCCGGGTCGGGCACCTGTTGCACCATGCCGGTATAAATATCGTAGGTATAAAGATGATTCAGGTTTTGCAACCTGTTGTAACCGGGGAAGAATACCTTGCCGTTATATACGGTAAAGCTGCGTGCCTCTGTAATGTTGGCTGTATAAAGCCCTGCTGCGCGTGCGGGTGTATTGGTTACGATATCGTAACTCCACAAATCGTAAGGCTCGCTGCCCGTCATGCTGCCGGTGAAATACAGTTTGTTGTTGTAGTAGGTCATATCGGCACCATTGGCAGAACCGATGCCATTGCCAGGGCCGCGTGCTATATCTGTAAGCCGTATGGGTTGCGTAGTGCCATCGTACATGTATATTTCACGGCCATAGGCGGCAGTGGTGGCCATAAAGTACAGCCTGCTATTGGCAATGAGAAACGACTGCGGATAGCTATCGCCGGGGCCGGGGTTGAGGTCGGCAAGGAGTAGGCTGGCACCCGTGAGCGGGTTGTACGCATATAGTTCCACACCCGAAGCACCGCGTGCTGAAAAATACAGGTTGCCATTGTAAGCGGTGGTGCCTATGGCATGCAGATTGTTTAGCCGGATGGTAGCACCTGTTTCAGGATTAAATTCGTAAAGACCGTAGCCTGTATCATCTGTAGCCGTGAAATACAATACGCCATTCAGCACCGTCAGTTCAGACGGGTCGCTATGGCCATCGGGGTGTATGTAAGTAATGCGCCCGGGCGTATTGCTGCCATCCCAGGCATATATTTCCTTCTCCTGTGTAGCGGGCCCGTTGAAGTAATTGGTGAAATAAAACACAGAATCGATAACTGCATAAGAAGGTTGAGACAGCCATACTTTGGGGTAAGGGTAAGCGTACATCTCGGTGAGGCCATCGTAGCCATGCAGGTTGCCACGCTGGCCGTTGAAGCCGCTGAGCATGAGTCTGCCATTGTATTGCTGCATAAAATATGGCGCACCACCGCATAGCTGCCCTTGCTGCTGTTCGCCGGGACAAAAATCGGCCAGCAGGCGTGGGGCCGGCAGCACCTGTGCTATGGCAGCAGGCAGCAGGCAACAATACATGTATAAAGTAATGAGTAACGGTTTCATGCGCGGCGAGTGCTACTATAACTGCCGTTAGCAACGGTTTAGTATATTACTATGCGATGTTACTGAAAAATAGAATGGTGCAGATTGTTTTGCTATTACTTCTTTTTAGCTGTTGTTTTTGCATTAGCGTGTTCCGTATTTTCTTTTACCCGGTATTTTACAATGCGGGTGACCAGTGCTAAAGGAAGTGGCTCATCCATAGGGAATTGTACAGAGCCTTTGCCCTGTTTGTACTTAGATAGCTCCTTTTCGAATGCGCTGTGGCCGGTAGGGGTGGCATAAAAGCCAATATGGTTTTTGAATGCGGCAAAATGCACCAGGTTGCCATGCCATACGAAAGTAGGTATGGCATATTTTATAGCTTCTGTAGCCTGCGGTGCTGCGGCCTGTATGGTGCTGCGCATGGTTTGCAACTTTTCCTGCACCTGGGGCGGGAAGGCTGCTATGTATGTGTCTATATCTTTTGGCTGGTTGTTCATAGCATCTGTTGTGGCTATGAAATTAGCAAAAATGTATTTATAGCTTCACCAGTTTGGCAGTAAGTACTTTGCCTTTATTCTTTTCATATACTGAAAGGATATACATGCCTGCTGCCACGTGTTGCAATGGTATTTCGATATCGTGTGTGCCGGCAGGGTAGGTGCCCAGCAGCTTGCCATATACCTTGCGCCCGGCTACATCTGTAATAACTGCCGAGAGGGTTTGTTCTTTAACGCTGCCGGTGCGTATGTAAGTGTGCGTAGTGGCGGGATTAGGATATAGTGTTATCTCTTCGGGTATGTTGCGCATTACATCATCATAACGGAATAGCTCCCAGCCATATAGATTATCGTAGGCGGAAAAGTAGAGCCTATCATTAAATACGGTAGGGCTATAAGAGCCGAATATCTGTGTGCCTGCGGGAGGGGGCATTACCTCATATGCGCCTGTTTGCGGGCTAAAGAGCATCAGGCCATAATGATAGCTTTGGGCAATGCCTATTACCAGCTTATCTCGGTAGGGAATGAAGCCGCCGATATTGGTATAGTCAAACGGAAAGGTTAATACTTCTTTTGCTGTGCCCGTAGCTATATGATATGCCCATATAGATGCGGTGCTACCCTGCTGCACGGGCAGGTATATACTGCCATTAAAATGCGCAAAAAATGGCCGCCTGAATAAGGCGTAACTACTACCAAAAGCACCGGCAATATCGGTACACTGCATAGCTGTGCCGCTGCCGTTGTAGCTATACAGTTGCATGGTATCTGCGTTCTTGACAACGAAAAAAAGTTTATCATCCACTACTGTAAGCTCGTATATACCGGTGCCTGATGGGTTGGGCGGCACGCTGAAAATAAGCGTAGAGGTGCGGGTGGCTATATCGAATGCATATAGCTCATCGCCGGTGCTGCCTACAGCGCGTGCAAAGTAAAGCTTGCCTTTGTACCATGTTTTATAATAGCCACCCGTCCCCAGGTTATCAAAGTTGCCGGTGGCAGGGGTGTACTGCCATAGGCTATAATCCCAGGTGATTGGGTTGCGAGCGGTGAAAATGATTTTGCCATCAATAGCCAGTGGTTCGGTAGGGTCCTCAATATCCGGGCGATTGGAGAGGAGATTGCGCGGGGTATCATTGCTATCCCAGGCATACATGCGGCGTTCTTCCTGCAGCAGGTCGAAGTCTTGAGTATAGTACAGTGTATCGCCCAGTTCGGCAGCATAATGGGGGTACATGTATATAGGCATGTTCAGCGAATCAACATTATAATTGTATTTAGTAATGCGTTCCTGCTTATCGCAGGCATAAAGATGTATAGTAGTATCATCCCATGCGCTGAAGATGAGCCGGTCTTTAAACACGGCAACGAATGAGGGCATAGCGTTGCCCGTCATGCTATCGTGCTTTACCGAATTAATATCGGCCACCAGTACGGGACGAAATGTTTGTGCATATGCGCAGTGCAGTGCGCAACATAGCAGCAGGGTGCTAACAATAGTTTTCATAAAAGGTAGTACTACAACTACGGTGACGGCCGTTTTATTGCACAGACGGCGGAAATAAGGGAAACGTGTGTCCGCCATTGTAAAATGAAGGTAAAAAAAACTAAAGGATGGCAATGCGGATAGCCATTTGTAATTGTTCCGCTTCCGCCTTGCTGAAAGAGATTGTGTAAGATAGCTGCATTACAATGTCTGCCGGTGGGGTTATTGTAGTATAGTAAGCATGCGCCAACGTTATTTGCCGCAGTGGCTGCGATAATAATAACGGCAACAATAGATCGTTTACGGTTTGTGTATGTGCGCTATAGAGGCCATGCATAGCAGTAGCAGGGTGATGGTGTGTTTCATGCAGGTGTTTAATGTCATTTTAATCCTGTTGATTTGCAATATTTAAATTAATCGGAAGTTAATGAGGGATATGGCGAGACGTTACTATTTTAGTAATTCACCAAATTTTTAAACCTAAACTTATGAAAAAAATCCTCTTCCTTTCCACCATTGCTTTAGCTTCTTTTGTCTCTGCTAGGGCGCAATCTATTGCATTGTCATTCAATCCCGACCCTATAGTGGCAACTGCGACCGGGGCATTTAATGTGACCCTTTATGCTTATGATCTTAGCACATGCGCTTTAGTAGGTACGTCAAACACTTTTAATGTTACAAACACAACAAACAATGCTGTGTATGATATGAACGACCCCAATAATTGGGTAGGAAGTACAATACCTTCAGGAACTTGGGTTTGGGGTGAAGCCTTGATCGAAAATCCATGTGCAAGTATCGGCGCAACCACTACCACATTACGTTGCCCAGTTTATGCCGCTAAGGATGGTTTATTTCCAGCTGGTTTCAGCACTTGTCCGGCTACCAGCAGGCAACCTGATGGATGTATTATAATAGACAATGCATGCTCAGGATCCACCCTGGCCGTTGGCGAGAAGTTTTATGTGATGTTTGGTGGTAGTGGCAGCCAAAATGGAACCGTTAATATAGAAGGCCCTTATTAACAGTTCATTTATAGATATCTAAAAGTCCTTTGTTTAAAAACAAAGGACTTTTTTCATTCCTGCTGACATAGGGCATAGCTACCGGATAGTGCTATAATCAATCAGATATCTACGGTTGTCTTTGTCGGCACGTATAAATATGTGCATGGAATCTTCATGAACATAATAATTACTGTTGCTGCCAATACTACCGGAAAAAAACCAACCTGCTGAAGACATATGAACGAGTGGGAGAAAAATATTCCCTATAGGATTATAAACTGTGTCGTCCGGAATGACAATTCTTGTATTGTTTACAGTAGTTAAAGTGAAAACAACATCTCTTTCAAATTCATGTTTGTGATTATAGGGTAAAGTATTAATGATTTCGAAAGAGTGGGCACTTACATGCCATTTTTTGAAGCGCTGCAGTCTGTGCAAACCGGTATCGATATGAATAGACTTACGCACCGTGTCGGTATCGGCTGTCATCATGACCTGGTAGGTGCCGGGTAGCGGGTAGCTGTACGAAGGTTGCTGCAAGGTAGAGGTAGCACCATCGCCAAAATGCCAGGTAACAGCGGTGGTAATATTGGGTGTAAATGTGAGCGTACTATGGGTAAATGTATCGCCTGTAAATGTGAAGTCTGCCGAGGGTGTGGTTGTTTTGGGTGGCGTGTTTGTTGTGGTATTGTTTCCTTTTTTGCTGCATGCAGCAATAGCTAATAACACCAGAAAGGGTAATAATCTTTGCATAGGATGAGGATTGATGTATTAAAAATACAAATTTTTCAACCCTGCTGACATAGGGTTGTCACTAGCCGGTGCGTACTTTGCTTTATAAATAGAACATTGATATGGAAACACAACAACTGATAACACCTGCACAACTACTGGAGCACTGGAAAGGCCACCGCGACCTGACGCGCCGCGTAATAGAGGCTTTCCCGGAAGATAAACTGCTGAACTACAGCATAGGTGGCATGCGCACCTTTGCCCAACTGGCGCACGAACTGCTGGACCTGGCAGATACCGGCGTGCAGGGTATGGCTACGGGCAACTGGGAAAGCCGCCCGGGTATGAACCACTATAAAGATGCATTCACATCGAAAGAAGCGCTGCTGGCTGCGTGGGATGAAACTACGAAGCGTATAGACGAAATATTTCCGCAAATAACGGATGAGCGCTGGCTGCAGGTAGATAAGGCTTTTGGCCAGTTTGAAAACACGACGATAGGCACACTGATGTATTTCCTGGATAACGAGAACCACCATCGTGGACAGGGATATGTGTACCTGCGTTCATTGGGTATAGAGCCACCGGCATTTTGGGATAGGGTAAGCTTAGGTTAATATCAGACGGTTAGAAGAATAAGTAAAAACCCATCGCTGCTTGTAACGGGGCAGCGGTGGGTTTTGTTGATGACAAGCAATATCAATCTGGAATAATGCTATATTCATAATATCCTTTGTTGGGGTGCTGAAAGGTAAGGACGGGCTTAATATATCGTTTCCCGGGCCCTGCCTGGCATCTTATAAAATAAACCTTGCCAAATTTTATATCCAGTTCTTTTTCTACATTCTGTTCTAGGAAAGCTGAAATCTTTGCAGGCCCTTCTTTATCCATTTTTACAATACATTTGGTATCCCCGGAGATAGCGCACATCTTTTTACCGTTCACATAAGTGTGGTATGTCACATAAGGTCCTTCAGGCGGTTGTATCCTGTAAAAATATAATAATGCGTACTGAGCTGTATCGCTAATAAGCTTCTTTGAAATAGTATCCTCCGGGATGTTCATTTGTTTTCTCGTTCGTACCATGTCATCGGTGTAATATGCCTCAGCCGACAAACCATAGCAAGATCTACCGAAAGTTGACGGGTACCTTACTAAGGTTATCCGTAAAATATTACCGCCTGCGGCCATTACTTTTCGTTTTGCTTCTTCCACCTTTTTCTCATAGCCACAATTTTCCCTTGACATGCCATCTTTTATCTTCACATCACCCAGGTATTTGCAATCGGCGGGTATGTCGTGTGTTATATCGCAAACAATAATGCTATCGACAATAGGTTGTGCATTAAGCGTGGTGCTAATAAGTAGTAAGAAAAGGAAAGTAAATGCAGCATTTGCAAATCGTTTCATGATAAAAAAAATGGATCGGCCACAAGATAGCGCAGTTTTTATTTATCAGTATCTTGCTATGGCTAAACCGCTGCAATGAGAAAACTACTGAATGCCTGCCTGCTTCTGACCTCGCTGATAGGCTACCTGGAATGGGGGAAGGGGATGCATGCCTTCCTCTTCGAGGTGGAATACCAGTTGCTCTTTGTAAAAGCCCCCGATAAGCAGGCGTTTATGCACCCCTTTGTGTTGGTGCCGATAGTGGGGCAATTGCTGCTGTTATTTACGCTGTTTCAGAAAGTGCCCGGCCGATGGGTAAGTATGGGTGGGCTGCTGTGCCTGAGCCTCATTATGGTGCTGATTTTTATCATCGGTATTATGGGTATGAACATTCGTATACTCTTGTCGGCAGTGCCATTTATTGTTACGGGTATATGGGTGATATGGTATAACCGGAAGCATAGAAAAGAGGCCATTGCATCAACGGCTAAAAATTTATAGTAAGAAGCAAAACTGCAATATATGGGTATCAAAGTAATGATAACGGGTGCATCGGGTATGGTGGGCGAAGGTGTGCTGCTTACCTGCCTGAACGACGCAGCTGTAAGCGAGGTGCTAATGGTGAACCGCAGGCATGTGGATATACAACACCCCAAACTGAAAGAATGCATCGTGCTCGATTTTACCCAGCCACAGGCCATGCAGCAACAGCTAAGCGGCTACGATGCCTGCTTTTTTTGTGCAGGTGTAACATCGATAGGAAAGAACGAGGCCGAATATACCTACCTGACTTATGATACCACCATGCGTTTTGCAGAGCAGATAGTTGTGTGGAACCCTGGGATGGTATTCACCTATGTATCGGGCAGCAGTACCGATAGCACCGAGCAGGGCAAGGTGATGTGGGCGCGTGTGAAAGGTAAAACAGAAAATGACCTGATGAAGCTGCCATTCAAAAAGGCATATGCTTTTCGCCCCGGTGGCATGACGCCTGTGCCCGGGCAAAAACACCTGAAGCCGGTTTACAAAATACTGGTGCCACTTTTCTCTTTGTTTGCAAAAAGGTGGATGCTGAAGCTGGAAGAAGTAGGCAGGGCAATGATAAACGTGGTAACCAAAGAATATCCTAAACAGGTGCTGGAAATAAAGGATATACGCGAGGCTGCGAAGGGATAGGTAGAAAATATAAAGAGCCGCTCCTTGCGGCTCTTGTTGGATTTAGGCTTGTTGTGTGGCTTGCTGCTCGTTATAGCTCATCATCCAGTTGATGCCGAACTTATCGGTAAGCATACCGAAGTAATCGCCCCAGAAGGTATTGGCCAGTGGCATAGTT
>DASWWE010000165.1:0-28693 GCA_036406055.1 Flavipsychrobacter sp. | reverse complement strand
TGTTTTAACACGGGCTGTTGTTGTCGTATCATATTAGCTTATCAAGCTAATTATCGTACCTTTGCGCATTAAACGATTGCAATAATGCCAAAGCAGACAGAAAGAAAATGTTCCTTTTGCGACCGGGCGGAGAGCGAGGTAAATATACTCTTTACCGGCATGAAAGGTAATATTTGTGACCAGTGTATTGAAAACGCACATCATCTGCTGCAGGAAACGAATGGTGATGCCAACAAAACAAAAACCAATAAAAGCGACCTGCAGCAACACAAGCTATATAAGCCACGTGAGATAAAAGCATTTCTGGACCAGTATGTTATAGGCCAGGATGATGCGAAGAAAGTAATGGCCGTGGCCATGTATAACCACTACAAGCGCCTGATGCAACCGGTGCAGGACGATGTGGAAATAGAAAAATCGAACATTATAATGGTGGGTGAAACCGGTACGGGTAAAACCCTGCTGGCTAAAACTATAGCCCGCCTGCTGCAATTACCATTTGCCATAGTAGATGCTACGGTGTTTACCGAAGCCGGCTATGTGGGTGAGGACGTGGAGAGTATCCTGTCGCGCCTGCTACAGTCTTGCAATTTTGATGTAGCAGCCGCTGAACGTGGTATCGTGTATATAGACGAGATAGATAAAATAGGCCGTAAGAGTGATAACCCATCCATCACCCGCGATGTGAGCGGTGAAGGTGTGCAGCAAGCGATGCTGAAACTGCTGGAAGGTTCGGAAGTGCTGGTGCCACCACAGGGCGGCCGTAAGCACCCGGAGCAAAAGATGGTGAAGGTAAATACGCAAAACATTCTCTTTATATGCGGTGGAGCGTTTGAAGGTATTGACAAAATGATAGCCCGCAGGGTGCAGACATCTGCATTGGGCTTCAACTCTATAAAAGCAAATAAGGATATAGACCGCGCCAACCTGCTGCAATATGTAAATGCGCAAGACCTGCGCACCTTTGGGTTGATACCGGAACTGCTGGGCCGCCTGCCTATAGTTACCTACCTGAACCCGCTGGACCCTGCCGCGCTGAAACGCATATTGACAGAGCCTAAGAATGCACTGGTGAAACAGTACAAAAAACTGTTTGAATACGAGGGCATCAAACTGGAAGTAGAAGATGCAGCGCTGGACTATATGGTGCAGAAAGCCATCGAGTTCAAGCTGGGTGGACGCGGATTGAGGGCCATTTGTGAGATGATACTGACAGATGCCATGTTTGACCTGCCATCTGAAAAGCATGATGGCACTTTTCTGCTAAGCCTGGACTATGCCAAGCAAATGCTGGAGCACTCGAACAAACTAGACTACCTGAAGGCAGCATAATTTAGTTCATCCTTAAACATAACATACATCTATGGACAACTTACTGGAGCAACTAAAACAAAAAGCCGGCCTTACGGAAGAGCAAGCCGTAAAAGCACTGCAAACCATTACGGAATTCATAAAGGGCAAAGTGCCGCCTATGATGCATGGCATGATAGACAACTTTTTGACCGAGGATGAAAGCCTGATGGACAAAATGAAGAACGTAGCCAACACTGCTAAAGAAAATACAGAGGAGTTTGCCAAAGATGCCGGTGAGAAAATGGGCGATTGGGCCAAAGATGCCCAGAACGCTACCAAAGACGCACTGGACAAACTGAAAGGCTTTATGAAGAAGGATGATAATAAATAGATACTGAAAATGCCCGCTATCAGCGGGCATTTTTTATAGTGGGTATTTTAGAATGAAGTGTTGTTTTTCTTTCACTTCGGGTATGCGCACCAGCAACCCCACATGGTATATATCTATACTTAGCTGAAATTGGCTATCGGTGCATAGTGCGTACCATGCAGCAGCATGTGAAGCGGTTGCGTGAATATTTTTGATGGCTATGATGTTAGTGTTGCGCTCCATCATTGCCGCAGGCTCATTCATCCACACTACTTTATTATTGAAATAGCTATTGATGCGTTCTGCTAAACTAAGCGTGGAGCGTATCCCCAGGCAGTTATCTATAAAAGCATATACGAACGGTGAGTGGATGCCATGCCGGGTTTTGGCATGCCAGCGATAGTTAAGATATTGCAGTAAAGCGTGGATTGTCATATCTCTTTTACCCTTTCCCATTGCTGAAAGGTGTACGCGTAGGCATGCTTATCATCGGCAGTATGGGCTTCATCCCATGCCAGCTTCCAGTGTGCATGGTCTATATGCGGGAAGAATACCTCTGCATCATTTATCACCGTATGTACTACGGTAATGTATAGCCTATCCAGCTGGTTGATGGTTTCTGTGAATATATGGCCACCACCTATGATGAAACCCTCTTCTGTACCTTCCTCTTCCAGCCTTTTAATACCTTCCTGCAGATTGCTATAGAGCAAAACACCTTCAGGCAACTGCAGGTCTTGCTGGCGCGAAATGACGATGTTCAGCCTGTTTGGCAAGGGTTTGCCAAGTGATTCATAAGTTTTGCGTCCCATAAGGATAGGCTTGCCTACGGTAGTTCTCTTAAAGAATTTCAAATCTTCAGGTAGGTGCCAGGGCAGTTGATTATCGCGGCCTATGGCATTCTTTTCATCGAGGGCAACTATTGCAGAAAGAATCATTGTATATGGATATTAAACAGCAACAGGTGCTTTTATGTGAGGATGAGATTGATAGTTTTCCAGTGTAAAATCCTCAAACCTGAAACTGAAAAGATCTTTCACTTCAGGATTGATGCGTAAGGTAGGTAACGGGTAAGGCTCGCGTGTTAATTGCAGTTTGGCCTGCTCTATATGATTATTATACAAGTGCACATCACCAAAAGTATGGATGAATTCGCCGGGCTGCAGTCCACATACCTGCGCCATCATCATAGTGAGCAGTGCGTAGGATGCTATATTGAACGGCACACCCAGAAACACATCGGCACTGCGCTGATATAGCTGGCAGCTAAGCCTGCCATTGGCCACATAAAACTGGAATAGTGCATGGCAGGGGCTCAACGCCATTTTGGGCAAGTCGGCTACATTCCATGCATTTATTATCATGCGGCGGCTATCGGGGTTGGTCTTTAGCTGGTGCAGCACATCCTTTACCTGGTCGTAAGTTTTACCATCTGCACCCGTCCAGCTGCGCCATTGGTGGCCATATACCGGCCCCAGTTCGCCATTTTCATTCGCCCATTCATCCCAAATGCTTACGCCGTGGTCGTTCAGGAATTTCACATTGGTATCTCCATTCAGAAACCACAACAGCTCGTAAATAATAGACTTGAGGTGCAGTTTCTTGGTAGTCACCATCGGGAACCCTTTTTCAAGGTCGAAACGTATCTGGTAACCAAAGCAACTGATAGTGCCTGTGCCGGTACGGTCGCTTTTTGAAACGCCCGTATCCAATATGTGTTGAAGAAGATTTAAGTATGCCTGCATGTAGACTGTTCTTACTGTAAAATTATGTAAATGTAATGCTATCTACATTACCGAATTTGCATTGGCGATAATACATTTGTAGTGTAATACCGCCCAATGATAAACTTCGCCCGATTGAAAGAAAATAGGAATATGCAATGGTTGCTAGTATGTATTATAGTAGCTATCCCTATATGGGCACATCTGACGGAATTGCCTATACAACTTTGGGATGAGTCGAGAGTAGCGATTAATTCATTTGAAATGTATAAGGACCATCATTTCCTTACTACACATTTTAACGGTGAACCCGATATGTGGAATACAAAGCCACCGTTTGTGGTATGGGCACAATTTGTGAGCTACCATGTTTTTGGGATTAATGAGTTTGCAGTTAGGTTTCCATCAGCCCTAGCCGGCACGCTTACTTGTTTATTTCTATTCTGGTTTTTGGCGAGAAAGAAAAAAAATCCTGTTTTAGGAATTATAAGTGTAGTGATACTTATAACATCATACGGATTCGTTAAATACCATCATAGCCCCAGAACAGGAGATTATGATGCTATGCTTACGTTTTTCAGTTTAGCCTACATTATTTTCTTCTATCTATTTATCGAGGAAGAAAAATCTAAATACCTATATCTTGCTATGCTGTGTATAACGCTGACGGTAATGGTTAAAAGTGTGACCGGCCTTATTTTTGTACCAGCATTATTTCTGTATACACTGTATAAAAAGAAATTGTTACTAGTGCTTAAGTCTCCGGCACTTTACCTGGGTATTATATTTTTCATTTTAATAGTAGGTGGGTATTATTGGATACGTGAGCAGCATAATCCGGGGTATTGGGAGGCGGTACAAATAAACGACCTATGGGGCAGGATGAACATTAAACATGAGGATTCCGGAAGGTATGTACCCGTTCCGTTTTATTATTATAACTTAATTATTGATAGCAATTATAGGTACTGGTATTTCTTTTTACCTATAGGCGCACTAGTAGGCATTTATCATAAGCAGGATTTGAAAGACATAACTATTTTCTGTTTTCTTTTATGCCTTGTTTTTTTTCTAGTTATTAGTAGCTCTAAAACAAAACACGACTGGTATGATATGCCGATGATGCCATTATTTGCTGTTTTATCAGGCATAGGCGTGTACACTCTCGCCCACCTGTTGGCTAACAGTGTCATCTGGCAAGGGGTGCTTAATAAAAATGTTTTGCCGTATATTTTTATTGTTTTACCCGCACTGCCTGCTTATGCCATCATGCTGGTTAATAGTACTAAACCTGATCCGGGAGAATGGATATCTTACAATACACATGTATGTAAATATTTGAAAGACATGTATTATAGCAATTTGAAGGTGCCTGATATTTCACTGGTGGATGAAAATGAGTACCAAGCAAATGTTGACTGGTATGCCCAAGTGCTTAAAGAGAAAAAAAATGCAAATGTCGCTTGGGTTAAGTACGAAAACATCAATCCCTATAGCAAAATAGTAGTATATAAGGACGGGACAATGAAAAGAATAGAGCAGGATTTTCAGTATTCATATGTAGAGAAGATATATGATGATAAGATCAGAATTTATCAACTGAACGGAAAAAATAATTAATCTTGCATCTGACAATGAGAATGGCTGTTGCTGCGTTCCGTAACTATTATTTTTTTTAAATGAGCTATATATTATCCATAGTAATACCTGCCTATAATGAGGGGCGTACCATACACCATATACTGAATAGGGTAAAGGCGGTGCAATTGATAAATAATGGTGTAAAGGAGGTTATTATTGTCAATGACTGTTCGAAAGATGATACTGAAGAAGCCATACTGGCGTATAAAAATGCCAATCCCGAATTGCCTATCAGCTATTATAAGCATGAAGTGAACCAAGGGAAAGGGGCCGCCTTGCATACGGGAATCAGCAAGGCTACAGGCGACTATGTGATAATACAGGATGCCGACCTGGAATATGACCCCGAGGAGTACAATATACTGATGAAACCTGTGCTGGATGGTTTTGCTGATGTGGTTTACGGTTCCCGCTTTATGGGTGGTAATCCGCACAGGATATTATTTTTCTGGCACTCTATAGGGAATAGGTGGCTTACTATGGCCTCTAATATGTTCACCAATCTGAACCTTACAGATATGGAAACCTGTTATAAGCTATTTAAACGTGAGATGGTGCAGGGCTTGAAACTCAAGGAAAAGCGTTTTGGGTTTGAGCCGGAAGTGACAGCTAAAATATCGCGCATACCTAAAGTGCGCATTTATGAGGTGGGCATTTCTTACTATGGGCGTACCTATGAAGAAGGCAAAAAAATAGGTATGAAAGATGCCTTCAGGGCACTTTATTGCATACTTAAATACAATATATTTAATAAATAGCCATGCCTGTAATATTACCCGTTAAAGGCGTTTCGCCACAGATACCGGAAGACTGTTTTATAGCCCCCAATGCCACTATTGTAGGCGATGTGGTTATGGGCAGCGAATGCAGTATATGGTTCAACGCGGTGGTGCGTGGCGATGTGAACAAAATAAAGATGGGTAATAAGGTGAATGTACAGGATGGCGCCTGTATACACTGCACCTACCAGAAAACAGAAACCGTAATAGGGAATAACGTATCTATAGGCCATAATGCCATAGTGCATGGGTGCACGGTAGAAGATAATGTGCTGATAGGCATGGGGGCTATAGTAATGGACCGTGCCCGCATAGGCAAAAACAGCATTATAGCCGCCGGAGCGGTAGTGCTGGAAGATACCGATGTGCCACCGGGCAGCATTTTTGCCGGTGTACCTGCCAAAAAGGTAAAAGACATCAGCCAGGAATTATTGCAGGGCGAAGTAGAACGCATAGCAAATAATTATCTTATGTACAGTTCCTGGTTTAAGTAAAGTGCTGATATCCAATACTGCATTTTTATCGTTTTATTAAATAATCCTATAGCAATCTATTGCATGGGATAATAATTGGATATACATTTGTCCGATAATCAAAACACGCGATCTATATGAAAAAACTTTTCCTGGCTCTTTTAGCGGTTGCTTCTGTGGCTACTGCTAATGCTCAGAAGAATACTTTTCTTCTTTACGGCAACGCAGGCGTTAACACCGGTAAAACTGATAACGGCGCTGCTGTAGGCACTGAAACAGAAACAGCATGGAACGTTAGCCCGGGCTTCGGCTACCAATTCAATCATCACCTGACTGTAGGTGTGCAAGGTGGTTACAACGCATGGAAAAATGAAGTTGTAAATACACCTTCTACTACCAGCACTATCAAAAACACTGCTACTGCACGTGAATGGCAAGCTGGTGTGTTTTTCCGTTATACTCAACCGGTTAGCCCGATATTCTTTTTATGGACACAACTGGACCTGAGCTATGTAAATGGTAAGCACACTTCAGAAAACATTACTACGGTTGGTTCTACCACTACAGTTGGCAGCGCATCTGATATCTACAATGGTTTTCAGGGTTCTATCACACCGGCTATCGGCGTGAACGTGTATAAAGGCCTGGCGCTGAACTTCTCTATGGGTGGGTTGGGTTATCGCACTACATCTTTTGATAAAGCACCAACTACACTGAACAGCTTCTATGTTAACTTCGGCCAACAGTTCAACTTTGGTATCTCTAAAAATATAGGCTGCAGCTGCGGTACAAAACGTGGTCATCACGAGCCTGGTATGGAGCGTCGCAAGATGAAAAAAATGGAAGAAGACGAAGATGATGAATAGTCTTGTCTAAATATTTAAAAAGCCTCGCATTGCGAGGCTTTTCTTTTTACAACAATGTTTTCTTAACCATCTATACGCCTGATATCGGCGCCTAATGCATTAAGGCGCTGATCTATGCGCTCGTACCCACGGTCTATCTGGTCTATGTTCTGGATAACGCTTTTGCCTTTTGCGGAAAGTGCAGCTATCAGCAATGCCACACCCGCGCGTATATCGGGAGACGACATGGTAATACCACGCAGGCCCACCTGCCTGTCGAGGCCTATAACTACGGCCCTGTGCGGATCGCACAAAACAATCTGGGCACCCATTTCTATCAATTTATCTACAAAGAACAGGCGGCTTTCAAACATCTTCTGGTGAACCAGTACAGTGCCCTTTGCCTGGGTGGCCGTTACGAGGATAATACTCAACAGGTCGGGCGTGAAGCCGGGCCACGGATGATCATATACTGTAAGGATAGAGCCATCTATAAATTTTTGTATCCTGTACTGTTGCTGGGCGGGTATGTGTATGTCATCACCCTGTATCTGTAATTCGATACCCAGTCGCTGAAAAACGTCCGGAATAATACCGAGGCTGGCAACATCTGCATTTTGAATAGTAAGCTCACTTTGTGTCATAGCAGCCAGGCCGATGAACGAGCCTACCTCTATCATATCTGCCAGCATGCGGTGTTCGCAGCCATGCAGCTTTTCTACGCCCTCAATAGTAAGCATGTTGGAGCCGATGCCGCTGATGCGTGCACCCATACGGTTGAGCATGTGGCATAACTGCTGCACATAAGGCTCGCAGGCAGCATTGTATATCGTAGTGCGCCCCTCTGCCAGTACTGCTGCCATCAATATATTGGCAGTGCCGGTAACAGATGGTTCTTCCAGCAAAATATAGGCTCCCTTCAGGTTAGCGCCGTCGAGGCTGAACATGCTTTCCTCTGTATCATAATCGAACACAACACCCAGCTTTTCAAAGCCTCGGATGTGAGTATCGAGCCTGCGACGCCCTATTTTATCGCCACCGGGCTGAGGTATATGCGCCTTCCTGAAGCGGGCCAGCATAGGGCCTGCCAACATTACAGCACCACGCAGCCTGCCCGATTTGTTTTTAAAGCTTTTATCGGTAAAGTATTCTGTATTGATATCCGTAGCCTGCAATACAACCGTATTCCTGTCTTTGCGTGTTACCTGCACGCCCATATCGCCCAGCACTTCTATCAGCATATTCACATCGAGTATATCGGGCACATTGGTAAAGGTCACAGCCTCGTCGGTAAGCAAAGCGGCACATAATACCTGCAATGCCTCATTCTTTGCGCCTTGTGGTTGTATAACACCTTTCAGTGCATTACCGCCCCGTATTTCAAAAGCACCCATACGTGAATATTATTTATTTTTGTTCTTATTGAATTTACGGTTTTTGCCATAATTATTTCCATAATTACCGCCGTTATTGTTGCCGTAATTGCTACCGCCGCCGCCGCGGTTTCCGCCATTATTGCCGCCGCCGCGATTGCGATTGTTGTTGCTATTATTCCGCTGCTTAAAGTTGGTACGGGTATCGAAGTAAACCCTGTAGCCACCCGGTTCGTACTGCAATTCGCCATTGGTAAGTGCTGCCAGTTCGGTACGTATCATATCATCATGCACAGGTTCTTTGTGCCAGTTGGTATATGATAGTTTCATATAGTAGCCAATAGTTTGCGTAAAGCCCTGTTTTTTTTCAGGGTCGGTTTCTTTCAACGCTTTGGCTATAAGCGCTTCCAGATTTTTACCAAAGTGCCTATGCGATATGCTGGATTGAGGGTAGGGTAATACCTCAGGTTTCTTAAACACTTCTTCCGGTTTGGGTGCCGGATAAGGCGCATCCACATCTAGTTGGAAATCTGTCATTTGGTACAGATGGTCCCAAAGTTTGTGTTTGTAATCCTCAATCGTTTTCAAATGCGGGTTGAGTGTACCCATGAGTTCTATGATAGCTTCTGCGTTTCGCAGGCGGCGGGCAGGGTCTTCTATCGTCATCAGGTATTCCACCATACGTTGCACATTGCGTCCGTATTCGGGCATCAGCATTTTGCTGCGTGTAGTATTATATTCCATTTTAAAGCTTGTAATTAAAAAGATAAATAAGGCACCAACTGGTGCGTTGTACATAGCACATTGCAATGTTGAAGGCTGCATGGCAAGTTTCAGCCGGAAAAGGAAGGAGGCTGATATTGCCGGGGTGTGCATAGCAAATATAGTATTTAAAGCCGGTAAATCGGAACGCATTGCTTTTAATCTGCATTTAATGTGAAAAGATTTAATTTACATACTCCATTACCCTAATCCGTTTCTATTGAGTAGATACTACTACATACTGTTCGCTGTTTTATTTTTTTCCGGCAATGTATTGTTTGCACAGAATTTTTATCCTGTTACGCACCTAAGTGGCACGCGGGTAATAGGTAATACAGATGTAGAGGTAAAAGGCATAAACAATCCCGGCGGGTATCCCGGCAGCAGTTATTGCGATGCGGGGCCGTACTGGATAGGGCAGGGCACCTCAGGTACCACAGCTACGTTTTCGGGCTATAGTTTTATTTTCTCAAAAGCTGTACGCATGCTGAAGCTACAATTTACCGCCAGTGATACGGGGGAACGCATCAGCTTGTACATCAATGGAAACCATTACAACATCCAACCGGCAGATATTGGCAATTTCTTTTCATCCTGTGGTTATAACGGCAGAACACTTATTACCAACGGGGACCTGACCTTCAGAGCGGGTTCCGGTATAGTAGGGAATAATACACAGGTGGTTATAGAAGATAGTATCAAACAGATAGATGTGTTGAATACCGAAGACATGGGAGGACATTTTTCAACTTTTACTTCGTTACAGATACAGTAGTAGAAATTGATGATTGTAACGATACGCTGCTATGTAGGGGAGATACTTTAAGAGTGAAGTATAGTGTTTCGGGTACCTTTTCCAATACGAATGTTTTTTCGCTGCAGCTATCGGATAAATACGGTGATTTTAAAAGCCCTACTGTGTTGAGTACTATTAACAGCGCAGTAGCAGGCTTGTTTGAATGCGTGGTCCCTGCCATACCATCGGGTGAAGGATACCGCCTTCGCATAGTTGCGAGCGATCCGGTATATACCTCCAGGCTTTCACCATTTACGCTTTCGATAGGCAACCCACCGGTTATTGGGGCATCTAATAACGGACCGGTATGCGAAGGGGAAAAAGGGCAGATAACCATGACCATCTATATGTCGAACTATACAGATGTGTTTTGGAACGGGCCGGGACTGCTGCCGGATTATCCTACACGTGTTTATAATTTTCCGGCGGTAAAATTTTCAGACAGCGGGTGGTATGTAGGACGTGTAGAAGATTACGGATGTGTAGCCTATGATAGTACAAAACTGGAAGTACGGGCGAACCCCATAAAAGGGCTTACCATAACAGATACCAGCGTGTGCAGCAATGAAACACTGGTATTGACCAGTGATGTAGCCGTGCCCGGTTCTACCAATGTATGGCTGCGGCCCGATGGTAGCTATGATACGACAAATACACTTACGGTAGTGCCAAATGCTGCTGCAAGCGGTATGTACCAACTGATAACCTACCTGGATGGCTGCTATTCAAGAGATACGGCCCATATAAGCATAAAGCCAGTACCCGACCCGCAGATAACAAGCAATACCCCTTGCGTGGGCGACACACTACGTATTGGCAGCAACGATACAACTCATAACGCCACTTATATCTGGGTGGGCCCGTCGGGCTTTGTTATGACGACTAAAGATACGGTGATAGCCCCCGCCCTGCTGGATGCATCGGGTAAATATGTGTTGACTGTTTTTGCAAATGGCTGTAAGGCTGTGGATTCTGCTGCCGTTATGGTTAAGTCGCGGCCATATACACCCGCAGCCAATGGTGATACGGTGTTATGCGAAGGTGCGGTGCTTCATTTAATGGGGAGCAATGCATTACCTGATTCTAATACGTTTTATCATTGGACCGGCCCGAATGGTTTTAGGGCCGATGAAATAAATACACAGAAACAAGGTGTGTCTGTACACGATGCAGGCGCATATGTATTTATGGGGGAAAGAGAGGGTTGTACGGCGGCAGATACACTTTATGTAGCTGTAAACCATACACCCTATACGCCGCAGGCAACCAGCAACAGCCCGTTGACCCTAGGTCATACATTGCAGCTAACACTTGCAGAGCCGGAAGCAGGTGTAGCCTATTCATGGACGGGACCTAATGGCTTTACATCCAATGTATTCAGTCCTGAAATTGAAAATGTTACTAAACAGCATGCCGGTACTTATACCGTAACCGGTACTTTGGGTAACTGTGCTTCATCTGCTATAGTTTTAATAACGATAGATGAAATAGCAGATACCGGATATCTGCTATTATACCCCAACCCGAATAATGGCAACTTTACTATAAAAGGCAGGTTCCATGCAGAGCAATACGTGCCCATGCGCATTACTAATGCTGCCGGGCAGTTGATATACAGCGATATGGTAAAGACCGAAAATAAAAAGCTGTATAAAGAAGTGAAACTGGGCGACAGATTGGCCAGCGGCACTTATACACTGCGCGTGCTTATTGACGGCAAGTATCATTCACTCAGGTTTGCCGTAGTGCGGCAATAGTATTGTCTATATCAACCCGGTATAGTTAGTATCTTCGCCGGCACTAAACTTATTTACATGCTTTCATTGAATCTTGGTGGTAAAACAGCATTGATAGCAGGCAGCACGCAAGGTATAGGCTTTGCATCTGCCCAGGCAATAGCATCCTTAGGGGCCAATTGTGTACTTATAGCCCGCAACGAAGCAGCCCTGAAACAAGCAGTTTCAAAACTGGATGCAGGGCAAGGCCAGCAACACAGCTACCTGGTGGCCGATTTCAGCCAACCACAGCAGGTAAGCGATGTGGTAAGCGCATTCGTAAAAGACCACGCAGTACACATACTCGTTAACAATAGTGGCGGACCTGCCGCAGGACCCATAGTGGATGCTGAACCGGAACAATTTATCAATGCCTTCCAGCAACACCTTATCTGCAATCATATCCTTGCCAGGCAGGTAGCCCCAGGCATGAAAGCCGCCGGTTTCGGACGTATTGTGAATGTGATATCTACTTCTGTTAAAATACCGCTGAAAGGTCTTGGCGTATCCAATACCATACGTGGCGCAGTAGCCAGCTGGGCTAAAACGATGGCCAATGAACTGGCACCTTTCGGTATAACGGTAAACAATGTATTACCCGGCGCCACTGCAACAGGCCGCCTGGAGGCGATCATCAACAATAAAGTGAGCAAAACCGGCGCCAGTCTTGACGAAGTGGAACATGAGATGCTGGAAGAAATACCCGCAAAACGTTTTGGCCTGCCGGAAGAAATAGCTGCAGTGATAGCATTCCTGGCTTCGCCGGCAGCAGGGTATGTAAATGGTACCAGTATACCGGTGGATGGTGGCAGGACCGGCAGCATTTAGCTACAATGATTTTTAAAAAATTACCGCTTTTGTTACTAAAGTTTAAAAAAAATATTAAATAAAGCGATAATTTTTGGCTGACAAAAAAATGACAAAGACGCATTGTCACAATTAAAATATCGGCTGAAACCCGCGCCAGTATTGAAAAACATTTTTTAACAAATGTGTATAAACTTTCGGTTTTGTGTTGTAGTTTTGCCCACGCTTTGTCTAAAAGGAACGTTAATTTTCAAAATTATTTCTGTGTCAGAATCTATTAAGCCGATGTTCCGGAGTTTTGCTAACAGCATTTTTGCGTTAGTAATTACTCTGTTTGCATTCAATTATTCTGCAAGCGCCGCACCTGATGGTAAGGCGTTATTCCAATCGAACTGTGCCGCATGTCACAACCCGCTGAAAGACGCAACGGGCCCTGCACTGAAAGGTGTGGATGCACGTGTGCCCAGCAAAGAGTGGTTGCACAAATGGATTAAGAACTCTGCAGCTGTTATTGCCAGTGGCGACAAGTATGCAAATGACTTGTATGCCAAATGGAATAAAACAGCCATGACAGCGTTCCCTAACCTGTCTGATGAGGAGATCGATGCCATCATAGCATATACAAACTCTGTTGAGCCTCCTAAAAAAGATGATGGCGGAGCAGCAGCGGCTACTTCTGCTGCAAAAGATACAAGCGGCAGCAAATGGATATACAGCATGGTTACCCTAATACTGGTAGCGCTGGCTTTCATCCTGTGGCGTGTAAACAGCGGCCTGCGCCGTGTGGCAAATGACAAAGATGGTGTTCCTAACGAAAAAGAAATTCCTTTCTACCGTAATAAAGTAGTTATCGCAATGACCGTGATACTGGTATTTATACTGGCCGGTTACTGGATAACAAATGGTGCTGTTGAAATGGGCCGCCAGCAAAACTATATGCCGGAGCAACCTATCTTCTACTCTCACAAAGTGCATGCGGGTATCAACCAGGTAAACTGTTTGTATTGCCATGCGGGTGCTGAAAAGAGCAAGCACGCTATGATACCTTCTACCAATGTGTGTATGAACTGCCACAAGCAGATCAGCGAATACACTGGTGCTGAAGACCATCCGCTGATAACTGCTGAAGGTAAAGAGGTAGACGGTACTGCCGAAATACAAAAACTATACAAATATGCCGGTTGGGACCCAGCTAAAAAAGCATATATCCGCGACGAGAAAGGCAATATTAAAGCTACGCCTATACAGTGGGTGAAAATTCACAACCTGCCTGATCACGTTTATTTCAACCACTCTCAGCACGTAACAGTAGGTAAAGTACAATGTCAGCGTTGCCACGGCGATGTGCAGGAAATGGACGAAGTGTTCCAGTCTTCTCCACTGTCGATGGGCTGGTGTGTTAACTGTCACCGCCAAACGGAAGTGCAGTTTGCTAACAACAACTATTATTCGATATACGAAAAATATCACGCAGAACTGAAATCTGGTCAGCGTACCGGTGTTACAGTAGAAGACATAGGCGGCATTGAGTGCCAGAAATGTCACTACTAATACTTAGGTTTCAGCGATATTTTTCACATAATTAAAAATTATTCGGAAACACAATATTATACCGAATCAAACCATATGAGTCAAAAAAAATATTGGAAGGGTTTGGAAGAGCTGAATGAAACATCGGCTCATCAAAACGTGGTTGATAACGAGTTTAAAGAGTCGCTGCCGTTTGATATCAGCGGTACCTTGCTTGATGCTACCACCCCCCGCCGCGACTTTTTGAAATTCTTGGGTTTCAGCACGGCAGCAGCTACACTGGCTGCAAGTTGTGAAATGCCTGTACGTAAAGTTATTCCGTATGCTATCAAGCCGGAAGAAATTATACCGGGCGTTCCTAATTACTACGCTTCTACATACGTTGATGGCGGTGATTATTGCGCAATTGTTGTTAAAACGCGCGATGGCCGTCCGATAAAACTGGAAGGTAATACCCTTTCTTCAATAACGCAGGGTGCTACATCTGCACGTGTTCAGGCTTCTGTATTGAACCTGTACGATAAAGCACGCCTTCGCCATCCGGGTAGCGTGAATGATAAAGGTGAAGTTGCTGAATCTACATTTGAAGCACTTGACCGCCGAATTACAGAAGCGCTGGCTGGTGAAACACGCCCTGTGTACATCGTTACTGCTTCTATACTAAGCCCTACTACAAAAGACGTAATCAACCAATTCATAGCAAAATACCCTAACGCGAAACATGTGGTTTACGACCCGGTTTCTTACAGCGGTATGCTGCTGGCAAATGAAGCAAGCTACGGCAAGCGTGCATTACCTTCTTATCACTTTGATAAGGCCCAAACAATAGTGAGCCTGGGTGCTGACTTCCTGGGTACTTGGTTGTCTCCGATAGAATTTTCTAAGCAATACGGTATTGGCCGCAAAATAAGCGCAAACAATGCCAGGATGTCTAAGCACTACCAAGTAGAACCTAACCACACTATTTCAGGTGCAAGTGCCGACTTCCGTGCTACCTGCAAACCATCTGAAATGGGTGCGGTAGCCGTAGCGCTTTACAATGCAGTAACTACAGGTGCAGCACCGGCATTTGCCAGCAAAAAGCTGAACGAACTGGTGACTAAAGCAGCAGCCGACCTGAAAAAAGGTAATGGCCTGGTAGTATGCGGCAGCAATGATGTAAATATTCAGACTGTTATCAATGCCATCAACAGTGCAGTAGGTGCTAACGGCACTACTATCAACTGGGCAGTTAACAGCAACTACAGGCAAGGTATAGACGCCGATATGGTAGCGCTGACAGAGGCTATGAACAATGGCCAGGTAGGTGCAGTATTGCTGCAAGGCGTAAACCCTGTTTACGATTATTACAATGGTAAGAAATTTGCCGACGGCCTGGCGAAAGTACCGGTAACGGTATCTTTTGCAGAGCGCATGGACGAAACGGCTCAAAAATGTAAATATGTAGTACCCGATCATCATTTCCTGGAGAGCTGGGGTGATGCAGAGCCTAAAACAGGTTATTATAGCCTGATGCAGCCGGGTATTGCACCACTGTTCAAAACACGTGCCTTCCAGGATAGCCTGCTGGCATGGGGCGGATCTGCTACTACTTACGGCGACTACTGGAAACAATACTGGAGTACGAAACTGGGTGGCCAGGCTGCTTTTGATAAAGCATTGCAAGATGGTATCATAGAGCCGGCAGGTGAAATGCCGATGGCCGGTGCGGCCTTCGCAGGAAATGCCGGTGCGGCCATAGCTGCTATACAGGCCAAGAAAGCCGGTGCAGGTTTGGAAGTGATGGTGTATGAGAAAGTGGCAATAGGTGCCGGCGGTGCGTGGAGTAACAACCCATGGCTACAGGAAATGCCTGACCCGATTACCAAAGCTACCTGGGACAACTACGTGTGCGTATCTCCCAAGAAAGCTAAAGAGCTGGGTGAAGAGCTGACAGGTATCACCGAGGTAGAAAATAAGAAACGCGTACTGAAAGTAAAAGCTAACGGCCAGGAAATATCATTGCCGATGGTAGTGGTACCGGGTATGCACAATGATGTGGTGGCTATAGCCTTGGGTTACGGACGCGATGCAAAAGTTGGCCGCGCAGCTGCCAACACAGGTAAGAATGCCTTCCCGCTGGTTGTTTTCAATGGCCAGACGTTTGACTACAATACGAATGCTACGATAGAGAAGACGGCAGATGTTTTTGATGTGGCTATAACACAGACACACCATAGCTACGAAGGCCGTGCTATCATACATGAATATACGCTGGATGAATTCAGCAAAGACCCTAAGCACCTGATAAAGGAGCGCGAAAAAGAACTGGGCCATTATTCAGGCCTCCCATGGGAAGAGCATGGTGCAGGCCACGAAGGTGGTGAAGCGCACGGTGGTGGCCATGGCGAAACAGCACATGGCGGTGGGCATGACAATGCCTTAGGCATTGCTCCTGTTCCAACACGCGGCAGGGAAGCTGCAGGTGAATCGGCCTTTGATAAAGGTTTCCGTGAAAATGGTACACTGTATCCTACCTACGAAGCTCCGGGTATCCACTGGGGTATGTCTATCGACCTTACAGCTTGTACCGGTTGCGGTGCGTGCGTTATAGGTTGCCAGGCAGAAAATAACGTTTCTGTAGTAGGTAAAACACACGTACTGAAATCTCAGGAAATGCACTGGTTGCGTATCGACCGTTACTTCAGCGGTATGCCTGATGACCCGGATACAATCCAGACAGTATTCCAACCAATGCTGTGCCAGCACTGCGACAATGCGCCTTGTGAAAACGTTTGTCCGGTATCTGCTACCAACCACAGCAGCGAAGGTTTGAACCAAATGGCTTATAACCGTTGTATCGGTACTAAATATTGTGCTAACAACTGTCCTTATAAAGTACGTCACTTCAACTGGATGGATTGGAACGGTGCAGACTGCTTCGAGGATAACCTGTATGAAGATGGCCGTCGTGATGATATGAACGATGACCTGACGCGTATGGTACTGAACCCGGATGTTACGGTACGTAGCCGTGGTGTGATGGAAAAATGTAGCTTCTGCGTGCAACGCCTGCAGGATGGCAAACTGGCTGCGAAGAAAGAAGGCCGTCCGTTGAAAGATGGTGAAGTAAAAACTGCTTGTCAGCAGGCTTGTGCTTCAGACTGTATCATCTTTGGTGATGTGAATGATCCGAACAGTGAAATAGCTAAAGTGCGTTTCAAAGACCAGAAAGAAAGGGTATTCTATGTGCTGGAGCAAATACATACCCTGCCTAACATCAACTACCTGTCTAAAATCCGTAACACGGACGTGATAGTAGCCGGTGATGAAAAACTGGATGGTATTTTCAACGCGCACATATAATAAAATAGATGCCTTAGTGGCATTAACCATAGAAGTGAAAAGGCCGTGTGAAGGAAAGTGAGAAGGAGCCGCTAAAAAAATTAAAACGAACTATTACTAATTACGTGCTATGCATTTAAAGTACGAATCATTTGTACGGGAACCGCTGGTAGATGGTGATAAAACATATCACCAGGTGACAGAAGACATCGTTCGCCCTATTGAGCAGAAACCGGGCCGCATGTGGTATGTTGGCTTCTTCTTTTCGGTAATTCTGCTGGGTTTCGGTGCTTTTTCCGTATTCTGGGAGGTTTATTATGGTATAGGTGTGTGGGGCATCAACCGTACCGTAGGTTGGGGATGGGATATCACCAACTTCGTATGGTGGGTAGGTATCGGTCACGCCGGTACACTTATCTCGGCTATCCTTTTACTATTCCGCCAGGGCTGGCGTACCGGTGTAAACCGTGCGGCTGAGGCGATGACCATCTTCGCGGTAATGTGTGCGGGCCAGTTCCCGATATTCCACATGGGCCGTGTATGGGATGGCTTTTTCGTACTGCCTTATCCTAACACGCGCGGACCATTATGGCCTAACTTCAACTCGGCGCTGCTTTGGGATGTATTTGCGATCTCTACTTACTTTACCGTATCGCTGTTGTTCTGGTATTCAGGCCTTGTTCCTGATTTTGCAACCATCCGCGACCGTGCTAAAACTAAACTGCGCAAACGCCTTTATGGCCTTGCATCTTTCGGTTGGACAGGTACTGCTAAAAACTGGCAGCGTCACGAGGCATTGTCGCTTGTACTGGCAGGTTTGAGTACACCACTCGTACTTTCCGTACACACGATCGTATCTTTCGACTTCGCTACATCGGTAATTCCCGGTTGGCATACAACCATCTTCCCTCCATACTTCGTTGCGGGTGCCATCTTCTCAGGTTTCGCGATGGTGAACACGCTGCTGATCATCTGCCGTAAGATTATGGGCCTGGAAGATTACATTACAGTCGGTCACTTGGAGGCTATGAATAAGGTAATAGTACTTACCGGTTCGATAGTGGGTGTGGCTTATCTTACAGAGCTGTTTATGTCTTGGTACAGTGGCGTTCTTTACGAACAAGAAGCGTTCAAATGGCGTATTCTTGGTCCGTACTGGTGGAGCTACTGGGCGATGATGACATGTAACGTGGTATCTCCGCAGCTATTCTGGTTCAAAAAACTGCGCCGTAATATTCCATTCACTTTCATAATGTCTATAGTAGTGAATATAGGTATGTGGTTTGAGCGTTTCGTAATCATCGTTACATCTCTGTATCGCGATTACATTCCGGGTAGCTGGACATACTATAGTCCAACATGGCCTGAGATAGGTTTCTACCTGGGTACATTCGGCCTGTTCTTTACATGCTTCTTCCTGTTTGCCAAATACTTCCCTGTTATCGCGATAGCTGAGATCAAGTTTGTATTGAAAACATCTGGCGAAAGCTATAAGAACAAAATGGAAGTAATAGATGCGAAAAGCACGGAAGAGTTTAAGCATGAACTAGACCACGCTCATCACTAGTTAGTTGACTTGTTGCCTGGATAGTATTTTTGATTTTGACTTTTAACTTTTGAATTAAATAATAAAATGGCTATAAAGAAATTTGCAGTTGCTTGTTACGATGATGAGGAAGTGCTGTTTCCTGCAGTGAAGAAAGTACGCAACAGCGGCTATAAACTGCACGATGTATATACGCCTTTTCCTGTGCACGGCCTTGACGGTGCACTGGGCCTGAAAGAAACGGACCTTCACGTGGCGGGTTTTATCTACGGTATCGCAGGTACCTGCACTGCAGTTGGTTTTATGTCATGGATATTCATGAGCGACTGGCCGGTAAACTTCGGCGGTAAGCCTCACTTTTCACTGCCTGCCTTCATACCCATCACTTTCGAGTTGACGGTACTGTTTGCAGCGGTAGGTATGGTGCTTACTTTCTGCTACCTGAACCAGATAATGCCAGGTGTTAAAAAACACGTTTTCCATCCGCGTCAATCGGATGACCTATTTATAGTAGCGCTGGAAATCAATGAGCAAGTAAGTGAACAAGAAGTAACAGATTTCCTGAAAACTACAGGTGCTGTTGAAACTTCGATTCAAATAGCAGAATCAGAATGGTGGTATGGCCGTTTTGATAAAGATGAGCCTTATCAGCAGTATAAAACTGTAAATGGCTAAGGCAAACTTCAAATTTTTGAAATTTTGAATTTTAAATTGTTTATGAGCAATACCAAAAGCATAGTAATAGCAACCCTGGCTGTAGGATTGGGACTTGCGTCTTGCAATAGTGGCAGTATGCGCCGCAATCCCGGCAAGACGTATGCACCTGATATGACCTACTCCCAAGCTTACGATGCTTATACAGCAAACCCCAACTTTGCAGATGGCCAAACAAGCCGCCTGCCTGTAGCAGGTACGGTAGCTATGGGAAAAGACCTGCCGGATCATTTGGTAGAAGGGGATACGAATGCTTACAAAAGCTTTACAACAGATATGCGCTTTACAGAAGCGGAACTGGGTGAAGGTAAGCGCCTGTTTAACATATACTGCGGTATATGCCACGGTACAAACCTGGACGGACAGGGACCATTGTATGTAAGTGGTAAATTTGCTGCGATGCCTGCTAACCTGAAAGATGCAAAATATCTGCACATGACCGCGGGTACCATGTATGCAGCCATCAAGTATGGTAAAAATTCAATGGGTTCTTATGCAAGCCAGCTGGATGTAAAGCAACGCTGGATGGTGATTGCATACATCAAAAAAGTACAGGCGGATAACGGTGGTGATGCGTACACTTTCGGTATAGCGACCCCGGGTGCAACAACTGCCGATACAACAAAACCGGTAGCAATGGCAACAACTGCTGCAGGTGAACATGCTGAAAAGCACTAATTGAGTAAAATAATTTTAATAAACGTACTTCTAATAAGTTTAATAAAATGAACGATCGTTTTGAGATACCGTCACGATTAAGAAACACAAGCCTTGGTTTGATAGCCGTGGGCGTGCTGGTGCTGATAATCGGCGGTGTTACCAAGCTAGGTGGCGACCATTATGAACAAACACGCTTTTGGTTGGTACTATTACAAACCAGCGTATTCTTCCTGCTGATGGCAGTTGCCAGCATTTTTATCCAGGCTGCTGCATCACTGGCACAAGGTGGCTGGATCGTTGCCTACAAAAGGATACCTGAAGCAATCGGTGCCAATGTATGGGTATTTGGCCTGATAGCCGGTATCATACTGATGTGCGTAGCTTTTGTATTCAATGTTGATGGGCATAACCCGATATATCACTGGGTGCACCCAGAAGGTGATAAAATATTAGAAGGCAAATCGGCTTTCCTGAATCCGGCTATGTTTGCAGGCTTCACGATCGTTACTATCGCATTATGGTCTTTCTTCGGCCATAAATTTCGCGCACTTTCTCTTGCACAGGAATCAGCACCTAAGAACAGTACTAAGATATACTGGAACATGGTGAAATGGTCTGCAGGTTTCCTGCTGGTATATGCCCTTACGCAAATGAGCACAACACCGTGGATGTGGATCATGAGTATTGATGCTCACTGGTATTCTACTATGTTTAGCTGGTACACTTTCGCCAGTGCATTTGTGAGTGGTATGTCTGTTATCCTGCTGTTTGTAGTATACCTGAAAAACCAAGGCAACCTGGAAATAGTTAATAAAGAGCACGTTCACGACCTGGGTAAATTTATGTTTGCATTCAGTATCTTCTGGACATACACTTGGTTTGCACAGTATATGCTGATATGGTACAGTAACATACCTGAGGAAACTACCTATTTCAAAATGCGCCAGCAAGGCCCATACAGTATGATATGGTACTCGGTATTCATTATTAACTTTATTATGCCGATACTGATACTGATGGCGCGCCCAAGTAAACGCAACTACTTTACAGTAAGCTTTATGGCATTAGTAATTATATTCGGTCACTGGTTGGATTTCTATATAATGACAATGCCCGGCCCTCTGGGTGCTCATTGGACACTGGGCTGGTATGAACTGGGTATATTGGCTGGTTTTGCAGGATTGATGATGTTTACAGTATCACGTACGCTGACTAAAGCATCTTTGGTACCAAACAACCATCCATTGCTGAAGGAGGCTATATTGCACCAAAGCTAGGATTGAAGAGCTAGAAGAAGAGATTTCTGTAACAGGACTATAAAAACTTAATAATAGTAAATACAAGATAACTGACCATGTCGGGATTATTAACAATAGCATTGATAATACTGGTATTTGTTATCATATACCAGATAGCAAAAGCCAGTGAATACGCTACCATATTGCGTGGCGAAGAGAAAATTAACGCAAGGGTGAATCGGACGATGGCCTGGTTGCTGGTAGTTTTCTTCTTCCTGGGATTGTATGGCATATGGTTGTGCCACGATGCGCTGATAGATAAAATGTTGCCTGTATCTGCTTCAAACCACGGTGTGGAGTATGATAGCATGCTATTGGTTACGCTGATAGTAACGGGTATCGTGTTTTTTCTTACTCAAACTATCCTTTTCTGGTTTGCGTTCCGCTACCAGTCTACAGAAAAAAGAAGTTCTTTCTTCTACGCCCACAACAATAAGCTGGAATTGATATGGACAACCATTCCTGCTATTGCGATGGCCTGCCTGGTAGCAGTAGGTTTGCGCAACTGGGGCCGGATGACTGGCGCCGCACCTTCAAATGCTGCTGTGGTTGAAATAGTAGGTAAACAATTTAACTGGATTATTCGTTATCCGGGTAAAGATGGTGTTTTGGGCAAAAAAGACTTCCGTAAAATAAATGATGCCAATAACGTACTGGGTTTAGACTGGACTGATAAAGACAACCTGGATGACGTAGTGGCACAGAATGGTGAGCTGCACCTGGTAGTAAACAAACCTGTAAGCCTGGTTATAGGATCGAGGGATGTAATACACGATGTAGGCCTTGCACATTTCCGTATGAAAATGGATGCTGTACCGGGTATCACTACTACAATGTGGTTCACCCCAACTATTACTAC
The DNA here is from genome assembly GCA_036406055.1 of Flavipsychrobacter sp. Taxonomy (GTDB): domain Bacteria; phylum Bacteroidota; class Bacteroidia; order Chitinophagales; family Chitinophagaceae; genus Polluticoccus. Next base: position 6,124 of record DASWWE010000165.1, on the reverse strand, counting down.
TGCCAAGATGAAAGAGATCACCGGTAACAAGGATTTCGTTTACGAAATATCCTGCGACCAGATGTGCGGTAAAGGCCACTACTCAATGAGGGGTACTATAATAGTAGAAACACAGGCAGAGTATGATGCATGGATGGCGAAGCAACAGACTTACTATGCGTCTGCCAATCCGCCGGCTGCAACACCTGCACCAGCTGCAGAAGGTGCTGCCCAGCCAGAACAGAAAACTGATAGTGTTAAAGCAATAACGATGAAGTAATCGTTCGCAACCAAGGCGAACATATAAAAGTGCAAATAATGAGCGACGTTATCATTCAAGGACCAAATGTAGCGCACACACACGACGCGCATGCTGACCATCATGGCCATGAGCACCATGAGCAGCACTTTATTACAAAGTACATTTTCAGCCAGGACCATAAGATCATTGCGAAGCAATTTCTTATTACGGGTATCATATGGGCTATTATAGGCGCATTGATGTCTGTATTCTTCCGTCTTCAGCTTGGTTTCCCTGATCAGACATTCCCTATCATGGAAACATTCCTGGGCGAATGGGCGAAAGGGGGTAAATTGAACCCTGAGTTTTACTATGCATTGGTAACCATGCACGGTACTATCCTGGTATTCTTCGTATTGACAGCCGGCTTGAGCGGTACATTTGCCAACCTGCTTATTCCTCTGCAAATAGGTGCACGCGATATGGCATCTCCCTTTATGAACATGCTGTCTTACTGGTTCTTCTTTATCGCAAGTGTTTTCATGTTTGTATCACTATTTGTACAGACAGGGCCTGCATCAGGTGGCTGGACAACTTATCCTCCGCTGAGCGCACTGAAAGAAGCATCATTGGGTTCTGGAATAGGTATGGACTTGTGGCTGATAAGCATGGCACTATTCGTTGTGTCATCTCTGCTGGGCGGTCTTAACTACATCTCTACTATCCTGAATATGCGTACCAAAGGTATGACCATGACACGCATGCCACTTACTATCTGGGCGCTGTTCTTTACGGCTGTGTTGGGTGTACTTTCTTTCCCTGTACTGCTTTCAGGTTTTGTACTGCTGATATTCGACCGCAACTTCGGTACCAGTTTCTACCTGTCTGAAATATTCATAGGTGGTAAAGCACTACCGCACGTAGGTGGTTCTGCTATCCTTTATCAGCACTTGTTCTGGTTCCTGGGTCACCCGGAAGTGTATATCATCATGCTTCCTGGTATGGGTATGGCTTCAGAGGTACTTTCAAACCACAGCCGTAAGCCGATATTCGGTTATACAGCGATGATCATATCACTGATAGGTATTACAGTATTGGCCTTCCTGGTATGGGCGCACCATATGTTCGTTACAGGTATGAGTCCGTTCCTGGGTTCTGTCTTCGTACTGTTGACGCTGCTGATCGCCGTACCTTCTGCGGTAAAAGTATTCAACTGGCTTACTACTATATGGAGAGGTAATATACGTTTTACCGTTCCGATGATGTTCGCACTTGGCTTCGTATCACTTTTCATCTCAGGTGGTCTTACAGGTATCTTCCTGGGTAACTCTGCACTGGATATTCACCTGCACGATACTTACTTTGTAATTGCGCACTTCCACATAGTAATGGGTGTATCGGCCTTCTTTGGTATGTTCGCCGGTATATACCACTGGTTCCCTAAAATGTTCGGGCGTTTCATGAATAATACCCTCGGTTATATTCACTTCTTCCTGACGTTTGCCGGTGCTTACCTGATATTCTGGCCTATGCACTATGAAGGCATAGCCGGTATGCCACGTCGTTATTACGACTATAGCGCATGGGAATCTTTCAAACAATTCAATGATCTGAATGCTTTCATAAGTATTGCTGCCATACTGGTATTCTTTGCCCAGCTGCTTTTTGTTGTTAACTTCTTTGTTAGCATTTTCCGTGGCCGTAAAATGACTACTAAGAATCCATGGGGTTCTCCGACACTTGAATGGACTACACCTATCAATGCCGGACACGGTAACTGGGAAGGTGATATTCCTGAAGTACATCGCTGGCCATATGACTATAAAGATGATGGTAACGGTAATGACTTTATACCACAAACAGTGCCACTGAAGCCAGGCGAGGAAGCACACTAAAGAAATATATTGCCGTATTTAAATATCGCAAAATGCCCCGTATTAACGGGGCATTTTTACTTGTATAGCGATAAATGACAGGACCGTATTAACTGTTCGTCAAATGAAAAGCCACTTTAGTCCAATCAATTCCTACATCCGTCTGATAGCTCATTCAGAATATTTATGATTGTATACTTTTACAAAGAACATTCACCCAATCGCTATCACAATTATACTATAAACCCACCCGGCAGCAGCCCCTATAACACATGTCAAGGTAATTGTATGTACAATTACCTTTTTGTTTTTACTATCTTTCCTGAATGATAAGAGTACTACTGATAGTACTATTACTATACCCATGCACAGTGGTTGCACAAACTGATGATGCATTGATAAGGGCTGTATTGGATAAGCAAATGAAAGCCTGGAATGAGGGTAGTATAGAGCAGTATATGCAGGGTTACTGGAAGAGCGACCGCCTTGTTTTTGTAGGCAAAAATGGTCCAACCTATGGCTATAAAGAAACATTGGAGCGGTATAAACGCTCTTATAGTGATACAGCTAAAATGGGCAAACTATCGTTCGATATATTGCAAGTCAGGAAATTAAGTAAGAAGTATTATTTTGTATTAGGTAAATGGGCATTAAAACGCACCATAGGAGATGTGGGTGGCAGTTTTACATTATTGTTCAGGAAAATAAATGGGGCTTGGGTCATAGTAACTGATCACAGCAGTTAAGTTTCTGTAACATTTAAATTAAAATATTTTTTATTTTCATAATTTATTTGGAATTATAATAGAATAATTGCAAAATTTGTAATCCAATTCAATAAGAGAGAGATAATAGATGTAACGACACGTGTACATTGAATTGCAAGTAGTTTAGATAGGATTTTTTCACTAACTAAAATATAAGCAATCATGAAAAAGACCCCAAATTTGTTACGAAGGTGTTTCACCTTACTGCTTTTCTGCGTTTTTATTTTCTGCACTAACGATTCTTACGCTACACACTTCCGTTATGGTAACATTACCTGGGAACGTGTGCCAGGAAATCCTTATCAAATCAAATTCAGAATTACCCAGGCATGGAGACGGGATTTTCCGTTTGGAGGCCCATTGCCCAATGTGGGTTCAACAGTTAATACAGGTATTGCATTTAATCCGGGTTCAGGCTCCAGCGTTCCGATTACATTGTTTGTAACATCCGTAAATACAACTGAAAACTGGATATACGGACAGTTCGAGTACATTAAAACATACCCATCAGTATCTGCTACTTACACGGCGTCTTTTGACGGATGCTGCCGTATCTCTAGCCTGATAAATAATCCTGACCGTGATTACAGAGTTATATCTACAGTAACGGTAGGTAATAGTAATGATGCACCTGTATCAACAGTACCCCCTTACATTAGTATGCCTGTAAATAGCTCAGTAAGCTATCAGATACCATCTACAGACCCTAATGGAGATATGCTTACATTTTCATTGGCACCCAATGGAAGTTTCGGAGCTTCAACTGTACAACCTGCCGGCCTGACTGTTAGCCCTACAGGCGTCTTGTCTTTCAGCACCGTTGGTAAGGCCATTGGCCAGCTTTATAATGCTGTAGTGTATGTAACCGACAGCAAAGGCGCGAGGATACAATTAGACCTGATGTTACGTATAACAGGCCCATCTACGCCGCCTGTATTCGACTATACCGTAACACCGGGTAATAATGCCAACTACCTTATTCAACCGGGTCAAACACTCACTTTCAATGTAAAAGCTTTGGATAATGATACAGGTGATGTAGTTACTTTAAATGCACTTGGCTTACCGGTAGGTGCAACTTTTGTCTCTGCTAATGGAAATCCGGTGACACAAGCCTTTAGTTGGACACCTACTAATGCACAACTAGGCACCTATCAGGTTAATTTCCTGGCACAGGATATAGCTACCATCCAAACCAATAGTGTTGTAAACATAGTAGTATCAATGAGGCCGCAGTTTGTTTCACCAACACCGGGCAATGCCAGCACATTTTGCTACCTTCCGGGTACAACGGTTAGCGAAACATTCCGCGCTACAGATCCCGATACCACAGATAGTGTGTCTATATCGGCTGTAACTGGTGTAGTAGGAAGCATGTCGTTCAGTCCTTCATTGCCGACAGCAAAAGCAAATCCCGTACAAACGGTAATGACCTGGCCTACCACTTCATCTGACTGGGGTCAACACTTGCTGGTGATGAAAGCAACAGACAGGTATGGTGAATCTGTGAACGATTCAATTACATACCTGATAAACCACCCACCTGTATTTACCAGCACGCAACCTAATGTAACTATAGCTGCGGGCCAAACCTTCAGCTATACATTCACCACTGCCGATGCGGATTCTGCACAAGGTGATGAAGTGGGTATAGAAAATACAATTTTACCAAGTTGGCTAACGCTGACCGATAACAATGATGGCAGCTGGACAATTTCGGGCTCGCCAACTGTTGCTGATACGGGTATTCACCATGTAGGTATAGAAATAGAAGACTCACTGAACCACATAAACGGCACACACTGCGGTAATGCTTCTCAAAACTTTGAACTGACGGTGATACAATGCGCTGTTACATTGTCTAAAACAGTGACCAATGTATCGTGCAATGGAGCAGCTACTGGTGCTATCGATATCACAACGGCTAACACTACATCACCTGTAATATATGCATGGAGCAATGGTGCCACAACAGAAGATGTAACCGGCCTGGTGGCGGATACCTATACATTTGCACTGATAGATGCTAATGGTTGTACGGCATTTGATTCAACTACTATTACACAGCCTTCAGCTATAACAGGTAGCATATCTGTAAGCCCTGTAGTAACTATAACGGGACATGCACCATATACTATTTACTTAGGTTATGGACCGCAAAGCGTTACACTGGCTGCTTCAGTATCTGGTGGTGCAGGCAGCTATACATATAGCTGGAGCCCAGCTGCGACTGTAGCTAATCCTACATCTGCAACAACACTGGTATCGCCAACAACTACTACGACGTATACAGTAACTATTACTGATGCATCAGGATGTACACATACTGTTTCACAAATAATAAGGGTGGTAGATGCAAGGTGTGGTAATAATAATAACAAAGTAACGGTATGCCACTATCCTCCGGGCAACTCAGGCAATCCCCAAACACTGTGCATAGCCAGCAGCGCTGTAGCAGCACATCTGTCACATGGCTGCAAAGTAGGTGATTGTCCTCCTGCTAAATTCAATAACGAGGAAGCCGGAGAGAACGGTGATGTGAATACACAAACCGTAAAAGCATACCCTAACCCCACTAATGGCTACCTGGTGATAGAATTGCCCATGAATGCAAACAATGCAAGCATACAGGTACTGGATATGACGGGTAAATTAATAGCACAGAAAGAAGGCGTAGCTACAAAAGCTACATTCGACCTTGCTGGTGCAGCAAAAGGCATCTACATGATACAGGTGCGATATAATAATGAAGTATACCGCACCAAAATATCAGTACAATAAGAACTAATGTTAAGTATAAAAAGTAAAGGCTCGCAATGCGAGCCTTTACTTTTTATTATAGTATATGTTGTTACTTACCCATTGTAGCCAGGAACTCTTCATTGTTCTTAGTTCCTTTCATTTGCTGCAACAGAAATTTCATAGCCTCATCCGTATGCATATCTGCAATGTGATTGCGAAGTATCCACATTTTATTTAGTACCTCTTTACCATGCAGCAGGTCATCGCGGCGGGTAGAAGACGATGTGATATCGATAGCAGGGAACACACGCTTATTAGCCAGTTTACGGTCTAATTGCAGCTCCATGTTACCGGTACCTTTAAATTCTTCAAAGATCACCTCGTCCATTTTAGAACCGGTATCTATCAGGGCTGTAGCCAGTATGGTAAGTGAGCCACCATTTTCTATTTTACGTGCAGCACCAAAAAACTGTTTTGGTTTTTGCATCGCATTGGCTTCCACACCACCACTCAATACTTTA
>DASWWE010000164.1:0-3336 GCA_036406055.1 Flavipsychrobacter sp. | reverse complement strand
TCTCTGTTGCTGATTCTGATGTGTATGAGTTCTATCTCGAAACATCTGAGGGCTTTACCAGCGAGCGCTGCCGCATCAAGGTAGATAAACACGCACCTAAGGATGTGCATATCAAGGTGAACGGATCTGAAGACTGCGGCACACTGGTAAAAGGTATGGATATAACCGGTACCTACAGTCTTGCCGATGACGAGAACAACTGCCATAGCGTAGCGTTCGAATTCATACAACTGCGCAGTGGCGATAGCACTACATTCAAAGTAGATGGCGTTGTTCGCAGCTTTGGTTCGCAGATCATCGTTCCGGGCGTGGGTAAAACAGGTAACTGGTCTATGACCACAAACAATGTGCGCAAATGCGGATATAACATAAGGCTGTATGCATATGACAAAACGCTGCTATGCTATCCTTTTGTATCCTACGCATATACCTTCTACCAGCAATATGCTGTAGATACCATTGGCTTCTGCCTCAACGAAGCATAAATAACATATCCCTATTGCTTAAACGAAGAGCCACCGCGTCTGCGGTGGCTTTATTTTATTTTTTACCCGGCCCATCCTTCCCTGTCCAGGCTGCGATATTGTATGGCTTCTGCCAGATGTTCCGGTCTTATATCCTCACTGCCTGCCAGGTCAGCTATGGTGCGCGATACTTTTAATATCCTGTCATACGCACGTGCAGATAGGTTGAGCCTGTCCATAGCTGTTTTCAGCAGTGTTTGCCCTACACTGTTTATTATGCATATTTCTTTCAGTTGCTTGCTACCCATCTGTGCATTGGCATAAATACCTTGCTGTCCTTCAAAACGCTTATCCTGTATTTCCCGTGCTTTGAGTACACGCTCCCGTACAGCATCGCTGTGCTCCGATGTACGTTGCGATGATAGCTCATTGAAGGAAACAGGTGTTACCTCCACATGCAGGTCTATCCTGTCCAGCAGTGGACCCGATATTTTATTCAGGTAGCGCTGCACTACCATCGGGCTGCAGGTACATTCTTTTTCAGGATGATTGAAGTACCCACAGGGACAGGGATTCATCGAAGCTATCAGCATAAAGCTGGCAGGAAAATCGATACTCACCTTTGCACGAGAGATAGATACACGCCGTTCTTCCATCGGTTGGCGCATTACTTCCAGCACCGTGCGTTTAAACTCCGGCAGCTCATCCAGGAACAATACACCATTATGCGCCAGCGATATTTCTCCCGGTTGTGGCATACCGCCTCCACCTACCAGCGCCACATCGCTGATGGTGTGGTGTGGCGAACGGAACGGGCGCCTTGAAATAAGCGAAGTATTAACAGGTAGCTTGCCTGCTACAGAATGTATCTTGGTTGTTTCCAGCGCTTCGTGTAGGCTAAGTGGTGGTAATATCGTTGGCAGCCTTTTTGCCAGCATGGTTTTACCTGCACCGGGCGGGCCAATCAATATAGCATTATGCCCACCCGCTGCAGCTATCTCCAAAGCGCGTTTCACATTCTCTTGCCCTTTTACATCACTGAAGTCAATATCAAATTCGTATTGAGAATTATAAAACTCCTCACGTGTATTTACAGATACAGGCGTTAAGCTGCCCGTACCGTTAAAGAAATCCACCACCTCTTTTATATTGCTCACGCCATATACTTCCAGGTTATTTACCAGCGCAGCTTCGCGGGCATTTTCTTTTGGCAGTATCAACCCCTTGTACTTTTCTGTACGGGCTTGTATGGCTATGGGCAATGCACCTTTTATAGGTTGCAGCGAGCCATCCAGTGATAGCTCACCCATTATTATATATTTATCCAGGTCATCGGCAGGCAATTGCTTTGTAGCCGCCAGCATACCTATGGCTATGGGCAGGTCGTATGCTGAGCCGGCCTTACGTATATCGGCAGGGGCCATGTTTACCACTACTTTATTTCGCGGACGGTCATAACCATTATTCTTCATGGCAGAGAGCACGCGCTCTGTACTTTCTTTCACAGCATTATCGGGCAGCCCTACTATAAAATAGCCTGTTGTGCCACCCACTACTATGTCTACTTCTATTGTGATAGTGATAGCTTCTACACCATATACCGCGCTACCAAAAACTTTTACCAGCATAATGAAGAGCTAATTTATAACATAAAATGCTGTGTAATTTTATATAATTTTAATAACATAGCATTTTCGCCAACCCTAATGAATTTTTGATGGCACTGACTTCAACCGAAAAGCTGGATATCACTAATATCGGACTGATGATCATTTCCGGTATTGTAGCCATGGTGCTGCCCTTCGAGCTTTTTCTTTTTTCCTATGCCATACTCGGGCCGTTGCATTATTTCACAGAAATATCGTGGTTGCACGACAGGAAATATTACACTAAAGAACGTTACGATGCCATTATTCTTATTGTCATCGGCTTACTGATGACTTTACGCTTTTTCGATAGTTTTCTGGAAATTGATTTCCCTCCCGGCTTTGATGCCAACCTTGCTTATATAGCACTTTTATGTTCGATAGTGTTTGTTACCGTTAAAAACAAGTTTTATCGTATTGGTGGTATCATATTACTCATATTCTCTTCGCAGGTATCACAGCATTTCTATTTATTCTTTTCAGTCTTTCTGCCCACACTGGTACATGTCTATTTTTTCACGGCATTGTTTATGCTGTATGGTGCATTGAAAAGCCAGAGCCGTTTTGGGATCCTAGCAGTAGTCTGTATGGTAGTATGCCCTATACTGTTAGCAGTCATTTTTCCTGATAAAACTTTTTATACCCCCACATCCTACAGTATGGAAGCGTATAGCCCATTTAAAGTGGTAAACATAAACTGGCTGCAAAATGTAAATGGTATAGAAGCCCAGGAAAGTATGGCAGCTTGGGACAATATTATTTTCCATTCCAAAGAAGGCATCTTGCTGATGCGCTTCATTGCATTTGCTTATACGTATCATTATCTCAACTGGTTTTCTAAAACCAGTATCATTCAATGGCATAAAGTACCAAAAGTGCGTTTCATAGCTGTTATCATACTATGGCTTATCAGTATTGGGCTTTACATTACAAACTATGCTATGGGCTTGCAATGGTTATTATTTGTTAGCTTTCTGCACGTATTATTGGAGTTGCCGTTAAATATCACTAGTATTATTGGCATCGGCTCTTATTTTAAATCCCGCTTATTTAAACCTGCTTCGGCATAGAATCATTCTTCTTATTTTTGTTTCATGAGCAATACAGTTCTTTTTACTAAAGAAAATGGCGTAGGGTATATCACGTTCAACCGCCCTGAAAAATATAACAGTTTCAACCGCGAAATGGCCTTAGCATTTCAGCAGCATCTGGATGATTGTGAGAAT
>DASWWE010000163.1:0-18432 GCA_036406055.1 Flavipsychrobacter sp. | reverse complement strand
GAAGAATGCTGACGTTGTAGCTCCAGACAATACGCTTTACGATCCTAAGTATAAATAATCATTGTTCATAGGGCAATGATTAACTGCACACAAGATACGGCCGTAGTTATACTCAGCTATAATGGCCGTAAGTGGCATGAATTATTCCTGCCGCTCATTGTGTCGGAAGCACATACGGGGTACGATGTAGTGGTGGTGGATAATGCATCTACCGACGATACGCTGCAGTACGTACAAGAAAATTATCCCACCGTTCATACGCTGCAGATAGCCGTGAACCGTGGGTTTTCTAATGGCTATGCCGAAGCGCTAAAGCAGATACAGGCAAAATACTACGTATTGCTCAGTGCCGATTTTGAAGTAACCACCGGTTGGTTTCCTCCGCTTATCAATGCTATGCACCGATACCAGGGCCTGGCTGCCTGCCAGCCTAAAATACGCTATTGGAAAGACCGCGAATTCTTTGAATATGCAGGTGCGGCAGGTGGGTTCAAAGATAAGTATGGTTACATGTTTTGCCGCGGGCGCATCTTCAACGAGCTGGAAAAGGATAACGGGCAATACAACGACGATATTGAAATATTCTGGGCATCCGGTGGCTGCCTGATGGTTCGCGCCGACCTATACCATAAAGTAGGTGGGCTGGATCCCGATTTCTATGCCCATATGGAAGAAATAGACCTATGCTGGCGCCTGAAAAATGCAGGCTACAAGATAGGTTATATCGCCGGCTCTACCGTATACCATGTGGGCGGCAGCGTTATCAGTTACGGCAGCCCGCAAAAGCTGTACTACAATTTTAGAAACAGCCTGATATTATTGCTGAAGAACGAGAAAGCTTCTACCCTGCTTTGGCTTTTTCCTTTGCGGCTGATGCTGGATGGCGTTGCGGGCGTGCATATGCTGCTGGGTGGCAAAGTGAAGGAAATGTTCATCATCATCAAGGCACATTTTCACTTCTACGGCAGCCTGGGGAAATGGCTAAAGCGGCGCAAAGAAGCTAACAAAAATATTACCCACCGTAATGAAGCCGGCCTGTATAAGCGCAGCATCGTATGGCAATTCTTCGCTCTGCGCAAACGCATATTTACCAAACTGAACTGGACGCCTGAAAGGCTTAGTTAAAGCTACGCTCACCGCCTTCGGCTACACAGGCCCATCTATCTAAAATCATTTACCGACCATTAAGCGCCGTTTACCGACGCTGCTTCCTGCTTTACCTAATACGGCTTTAGCAGCAGGTGTTGTGGTTATACTTTTACATCATAAAGTTTCAAAAAAGGAATTGACATGAGAAGACATTTTGATAATCCAGAACAATGGCGCCGCAAGCAAAAGGGCGACAAGATATGGTTCGGATTGGCCCTGGCGGCTTTGGGTATATTCCTTATGCTTAAGAAAATGGGGCTGTTCTTTTTCGACTGGCACTCTTTCTGGCCTATCATCCTTATCGCAGTTGGCCTGTTAATCGGCGTAAAAAAGAAATTCCGCAATCACGCATGGTGGATACTGATACTGATAGGTGGCGCACACCTGGTACCTGAGTTCATGATAGGCGACACATCATCTTCCAGCCTCGTATTCCCGCTGGCACTGGTGATTGGCGGTATTGTCATTGCATTCCGGTCGCGCAACAATAGTAAGATGTGCGAAAACCCAATGCAGGTAGTAACGAATACCGACAACAGCCTGAATATAGATGTAACATTTGGAGGCCGTAAAGAAATCATCACTTCCAAAGATTTTAAAGGCGGCACCGTAAGTGCCACATTTGGCGGTGTGGAAGTAAACATGATACAGGCCGATAGTACAGTGCAGCCAATGGTATTGAACATGAAAATATCCTTCAGTGGCGCTGAACTTATTGTACCATCGCACTGGGATGTGCAGAATGAAATATCGCCCACATTCGGCAGTGTAGAAGACCATCGTGGCCTGCGCACACAGCAGGCCGGCGAAGACAGGAAAGTGCTGATACTACGCGGCAGTTGCAACTTCGCAAGCATTGAAATCAAATCATATTAATCAATCTTATCCTTTGCAAAGGGATATATAAACTACAAAATGGTGTATTATGAAAGCCTACACTGCACAAATAATCTATAGAATAAAATGCGATGGTGTATCTACAGAACAGTATGAAGAGCAATGGCGCCTGGTTTATGGTAACGATATGCGCGATGCACTATTCCAGGCACGCGTGGTAGCAAAAGAAGAAGAAGCTACATTTGTAGACCGTCATGGACGTACCGTTGCCTGGGAACTGATAGCTGTAAAAGACCTGCAGGAAATAAAAGTGCAACACGGCACACTGTTGTTCTCGGAAGTAAAAGAAGTACAGCCAATAGCGTCGCCTTTGTGGACAGAACCTGCAACCGTATATACACAACAAGCTGATAATTGCCACTAATACAAAAAAATATGCGATGGGTATTGCCGCTGCTGGCCCTGCTGGTAGGCGGCATTCATCTATGCTTGCTTTTTTACTTTGCCGGCCTGCCTTTCGATGTTGCACTTACAGACAGCATTGTAAATACCGGCATCCTTTCTTTATCCGTATGGGGTATGTTGCTGGTGGTAAATGCCTACCCTACACGCGTGGGTGTTATCATATATGCCATTCTTATTGGTAGTTTTTTTGCACTTTCTGCCGGCTACGCCGCATGGCAGGCATTAAGGCTTTCAATAGGGAAAGATGACAAGAGTTATTATATATGGCTGGTAAAGACGATGCCGATGCGCTACATAACCAATGCGCTGATATGCGGCTGGCTGGCCACATATACGGCTATGGAAAAACAAGCAGAAGCACTGGAAAACAAATTCCTGAAACAAACGGATGCCGCCGTACTGCACAAAGAAGCAGAACTATATAAACTAAGGCAGCAACTGCAACCTCACTTTTTGTACAATAGCCTCAACTCCATCAGCTCCCTTACTATGATAGCACCTGAAAAAGCACAGGATATGATAGGTAAGTTATCCGATTTCCTGCGCAGCTCTGTAAGGCGAGAAGGGCAGGAAAAAATATCCATACTGGAAGAACTGGGCTATATAGAGGCTTATCTTTCTATAGAATCGGTACGCTTCGGCAACAGGCTGCGCGTGGAGTTTGAAAAAGAATATACCGACGACGCACAGATACCGCCATTCCTGCTGCAGCCCTTACTGGAAAATGCCATTAAATTTGGTCTGTATGGCAAAACAGGAAATGTGACGATACGTGTACACATAGCACTGCAGGACGATATGCTGCATGTAAAGATCACCAATCCTTTCGATAATGATAGCCAGCCGCCAAGAGGTACCGGTTTTGGCCTGGAAGGTATTCGCCGCAGGTTATACCTGCTTTTTGCCCGTACCGACCTGCTTGAGACACACAAAGCAGACAATATATTTATAACGACATTAAAGATACCCCAGCATGTATAAGGTTATCATCATAGACGACGAACCATTGGCAAGACAGCTTGTTAACACCTTTTTGCAACCATATAAAGACATAGAAGTGGTAGCCGAATGTGGCGATGGTTTTGAGGGTTTTAAAGCCGTGCAGGAACTGAAACCCGACCTGATATTCCTGGATGTGCAAATGCCGAAGCTGAACGGGTTTGAAATGCTGGAACTGCTGGATGAAGTACCTTCTGTGATATTTACCACCGCCTTTGATGAATATGCCATGAAGGCCTTTGAAGCACATGCTATCGATTACCTGTTAAAACCCGTCAGCCGCGAGCGTTTTGACAAAGCCGTTCAAAAATGGATGCAGGTAGCTTCAGCTAAAAGTACCGCTACATTCGATGGAATGGTACCAACTAATGTGTATGAAGGTTATCAGCACCGCATAGTGGTAAAGGACAATGGCCTTATCCGCATTATACCGGCACAGGATATCTTTTATATAGAAGCCAATGATGACTATGTAAAGATTGTAACCGAGGCCGGCAGCTACCTGAAGAAAAGCACACTGGGTCATATAGAACAAAGCCTGGATCCGCAACAGTTTGTACGGGTGCATCGTTCTTATCTTATCCCCATCAGCCAGCTATCGCGTATAGAACCGTACGAAAAAGAAAGCCATATCGCTTTACTTCATTGTGGCGCTAAGGTCACCGTGAGTAAAAGCGGTATGGCTAAACTAAAAACTGTATTAGGTTGGTAGGCGTTAAGCCCCACCATCTGCGTCTGGCCTGCGTTCCAGCACATAGCGTATCAGTAAGCCACCACCCGCTTCGCATGCATAGAATGTGAGTACCTTCAGTGGATTATCCAATAAAAATCTTTGAACACTTGCCACTTGAAGCGGGCCCCTATATGTAAGCATTACAATAAAAGCGCCTACAAACATAGCGGTCAGCATGGTTACAGCTGTCATAAAAATCCACAATCCGGGAGACAATCCTTTACGCTTTGCAATTTTGCTATTGCTGTAAGCGAAAATGATAAATAAAATAAGATCCGGCATTCAGCTTATATATTTTTCATAAACTCACTCACACTCTCCATCACATGGCTTATCTGTGCTTCGTTCAGCCCATGATGGCAAGCCAGCAACATACCGCCACGCATTACTTTATCAGACTCCGGATAGCCATCCGCAGCAGCTTTGTGCGGGTAGTGCTTAAAGCCCGGCTGACGCAGGATGTTACCTGTGAACACCGTACGGGTTTGTATATTTCTTTTCTCCAGGAATATCTGCAGGTCGCGGCGGATGAACGGAGCACTTTCCCTGATGGTTACCGCAAATGCCAGCCAGCCCGTGCGTGAATCAGGTAATTGTTTTGGTAGTATAAAGTGCTCTTCATATTGGCTGAAGAATTCGCGCATGCGGCCATAGTTGCGCGTACGGGTATCTATGTTATGTGCCAGGTCATCCAGCTGAACATTACCAAATGCTGCACCCATTTCAGATGGTTCTATGTTATAACCCGGCTCTTCAAATACAAATTTCGCATCGTAAGGAATGCCCTCTATCTCTACATTGAAACGGTTCTCTATTTTTTCTGATTCTACGAACAAGGAAGAGCTGCGCCCCCAGCTACGCAGCAGGCGGCCACGGTCATAAAAAGCTTCTGTATTCACACACAGCATGCCACCATTGCCGGCACAGTTGATGATGTGCGAACCGTAGAAGCTGGTAGTGCTCATATCTGTAAAGCGGCCCGATGTGGCACCACCTATTTCAGCGCCTAGTGTATCTGCTGAATCTTCCAGCAGGAAGATGTTGTATTTATCAGCCAGTTCACGCAGTGCTTTCCAGTCGGGCAGGTTGCCTATCAGGTTGGGTATGATCATCGCCTTGGTTTTAGGCGTTATCATTTCTTCTACTTTATTTACATCTATGTTGTAAGTACCTTCTTCTACATCTACAAAAGCAGGCACCCAGCCTTTCTTTACTTGTGGTGCTACAGTGGTAGAAAACGTAAGTGCAGGTGTAATGATCTCAGCGCCCGGTTCATAACCCAGCAGGTCTGCCGCCAGGTATAACGCCGAAGAGCCACTGTTTACCATAATACCATACTTTTTACCATACAGTGCGGCAACGCGTTCTTCCATTTTACGCACATGCTTGCCCATTTGGGTGCTGCTGCGCAATACCTGCATTACGGCTTCTATTTCCGCCTCGCCATATACGGCTTTACCGTACGGCACATGTATGTAATCTGTCTGTAGCATAATATATTATAGATGAGATTGCGAATGTAATAGTAAAGCTGCAAAATAATAAGTTAAGGCTTTCAGAAAAAGCATAAAACAAAAAAATGCCCGGTTAATACCGGGCATTTTTAATGGTGTATTAACGATATTCTGACTAGTTCTGAACCGGTTTACCATTCCTGTCCAGCTCTATCACTTCAAAGCCCAGTTTGCTGATGCCTTCCCACACTTTAGTTTTATCGCCTACCAGCACTATGTTCACGCCATCCATTTCAGGCATAGCTGCCGTTCTTAGTTTACCCAGGTCTGCCAGTGTCATTTTGTTCAGCACTTCTGTTTGCTTGCCGGGGTAATTGGCGGGCAGGTTGTAATCCAATATGCGCGATAGGAACATGGCCTTCTGGAATTGAGACTCATATTTACGGGCATCGCTCTGGCCCAATGATTTTTTGGTAAATGCCAGCTCATCTTCCGTTGGGCCCGCTTTTTTATACTCATTCCATATGCTAATGATGTCTTTCAGGGCACTATCGGTGGCATTCGCTTTGATACCTGCACTGAAAGTATAGCTACCGGTATATTTATCCGCATCAAAGTTGGCACGGGCACCATAAGTCCAGCCTTTCTCTTCACGCAGGTTCAGGTTCAGGCGGCTATTGAAGGCACCACCAAACGGATAGTTCAGGATGCCTGATTTATAATAGTTCTCAAATGCATCATACTTCATATCAGTAACCGTACCTATCCGGAATTCTGTTTGCGCAGCGTTCGGCACATTTACAAAGTATATTTTGGTTTTAGCCACCTTTGGCGCTGAGGGCAATTGTGGCAGAACTATATTCTTTTCAGGCAGTTGTTGCAGGAACGCCAGCTTTGGCAACAACTCATCCTGGGAAACATCACCTACTACTATTACATCCATGTCTTTTTTAGACATGTTAGTGTTATAATAATCCTGCACATCACTCAGCTGGATGTTGCTGACTGTAGCTTCCGTACCACCACCGGGCCAGCCCAGTATATTATTTTCGCCATACAGCACGTTGTTATACACTACGCTTGCTACATAGTTTGGCCGTACCATCGCATTTTTTATGCCTTCTATATTGCGTTTCTTAATATTGTTGAATGCTGCTTCCGTAAACTGCGGGCGCAGTATACGCTCTTCCAGCAATGCCATAGTTTTATCCAGGTTTTTGCGCAGCGAGCGAACACTAACATCAACGCCATCTGTACTTGCATTTACACTGATGCTGCTACCCAGTTTATCCAGCGCCACACTGAATGCCTCTGCTGAATAATTTTTGGTGTCCTCTTCCATCATATCTGCAAATATGCTGGTAATACCCGCTTTGTTAATAGCGCCATTTTCCAGCAGCCTGCCACCTTTGAAGTGTAACAATACAGTAACCACAGGTATCTCGTCAGACTTTGCACCTATTACATTAATGTTACCGGGCAACTCTTTCTTCCAGAATTCAGGTACTTTCACTACAGGGTTGTCGCCATTGCCAGGTATTTTGCTACGGTCGAAATTGTCCTTTGCTTTATTATATTTCAGCCCACCATATCCATAATCGGGCGCTTTGTAGCCATCGGTAGCAACAGTATAATTATCCGGCGCTACTTTATCTGTATAATCTTTGGTCAGCACACTTACCACCAATGAATGCTTGCCTTTTATGTATTGATTATACACGCGCATTACATCTTCTTTGGTAACGCTTGTATAACGTTTCAGTTCTTTGCCTATGTAGTTTGCATCTCCGGTAAAAGTATAGAAGGCTGCCAGTTGGGAAACTTTCCCTGACACGCTTTCCAACCCATTGATGGCATTTGCTTCCATACTGTTGGCAAACTTCTCAATATCTTCATCCGTTACACCGCGCTTTTCAAATTCTGCCTCGGCTTCCCTTATTTGCTTTTCCATATCGGCCAATGTCTGCCCCGGGAATGGTGTTACACTAAAAACGAATTCGCCTGCCAGTTCTGATGTAGAGTTATAAACACTGGCGTTCACAGCTTTCTGTGCCTTAACCAGGTTTTTATATAAAATGGAGTTCTTGCCCTGTCCCAGTATTTCGGCCAGGCAATCCAGCGGAGCCTCATCTTTATGATAAGTAGGCACTGTAGGATATACTACGCGTAGCGATGGCAGCTTCGCATAGTTGTCCTGCATAGATATGTAGCGGTCTTTTTCAAGCGCTACTGCCGGCACCTTCACCGGTGTTACTTCCGGGCCTTTAGGTATAGAACCAAAGTATTTCTCAACCAGTTTTACTACATCTTTCGCATTCACATCTCCGCCTACAGTTACTACAGCGTTGTTAGGCCCATACCAGCGCAGGAAGAAGTTTTTCAGGTCTTCTACGTTTACCCTGTTCAGGTCTTCTATATACCCTATTGTCAGCCATGAGTAAGGGTGGCCATATGGATATAGGTTTTTAGCAGTCACCTCGCTCACCAGTCCGTAAGGCACGTTATCATAACGCTGGCCACGCTCGTTCTTCACGGTAGCGCGTTGCACTTCAAATTTCTTTTGTGTTACTGCATCCAGCAGAAAGCCCATACGGTCGGCTTCCAGCCATAGCATTTTTTCCAGTTGGTTGCTGGGCACGGTTTCAAAGTAGTTGGTTCTGTCACGGTTGGTAGTACCGTTCAGTGTACCGCCTGCTTCGGTTATTATTTTAAAGTGTTGTTCGTCTGCCACGTTATCAGAACCCTGGAACATCATATGCTCGAAGAAGTGGGCGAAGCCGGACTTACCTATCTCTTCCCTTGCAGAACCCACGTGGTAAGTTACATCCACATGCACAATAGGGTCTGAATGGTCTTCGTGCACCAGTACGGTAAGGCCATTAGGCAATACATACTTTTCGTAGGGTATCACAACCTCATTCCCCTTCCTGGCTACTTTTTCTACCAGCTTAGCCTGCGCTGCTACTTGCTGTATACCCAATAGTGATAAGGCATACAATGACAGTACGATACGTTTCATAATTATAAATCCGTAAGATGATTTGTGTAAATATAACGAACTCGACAGCCTTTTGTATTATATGCTGAATTAAATTCTATTGCTGCGTAAGGGTATAAAGAATACCAATATTATATATGCCCCCGTTATATTCAAAGCCGGGAGAAAGGCTCATGTCTATATCAAATGTATTGCCACTGACATTGGCATTACCCCGGCTACCCGTTTTCAATGTAGCACCACCTGTAGAAAGGCCGACAAAGTTCGATGAGCCGTTCCTGCGTATGCCTATTACGCTCGCCGGCATATTTGTACTGGCCCCCGTTGTCATGGGTTGGAAAAAAGCGCTTTGCGCAGAAACACTTACTTGCCAGCTTACATTACTCTTTATGGCAATCGTAGCAGAATTATTAATGGTTTGGCCGCTGAAATAATCATTGGGTGTGTTGAATGATACGACCCCGCTCAGGTTGATTATATTCAGGTTCAGCACCGAATAGATATCTACATTACCCGATGTACTGGAACTGAAACTCTGCCCGTGAGCGGTACAGGAAAACAACAACAGCCATATGATCATTAAGCTTCTCATGGCTGTGTCATGGTAAATAGGATGGTGAAATTATAATGTCCCGGCGGGTATGTATAGCCCGGTGCTTTCAGTATCAGGTTATAGTTAAAGCTATAGGTTTTGTTCGTTTTCGACTGTGTAAAAAGGCGCTGATCGCTGGATGTAAGGGTGAGCGCAGAGGTTACTACGTTGCCGGCATTGGGTGAATTATCAGATGTCCAGTCGAGCTGGATGGGATAGGTGCTGGTAACAAAGCCACTGGGCCCTAAAAAAGAAGACATACGGGCGTATATAGAGCAGTTACTGCTTTTGGTTCTCACAATCAATGTTATGGCTCCCGCTATGGTTTGGTCATTCTCCAGGTCTGTAGGGTCGTTGCAGGTAAAGTTTAGGCCGCTATTGGTATAAAGCTGCAAATTATTGGTAGCGTTCTGTGCTGTTGCGCAGAAAGGCATATACCATAATAAAACCAGCAGGGCTATAATTCGCATGCAGCAGGAATAATTCGCAGAGGTATTTTGATATTGTTGGTAAAAATAGTTGTTTTGTGTATCATTTAAAACAAATATGAAGCGTACTTGCTTACCCCTTTTTTTCTCAGCATTATTCATCTGTCTTTCTTTTTTTGCTAAAGCACAAAATGTAGGCGCCTACCCCACTACATTAGATTTTCGCCTTGGCGGTGGCCAAAGCGAAAGCCAGGTGATAAATATTTCCAACACATCGGGTAAAAAAGTGCAATTCAAATTGTACCTCAACGATTGGGTACGCGACAGCATGGGTGGCCATATTTATTATCGCGCCGATACACTCAGCCGCTCCTGCGCTAAATGGGTAGGCCTTAGTGATAATTTCGTAGAGCTTGAATCAGGCCAGGTGAGGCAAGTGACGGTAAAGCTTTCTATGCCCGCCGATGCTGAAGCTACTAAACAAATGAAATGGGCGATGCTTTTCATCGAAACGGTGAAGGAAGCAAACGCTACAAATGATAAAACAACACAGGCCAGTGTGAACAATCTACTTCGCATAGGGGTACATATATATCAAACCCCGCCTGCAGTTACTAATAAAGAAGTAAAGGTGTACGACCTGAAGCCTTCTCCCGAAGGGCTGAATATTTATAACCTTATTTGCCAGAATACAGGCGATGTAATGCTGGAATGCAAATCATACCTGGAACTGGCAGCTATCAGCGATGGCAGCAAAACCAAGCTAGACCCGATAGAATTCCCCATGTTCCCCGGCCAAAAGCGATATGTGAGCTTTGAGCTGCCTAAAAACATGGCTAAAGGAAAATACTCGGTGCTGGGCGTGGTAGATGGCGGCGAAGACATGTCGCTTGAAGCCATTGAAAGCCAATTGGAAGTGAAATAAAGCGTTACAACCGCAGGTTAATTTTCTATTACATCATTAACAACTCGTTTGCAAATGTTAATCAGTTATTATACATTCGTATCATAATACGATGCATTATTTATTTTGTATCGGTTAAGGAGAGAAGCATATAGAGAAACAATTTAACCCGGGGAAGGTTATGATGAAGAGGATCCTTACCATTATTGTTTTACTGATAGCTTTTGCAGCCCGTACCCTGGCGGAATCGGGTACAGCACAGCAAAGCATACTATTAAATTTATTGCCCATTATAGAAATCGCCAATATATCCGGCAATAATATCAGCCTTTCTTTCAATACGGTATCTCAATACGAAAACGGGCTTAATACCGGCAAGCAGGTATTTAAAGTACGCTCTAACAAAGGTTTTATGGTTTCCGTAAGTGCAGATGCCCCTACATTCTCTTACAGTGGTACCGGTACGTCTGAAAAAGCAATGCCTGTTGATAACACATTATTTCTGTCGCTGGTAGAAAACAGCACGAAGGGTGAAATAGCTAATGGCGTACACACGGATATGCCATTATCGGCTATCGCAAAAGATATACTTGTAAATTGTAGCCGCGGCGATGAACAAAGCTTTGCTGTGAACTACAAGGCAAAACCGGATCTTTCATATCCTGCCGGCAACTACCAGGTAGGCATCATATATACGGCTACACAACCATAGCCTCCCTAACCCCATGAAAACTGCAGCCACACATTCTTGTGTGGCTTTTTATTTATGCAAAATAAGGATAGCTATGCTCCTCCTTTTACAGTGGCATAGATTTTTAGGCTATGCGTCAAACTGTTTTTATGAGGTGTTCCATATTTATTCTGGGTATTTCTATACTCTTAGCTGCATTTTCTTGTAGAAGCAGTAAAAAAAGGAACAATCCCTGCAAATCAAATGTAATATGTACCGAAATGTTTGCAATGATAACGGTAAACATTAAAGACAGTACAGGTGAGGGTGTGAAATTGGATAGCGCTTATACCATAAGAAAAGGTACAAATGAAAAGATACACCATGAACAAACCACGTTTATAGATGGCTCCTACGTTGTGCTGGATGACAACTATCACAAAAAATTCGTGAACACGAACGACAGCTTCTACTTTTATGGATTTTTAAATGGTAAGCAGGCTGTTAAGGAAGGCTACCTGATAACCAGCGACTGCTGCCACATTCAGAAGGCCGGCGGCTACACAGATATTACACTCCAATAGCTTTATAATCGAGACAGTGTAGAGGTACAAGTATCATTTACCGTAGCGCCCGCTACCCTATACGATATGATGATCGTGTTATCATCAAAAGTACCGTTACCACTAAATGTCACCCCATTAATAGACTGGGCCGGAATTACAAGTGTATTATCGGTGGGGTTCAGGTTAGCATAAATAATATTGCTCCATACCCCACTCCACAGGCCCTTAAAGTTCACACGGTTTGGGGTAGCCTGGTCTTTTTCTACATCTACGGTATCGCCTATATTACCCCCTTGTGTGCATGCGGCCTGTTCCCTGAATAAACCTATCAAACCATCAGCCGCATTACTATATGGTAGCACGGTAAGTGTCATGGTAGAATCGGTAAAACCACTACTTTGGCTGGAGCCGCGTACTATTACATCATAGGTACCTGCTTTTACACGTGTACATTTTATAGTCAGCATTGTATTAAATGAAGGCTTACCTATCGTAATAGGCGTAAAAGTAGCCGTAGCACCTGCCGGCAAGTTCCTCACCGCCATCATAATATCTTCTATTTTGCCGGAAGTCCTTTCTATAGATAGTTGCATAGTACCTTCCCCTATGCGCTCCATGGTCAGGTCTTTCACGCCATTGATTTTATATTTCAGGTCGCCGTAGTTATTGCCATAGTCAGGTGTAGGGGCTTCAGTTTTACTGCCGCAACTACTTATCAATGCGGCCATAACTATAGCCGCAACAGACGTACATTTCCTGCCTATGCTTTGAAACTTTACCATTTCACTAAGATAAGGAATGTTGGCTTACGTTTATAATTATTGTCTTCTGGCTAATATGCACAACTTGTTGATAGATTTGCAGTTCAAAAAATAAGTAAAAAAACTATTTTAGAGAAAATTTACACTATGGACACCCAAAAAGTTGACATGTACATCATGGCTAACAGCAAATACTTTGAAAGCCATCAGATTGCCATTATCCGCGATATGCTATTAAAGGCCGACGAATCCCGCTGGATGACTATACAAGCGCTGGACCTGAAAGACCCTATTACAATGCTTATCATTTCTCTTCTCGGCGGCCAGTTAGGTATCGACCGTTTTGTACTGGGCGAAACAGGCCTCGGCCTTGCCAAACTGCTCACCTGCGGTGGCCTTGGTATCTGGGCCATTGTTGACTGGTTCCTGATTATGGGCCGTGCTAAAGAAATAAATATGCAGAAACTGCAAATGGCGCTGTACTAACACTTGTAACAGATGAAGCCGTCAGAAACCATACGTTTTTATGCATCGACAGGCTTACTGTGGATGGGCTCTTGTGCATGGCTGGCTTACAACCTGTACAACAGCTCATCTGCTTCCATCTGCTTATTTAAAAATATAACATCGCTGCCCTGCCCCGCCTGTGGCACTACGCGTTCAGCAGTCAGTATCATGCAGGGGCATTTACTCCATGCTGTTTATATTAATCCTTTAGGGTTTCTGGCCATTATATTACTATTAACCGTACCCATATGGTTGGTTACAGATATGCTACGCCACAAGCAAACATTACATCACACCTACAAAGCTTTTGATGGTTTCTTTAAGAAGCACCCGGCTATTATTATAGTAATACTAGCGGCATTAAGCTTCAACTGGCTTTGGAATATTGCAAAACATTTATAACCCTTGCCATGCTCAATTACAAACCCCTGGAACACGAAAAAGAAAAAGCGTCAAATGGATACCTGATGTCGGTAATGGCCGTAATGGCAGGCTTGCCACTGCCTATCATCAATCTGCTGGCTACCTTTCTTTTCTTCATTCTTAACCGTCGTGCCACACCTTTTGTTAAATGGCACTGCACACAGGCACTTGTTTCGCAGCTCACTATTTTCATTATAAACAGTGCAGCCCTTACCTGGACCATCAAAGCCTTTACCGGCAGCACACCGTTTACGAACAAATACTTTGCATATATCATTGTAGTTGTTGTTTTTAATGTAGCCGAAGTCATTGTAAACATATCTGCTGCCATACGCGTTCGCAAGGGTGCTACCGTACGCTGGTGGTTTTGGGCTGCCCTTGCCGATATATTGGTTCGCAAACCTGCCTCACCTTATCACGCACAATAGTTATGAAAAAACTGCTATTCCAATTCACCATACTTGCTGTAGTATTTGCAGGCGCATGGTATGCATTAAGCCAGCTTCCCTGGTCTAAATGGCTGCATGCTTCCAGCTTCAACAAGAAACGCCAGGAAAAACTGGGCGAGCTTTTTATCAAAACGCATCGGCTCGATAAAAAAGAAATAACGAATGACAGCATAGTATCTATTATCAATAGCCTGAAGAACAACATTTGCCGTGCAAACCATATAGACACGGGCAGTATTAAAGTATATGTGTTCCGCGACGAGCAAGTAAATGCGTTTGCAATGCCCGGTGGCAGCATCGTTGTCAATTCAGCACTCATTAGCTTTTGCGATGGCCCCGATATGCTGGCCGGTGTTATAGCACACGAAATAGGCCATATACAAAACGGCCACATCAGCAAACGCATGGCTAAAGAAGTAGGCCTGAGTATCCTCATGATGTTTGGTGGCGATAATATGGGCTTGCTGAAAGAACTGTTGCGCTCTGTTACATCGGGCAAATTCGACCGTTCTCAGGAAAGCGAGGCCGACCAAAGCGCTGTTTATTATCTGGACAAAACCAATATCGATCCTGCGCCCCTGGCAGATTTTTTTGAGAAAATGGGCAAAACATATGGCAATATGCCCGGCATGCTGGAATGGGTGAGTACACACCCCAACGCAAAAGAACGCACCAGCATGGTAAGGAAACTGGCTAAGAAAAAAACGTACCACCCTGCACTACCTGTTAGCGAATGGGCATACCTGCATGGTTACAGCTATTAGTTATACTCTTCTACCTTTTTGCCCGCTGGGAAATACCGGAAGCTGTACACGATGGAACACATATAATAACTGCCCACCCTGTTCACCGCACGGTCTTCAAAATAGTTATCGCCTACCACACGCTGCACATTCGGGTAGTTATTAAACACATCATATGCCTGCAGCCTTACAGAAAAGCCACGCGGTTTGTCGAAAGACTTATCCAGCATAGCATTCACCAGGAAGAAATCTTTGTCCAACCCGGCCGATAGGCCATCATTCAGCACATAGTTGATGTAGTAGGTAAACTTAAAATTGAGCGGAAAAGTAATAGTACCTGTACTGCTAACATTGTGCGTCTGCAATATATTGGTAGCAGTGGTAGGGTTTTCAACACCATTCATACGATAGCTATAACTAAAGTCACCCTCATACCACTTATCCGATAAGTATACCATTCGCACCGAAGGCTGCAGATTATAATTGCCAATGTTTAATTGCTGCCCGTTGGTTATCGTTATGTTGTTTGAATAACCACCATTCAAGGAAAATGTCGCTTTCAAAGCTTTCCCCAAAAGCGGTATGGTATAATTGCCATTCACATTCACACTATAGTTACCATTCGCATTTACTGGCGTCGTTATCCTGCGCGATGCGTTGATGTCTGATTTATTAATGATCTTCTGATCGGTACGGTTGTAGCGTATCGATACCCAGGCCATCCGCTGGCTCTTAATATCGTAATAGTTGTACGATGCCGCGATATTATGATTTATCTCCGGCCGCAATGATGGGTTGCCTATATAAATATTCAGGCTATCGGTATAGTCTGGTATCGGTTGCAGTTGTGTCAGTTCCGGCGAGCGTATGCTACCGTTATAATTCAGGTTATAGGTATTGTTCTTCGGCGTAGTATAGCGCGCCGAAATATTGGGGAAGTAATTGATACCCTTTTGCTCTACCACATTCTTTGTAGTACCCGATAGCTCGCTATACCTGCTATAGGGTCGTGCATCCAGTCCCGCGCTGGCTGTTATCCTCTCTGCGCTATACTGGTACGTAAGCCCCACAGGGTTTTCCATATTACGGTTCACATAGCCCCGGCTTTGTATGGTATCCTTTACCAGTTCACCATTATTATTCTGGTTCACCAACTTGTCGCTGGTGCTATTGGCATATACATTATTATATGCCAGCGATAGCAAATGTCGTTTGCCCAATGGCTCGGTATACCTCAGGTTTACATTCGTGCCGGTGTTTTCTTTGTTTTCTTCGGTTACAAAGGCATTATAATTGGTACCGGGCGGTGTATAATACTGGTTGATGTTATCATTGTTGCCATGCAGCTTATCCTTCCCGTAGTTGATGCTGGCGCCTATAGATACCGTCCGCCCTTCTTTCCTAAACCTTTTACGATAGGTATCAGACAAAGTAAAACCGTATGCATCTGTATTCGATTTATTATCGGCCTGGCGCTTAAAGTTGATGGCATCTTCCTGCTGGTAAGCCGTCATATCATTACTGGCATTACCTGTATTGGCAGTGCGGTAATAGGCACTACCATCCAGTTGCATCTGGTTCTTTTCATTTAGCTGGTAGCTGCTGCGCAGGTTCAGCCTGTGCTGGCGCGTATTGCTATTTTGGTTGGTGGTTTGCCTGCGCAATAAGGTACTATCGCCTTGCAGGTAGGTAGTGCGGAATAAAGACTGCTGCAGCGAATTATCGCTGTTCGATACATCGTAACTCCCATTCAGCCGAAACGCTTTGGTACGCTCATAGCCGAAGTTTATGTGTCCGCTTTGCTTGGTATTCACTCCGTTCTGCGGGCGACTGGCGGCCCTGGCATTATCGCCGCTATTACGGTCCACATCACTTAGTCCGGTATTGTTCGCGTTGCCAATACCCGTTATCCGTATCGAGTCTGTTATATAGTTGGCAAACACGCCCCCCTGATATCGGTCTTTAGTACCATACCCCGCAGCCGCACGGCCATATACGCCTCCTTTGTATTTCTTTTTGAATTGAAGGTTGATGATTTTCTTGTCCGTATTGGGCTTTACCCCGCTAAACTGCGCGTCCTCATCATAATAATCGGCCACCTGTATCTTTTCCAGCACCTCGGCGGGCAGGTTTTGGGTAATGGTGCGCAGGTCGTCCGATGTATATTCCTTACCGTTGATGTATATCTTGGTTATCTCCTTGCCCTGCACGGTTATCTTGCCATCGCTGCCCACTTCTACACCAGGCAGGCGTTTCAGCACATCTTCCGTAGTAGCCATGGGGTTCTTGTAAAAAGAATCTACCGTATAGCTCACGGTATCTTTGCTGATCTTTATCTTGGTACGGGCTTTAATGATCACCTCGCCTATACTCATCGTATCCCTCAGGCGCGATGCTGCAGAGTCTGCATTTTGGGCAAACACGGTATTGACTAAGGCGAGCAATAAACAAAAAAGGACTACAAGCCGTTTCCACATGGTGATAGCGGTGTGAATTCTAAGCTATCTAAAATAAGAAATTAGTATTTAATTTCTGCTATAACAAGGCAATCATTTTTCTGCGGCTTATATATTATCTTATCACCACTACCATAGAATCTTACACAATATTTATTCACCTCGCTAGCCTGTCCTATTTCTACTTTATCAACCTTATTTCCTGTTTTTGAAAAGCGGATAGCAGTAGAAATATTTTGTTCTTCCAAACCTACTATATAATAATAACTGGTATCTTCAAAAATATCCCTTATCTCAAACTCATTATATTTATCAGTCTTGTACGTAATTGGAATCTCAATTCTCTTATTCGTCGTAATATCAAAAATTTCGTTGTCAAATGCAAAAGCTAATAGGCTCTTATTGACACAAATGTTATTTTCTTCTAATGATGGAACAGCTATTTTCCTATATCTGTGGGGCTGTTCAAATATGATGTTCTTTTTCAGGAATAGTTTGTTCATCTGGTCATCACAAGTGAGCGACAGATAACAGAAATGCTCCTTGACACCACACAACCCTTGAGCATAGTACTCCTGCTTATCAATATATATATTCCATAAGCTAAAGGTGGTAGTTAGCCCTTCATCTATCTTATAGAAACTTGCAAAGCGCCCTCTATCAACATCGTATTTAGCAATAATATTCTCGCCGGATATAATGGTATCGTCGCCATCCCCTTTTTTATAGTCTTTCAGGGAAATATTAACGAGCAATGTATTCTTATCCCACTCCCTTATTTCTGCAATGGCAGGTTTAAAAGAAGGTGTTTCCAGTATCATACTATTGACAACAGGATATTTCACATTGTATAGAGACCTGTATAAGCATTTATATAATTCCTGCTTTACAGACTCGTCTATTGTAAAACTAATATTCTTCTTACCCAGCTTATCAATAACAGCCCACTTATTAAAAATGTTATCGATGATAATATAATCATCATAAACATATATAGTATTTACATTTTTGTTTATGTGCGTGCTTCGCAGTGTATCTATCGCAATAACACTGTTGTGATTGAAAAATCTGTTGATAGCAACTAAATCCAATCTTTTTAAAAGTCCCCTATAGACTTCTTCGTCATTTGTATTCCTGATAATTATTTCTGCATCATCTTTAGATGAAAGCTTTTTGTACAATGTATCTGAATAATGAATAACTAGCTTTGGGAAACGTTTAAACTCATATAAATAATCAATATCTATGGAGTCGCTTTTATAGCCTGATTCCATTACGATGTGTATTCTTTTTATTTC
>DASWWE010000162.1:0-18410 GCA_036406055.1 Flavipsychrobacter sp. | reverse complement strand
TCCAGACTAAAGCTTTTTAAAACACAATAGGTTATCCACATCCTTCCACAGGAAATGAACATTTTTAAGGTAAAATTTAGTTGAGCGAATTTTAACGTTTTTGTATACATATTATGGATTTCATTTATGAAAAACGCCTCATTAGCATCAATTTGGGGGTATATTTGTCCGAAAAAATCCCCGTTATGAAAAAAATAGCATTGCTTTCGACGACATTAATGGCGTTTTCTTCCTCTTTTGCGCAGGTAGAACGTAGTTCTGTAAGCACTACCGTCCATACAACCATGCAAATCAGTAATAATAATGCCGGACAAAAAGCAGATTCGGCCTTTCGGAGCAAGCAGCTCTTAGTTGATAGTAATAAAACTGCTATACCAGCGACTGATATAAAAGAAAACATCAATGGAAGTAGAAAAAAATAGCTTCATAGTGGCAAAAAAATAAAGCGCAGTAAAAACTGCGCTTTATTTTTTATATAGTAAAGTAATAATAGTTACTGTGCAGAAATCGAGAAGATGAAATTGAGATCATACTTACCACCTTCCGCATTCCATGGTGTACCCATCTTCAGGTCCAGGTTGTAATTATTAATAACGTTATCATTATCGCTGACCAACAAGGGCTTTGGCGTGGTAGATACGCTTACATATTCGTTAGTGTTGCTAGGCTTTACACTAATGATGCTACTGGGAACTGTGGTAGTTGTTTTAGCCGCTGCTGCAAAATCATTATTACCACTTCTAACAGTAATAACCCATGGGCAATTGCTTTTTACAGCCAGGTTTATACAATTAGGATACACCTTACCCTTTGCAAACTCTTCCAGATTGTCAAAACCGATATTCAGGTTTTCAGGATAGTTGACATCCAGCTGTATCAGCGACGGCATATTTATATTACCCTGGATAGATGTGCCGTTGTTTTGGGCAAATGCTGATAACGGAGACAGTAGCCCTATTATATATATATAGGCTATCCTCATGGCTGTGTCATTGTAAAGGTTATAGAAAAGCTATAATTGTCAGGACGTATATGCTGTGTCAGTGGATTTAATATTACATTGTAATAAAATGAGTAATATTCCATATTATCTACCGAAGTGGGCTGTGTTAGCAGTAGGGTAGGATATTCAGATAAAGGAACTGCAGCAGTACTGGCCATCGCATTAGTAGATGTCTTATTTACTAATAGTAAAGACACCCAGCCATCAGGCAGTGCTTTATGTTTCTTTCCTGTAAAATTTACCTGGGCATACACCTTATTGGCAGACTGCTGCGCTTTAAGCTTTATTTCAAAAGCATTGTTTACAACCTGTGGCTGCAAAAGGTCATCAACCGTTCTGTAATTAAAGAATAAAGGATTGTTGACTTTTACTTCAATACTATTGTTTGGATTGCTAGGGGATGCAGTTGCGCTTATAGACGGCACATTATTACTAATCGAACTGGTATAAGCCGTTTGGGCTTTACCAACGATAGGTGTTGTTAGTAATAATATGAGCACAATTTTTTTCATAACATTTTATAAAAACTATTATTTTCGCTTCCAAATTACAAAAAATCAATAAGGAACCTCACCCACAAATATAGTTATCAAATGCTTACAAAAAATAAAATAACATCATTAATTTTTTGCACATTATGCACACTTTCTGCTGCAGCACAGTCCAGGAAATCTGACGAAGGCATTAAAAAAGTGATAGCTGCCGATTCGGCACAACTTGCTACAGACACAGCAAAGAAAAGAACTTACCTTTCTTTTGGCCCCGCGTCTTTCGATTTCAACCTGGATCGCGGCAAGACAGGCAAGCAAAATTTTTACATAGTAAATAGGAAATCAAAACCTTACCAGATAAATCTTACGGTAAAAGATTTCACCAGGGATAGTAGTGGCAATATTATATTTTATGAACCCGGTACTATTAAAAATTCCTGTGCTAACTGGATAACATTGGATAAGACCTACATTGAGGTAGGTGCCGGTAAGGTGGGTAATATTGGCGTAACGGTATCTGTGCCCGATTCTATTAACACAGATGAGATGAAATGGGCCATGATAGTAGCTGAAATGCCACGCGAAAATCTGCCGCCTCATCAATCGGGTAATATTACAACGGTTATAGAAAATGCAATAAAAGTAGGTTCGCATGTATATGTAAACTTTCCCGGCATGACAAAGGATCTGAAAATGCTGAGTTTCAAGCCGGTGAATGACACTACATACCGCATTATGGTTAAAAACCAGGGTGGCGCGCAAATAAGGTGCAATATGTCCATAGAGCTATCTTCTCATGCAACCGGTGAAAAGAAAACATTTCTTGAAGACGATGTGCCGTTGTTCCCCAAACAAGTAAGGCAGCTCGACTTTAAATTACCCAAGGGAAGTGTACCAAGTGGCAGATATACCTTAGTGGCACTCGCTGATGCACTGGATGATGATATACCGCTGGAAGCAGCGCAGGTAGAAATAGAAATCAAATAATCACACAGTACCCTATCACATTGATGTAACTCTAAAACGAAAGTGATTCAATAATATGAATCCGAAAAAAGACCCCGCATTTTTCTTATTGCTGCTATTGCTGATTGGCATGGGTGGTGCTGTATATCATTATAGCCAGGTAAAGGAATCTGCACTACAAAAATCACCTGTACCTAAAGCAGCCAATGACAACAGATACCTTCATGAAGAAAGTGCAGGCATTACCATCAATACTATTGATAGTGACCATACACAAGCCGTAAATTTTCCGATAGATTCAGTAGCACATAGCAATACAAAAGAGGCAGAAGCACTAAAAAATAAAAGGATTGATTCAGACATTAAAAGCCTGGTGCCGGTAAAAGAACCGCCTTATTTTGAAATAACTACACCAGAGCCACGCGAAGGTGATGAAGAAGACAAAGAAAAACCGAACAAAGCCACACTGGTTTCAATAGCATCGGTACCGGAAGTAGTATGCCAGCTATATGGCAGCAGAAAGCAAAAGCTGCTGGTATACCCTTCCAGCGGACAATGGCAAACTATGTATCTTATTGCCCCACTTGCTGATAAAAAAATGCAGTGGAAGAAAACACTTATACAACCTGAATATGAAGGGGTTAGCTACCCTACTTATAAAGAAGCCAAGCTGAATTACAAGGGCAACAAATATGATGTAGTGGTTATTAGTTTTAAAGGCAAAGCTGTAGATGAAAAACATCCTTATGGCATCCAAATAGCTAATAACCCCAATTTTTTAATATTTGGTGACCAACGTAATAATAATGAATTATATTTGTACGAGAACGGAAAGGTTGAGAGATTTATTCCTGCAAATGATTTCAGGATAATAGATTAGGAGATATTCAGAGCGGCACCCGGGAACACCTTATACATCCCACCCACACATCATATAAAAACTTACGAAATCCACACAATTACCAGTACAGGTAGTAATACTTGTAGCTGATAGCATTATATATTTATTAAAACTGCTATTACGTATTTTTTTATTAACCTGCAAATAATATTTTTACGGAATAGCGAAATTTTGGCTACTGTTGATAAATTGTGGATAATCTTATAAATTTATACTACAGTGGCAATTGTGAATCTGATAATTTATAAACCATTATTGTATGGTAAATGTGAGGCTAACTATTCTACTACTAATCAACCTATTACTCTATTCAATTTATACTAATGCCCAAACGGTTAGTTGTCCGCCTAATATAGATTTTGAAGCGGGAAATTTTAACAACTGGAATTTATATACCGGCACTTGCTGCCCTATAAGTACAGGTACGCTATCCGGTGCCATTACAGGCAGACATACCCTAATGAGCGGTTCAGC
This sequence comes from Flavipsychrobacter sp., assembly GCA_036406055.1. GTDB lineage: Bacteria > Bacteroidota > Bacteroidia > Chitinophagales > Chitinophagaceae > Polluticoccus. The sequence goes on along the minus strand of DASWWE010000162.1, from coordinate 14,575 downwards.
AACAGACTTTTATGGTGGGTTCCCAGTAGTAGCACCATCAAGCGGTGTGTATTCACTGAAGTTGGGCAATAGTAGCACCGGCGCGCAGGCAGAGCGCGCAAGGTATTACGTACGTGTCCCAAGCGGCGTTAATAATTATAGCATTATTTTCAGGTATGCAGTTGTTTTTGAAGACCCATCACACACGGCATCCGAACAACCGAGGTTTGAAGTTAAGGCATACGATTCTGCTACAAATACAGTCATTCCTTGTAGCCACTTCACTTATGTAGCATCATCCAGCATACCGGGTTTTACTTTGTCTAGCATGGGATTGAATGTTTACTATAAATCGTGGACTACTGCCAGTCTCAATCTTTCGGGCTATGCTGGCAAAACTGTTGCTGTAGATTTTGCCAGTGGCGACTGCGACTTGGGTGCGCACTTCGGCTACGGATATGTAGATCTTAATTGCGGCCTTTTTCAAATAGGATATAATGCATGCGATACAGCTTCAACAGTTACATTAAGTGCACCTCCGGGCTTCAGCAGCTACTCATGGAGAGATTCTTCAACAATGAGTGTAGTGGGCACCGGCCAGTCTATTACCATCACAAGGCCGGCAACCACAACCACATATGCCGTTATCCTTACCCCTTACACCGGGTTCGGTTGTCCCGATACATTATATACAAGGGTTACCATCAACAACCTGACCGTTAATGCCACAAACGACACCAACATATGCCGTAATACTACCCTGCAACTTAATGCAGGTGCCAGTGCTAACGCTACACCGCTTACTTATAGCTGGACACCTACCACCAATCTTAGCTGCAGCACCTGCGCAAACCCTGTTGCTACTATTGCTGGCGATGCTTTATACCGCGTAACGGTTACCGATGCCAACGGATGCAGCAAATCGGATAGTGTACGCATCCGCTACAGTAATTTATCATCTTCTCATAGCATTCAGAATGTGGGCTGTCATGGCGACAGCACAGGTAGCATAACCGTTACTCCTGCAGGGGGCAGAAACCCATACAGCTATAGCTGGAACACTACACCGGTAAAAACCACGGCTACAGCTACTAACCTAAAGCAAGGCACCTATATAGTAACCATAACAGATAGTATAGGCTGTACCAAAAATGATACAGGTACCGTAACACAACCTTCACCGCTTGATGCAGCTATCAGTACGATAAAGAATACAACCTGTTATAACGGCAACGATGGAATGGCTGTTGCTACTGCAACAGGTGGTACATCGGCTTATACATATAGCTGGAGTACAACGCCTCCCCGCACTGGCGACACAGCAAGAAACCTGAATTCAGGCACATACACCGTGACGGTAACAGATAACAAAGGCTGTAAAGACACCGCAACGGCAATAGTGGCTCAACCCACCATATTGGCTGCCAATGTTACTGCCCATGGCAATGCGAATTGTAATGGCGGTACAGGCTGGGCTGCCGTAAGCGCCACAGGGGGAACCGGGCGCTATACATATAGCTGGAATACAACTCCGGTACAAACTACAGACACAGCAAGAAACCTGGCTGCCGGTACCTATACAGCTACCGTAACGGATAGCAACGGCTGCCAGGATACCGCTATAATCGTTATCACACAGCCATCTACATTGAATGCCAGTGTTACAGCATCTACGGGGCTGAACTGCTTTGCAGGTTCAAATGCCACAGCTACTGTAACGGCAACAGGTGGTACCGGTCCGTATACTTATAGCTGGAACACAACGCCTAACCAGACAACCGCTACAGCTACAGGATTAAGTGCGGGCAACTACATAGCAACAGTTACAGACAACCTGGGCTGTTCAGATACAGCTTTAGTAATAATAGCACAACCGGCACTATTAGACGCACGCATCAGTGCCAGCAGCAATATCAATTGTAACGGTAATAATAATGGCAGTGCTACTGTTTCAGTATCGGGCGGTACACCTTCCTATACATATAGCTGGAACACTACACCTGTGCAGACAACTACTTCTATTTCGTCATTAACACCGGGAAATTATGTAGTGACGGTTACAGATAGTAAAGGGTGTACAGATACTGCTGCTGTTACCATTACACAACCCAATGCCCTTACTGCATCTGCAACCACCACTAATATTACCTGCTTTGGTAGCAATAATGGTACGGCAACAGCTGTAGTGAATGGTGGCACTACTCCATATACTTATAGCTGGACTACTACCCCTTCGCAAACTACTGCCACAGCGACAGGGCTATCTGCCGGAACTTATATAGTAACAGTAACAGATAATCAGGGATGTGCAGATACCGCAGTAGCGACCATTACTCAACCGCTACAACTTATAGCCAATATTACAGCCGGCAAAAATGTAAGTTGCTACGGCAATAGTGGCGGCTGGGCTCTTGTACAGGCAACCGGCGGTACCGGTGCTTATACCTACAGTTGGAACACTACACCCGCACAAACTACTGATACTGCTAAAAACCTGGCAGCAGGCACATATATAGCTACCGTAACGGATACCAACGGATGTACTGACACTGCTACAATAAATATTACGCAACCGCTGGCTCTAAACATATCTGTTACCGGTGCTAATGTGAGTTGTTATAATGGCAACAATGGCAGCGCTACGGTAACAGTTACAGGCGGCACTGCTCCATATACTTATAGCTGGAATACGTTACCCGTACAAACTACCGCTACAGCCACCGGCTTAACAGCAGGTACATATAGCGTCACAGTCACAGATGCCAATAACTGTACACGGACGGCTTCCGTTACCTTAACACAACCAACAGCGCTAAACGCATCTATTACTTCATTTACCAATACCAGTTGTAACCCTGCCAACACAGGTAGCGCTACAGTAGCTGCAACAGGTGGCACGGCTCCATATACTTATAGCTGGAACACATTGCCGGTACAAACAACAGCTACGGCCACTACTCTTCCTGCCGGTGTGTATATAGCCACAGTAACCGATAACAAAGGTTGTACCGATACGGCAATGGTTACCATTAGCCAGCCAACAACCCTTACAGCGAGCATCAGCGCTATAACACATGTAAATTGTAATGGAGGTAATAACGGTGCAGCCACAGTATCGGTATCAGGCGGCACAAGCCCTTATACCTACAGTTGGAACACGACTCCTGCTGCTACAACAACTACAATAACATCGTTGACAGTAGGTAATTACATAGCTACTGTAACCGATGCTTTGGGTTGTACAGATACCGCATTGGCTACAGTTACAGAACCCGCCATTCTAAATGCATCCATTGCTAACAGCAGCAATGCCAACTGCGCCAGCAGTGCTACAGGCTGGGCTACAGTAGGTGTAACGGGCGGTACTGCTCCATATACTTATAGTTGGAACACCATTCCTGTACAAACAACAGCCACGGCTACGTCCTTGGCAGCCGGCGCTTACATAGCTACGGTTACAGATAGCAAGGGCTGTACGGATACCGCTATTATTATCATTGCGCAACCTATAGCGGTGAATGCTGCAATAACAAGCAAAAGCGATGTGAGCTGTAACGGCACTAAAACAGGAAGCGCAACGGTAACCGTTACAGGCGGCTTACCGGGCTATACCTACAGTTGGAATACAACTCCGGTGCAAACTACGGCCACAGCTACAAATCTTGCTGCAGGCACCTATATCGTTACTGCTACCGATAGCAGGGGCTGTACAGATACTGCGGTAGTAGCTATATCACAACCTACTATTTTAGATGCGGGAATTTCCAGTTACACTAATGTAAGTTGCAATAGCGGTACGAATGGCAGTGCCACTGTAAGCGCATCCGGGGGTACAAGCCCTTATACGTATAGCTGGAATACAACGCCCCCACAAACCGGCGCTACCGCAACGGGGTTAGCAGCAGGCAACTACAGGGGCATTATTACAGACAACAAAGGCTGCCTTGATACCGTAAATGTTACGATAACACAACCCGCTACTTTATTGGCTGCCATCAGCACTACTTCCGATGTTAGCTGCTATGCAGGCAACAATGGTAGTGTCGGTGTATCTGTAAGTGGTGGCACTACGCCTTATACCTACAGTTGGAATACAACACCTGTGCAAACAACAGCTTCGGCCACAGCTTTGCCTGCAGGTAATTATAATGTGATAGTTCGGGATGCCAAAGGCTGTGCCGATACAGCCTCGGCTACAATATCCCAGCCCCCACTACTCGATGCGGTGCTTACAGGCACTACAAATGCAAAATGTAATGGTGATGCTAATGGTGCAGCAAATATCACTGTAAGCGGTGGTACGGTTCCATACACATATAGCTGGAACACAGCGCCCCCGCAAACCACTCAAAACGCGGGTTCTTTGCTCGCCGGCACTTATACGGTTACAGTAACAGATGGTAATGGTTGTATGGATACTGTCAGGGCGGTTATAACAGAACCTGCGCCTTTCACTATTACGGCTGCGGGAATGGAAAAAACCTGCGAAAGATACAGCGATGGTTCTGCAAAGGTTACCGGCATCAGTGGTGGCGCAATGCCGCTTGTATATAGCTGGAATACAACACCTGTCCAGACAACAGACTCTGCTATTAAGCTACCTGCAGGTACCTATACGGTAAAGGTAACAGATGCCAATGGTTGTGAAGCTATCGCAACGGCAGATGTTCAAAACTATCCTAAACCAGACCTGCATTTAACACCGGATCAATATCTGTGCATTGGCAACGATATAAGCCTGGAAGCAGAGGGTGGTGTTATTTATCATTGGACCCCTCCCGCTACCCTTACCTGCCCTACTTGCCCTAAAACCAAGGCCAAACCAACTGTGACTACAACCTATACGGTGGACGTTGTGGATAGTAATAACTGTCCTGCTACGGGCAAAGTAGCCATTACGGTGCTCACCAAAGGCGAAGTAGCAGTAGGGCCACCTCAGGAAGTGTGCGAAGGCACCAACATACAGCTATATGCACGCGGCGGCAGCGAATATACATGGTGGCCCGGTTCCTCTTTAAATAATGCCAATAGTGCTACACCCCTCTCCAGCGCCACTACCTCAACGTTATACCATGTAGCCATTAAGCAGAATGAATGCTTTACCGATACGCTCTCGCAGATGGTGAATGTGGTGCCTATGCCGACTATAGACCTGGGGCCTGACAGAGAAGGTGTAGCCGGCCAGGAAATAACACTGGATGCTAAAGTGACCAATGCTACCCGCATTGCATGGTCGCCTACATCCGGCCTTAGCTGTGCAGATTGCTACAGCCCGAAGCTGATATTGGAGCGTACGGTAAAATATACCGCTACTGTATATAACAGTCTGGGCTGTGAAGCCAAAGACGATATAACCATCACGGTAAATTGCGACCAGTCTATATTATTTGTGCCTAACACCTTTACGCCCAATGGCGATGGTGTGAACGACCGCTTCTACCCTTCTATCAGGGGTGTAAAGACTATTAAAGCACTGAAAGTATATAACAGATGGGGCCAGATGCTGTATGAAGCTTATGATTTCCCCGCTAATGACCCTAATTACGGCTGGGATGGTACCTTCAAAAACCAGGAGCTAACACCTGACGTATTCGTGTATATGATAGAAACGCAATGCGCCAGCGGCGAAAGAATATTTACAAAAGGCGATATTTCGCTGATCCGATAAAGAATATCAAACTATAAACAAAGCAGGAAGGCCGGAATCATCCGGCCTTTTTTCTTTTTTGAAAAAAAAATCTGTTTGGGCATAGGGGTATTTTCATAAGTGATTGTCGTACTATAAAGTGCGCACGTTGAAAGAAGGAATTATCTTTGATGCCAGACTCACGGCCTACAGAATGGAAAACAGTACCAGCCCCATAGTATTGGTGAATACCGATGCAGATGCTGTATTTGAACAGGTTTTCAAATCTCATTTCAAGAGACTACACGCCTATGCCTGCACTATTGTAAAAGATGAAGACGCTGCGGAAGAGGTGGTACAGAACATTTTTTGCAAGCTGTGGGAGAAAAAAGAACAATTGCAATCCCTGCAGTCGGTATCGGCATACCTGTACCGAGCGGTATACAATGAAAGCCTGAACTATCTGAAGCACGAAAAAGTAAAAGCCAATTATCAGTCATTTGCAGTAAAGAGTATGAGCGAGGCCGACGAAAATGCAGGAAAAGGCAGAATAATAGAACTGGAAGAACGGGTGGCACAGGCTATGAGCGAATTGCCGGAACAGTGTCGCACTATTTTTCACATGAGCCGGTTTGAAGATATGAAATACCGCGAAATAGCCGATAAAATGGGGCTTTCGATAAAAACGGTGGAAAACCAGATGGGCAAGGCTCTGAAACTAATGCGCATAAAGCTGGCCGACTTTTTACCTATACTATGGGTGATATTGCTAAACATGTAAAAAGAAGAAGAAAGTGAATAGAAATCTAAGCCCGATGACAGATGACCTGCTGGTAAAATACCTGCTGGGCGAGGCTACCAGCGAGGAGGCGGCGCATGTGCAGCAATGGATAGCAGCCGATGAAGCCAACAAGAAACAGTTTGACCACTTTAGCCTGATATGGAACGAAAGTAAAAAGCTGGCCGTTAGCAGCACTATCGATGAAAATGCAGCCTGGTTGCGCTTTCAGCAGCGCGTAGCGCAGCAGAATGGCCACAAGCCTAAAACAGTATCTTTCAGACCCATGCAATGGATGCGTGTAGCAGCTATACTCATATTAATGATAGGCATAGGCTGGGCTACTTATTATACTATAGATAGTGGCCGAATGATAGCGCTGCATTCAGACAATAGTATCCTTACACAAACATTGCCGGATGGCTCAGTAGTAACGCTTAACAAAAATTCTACTATAAAATATCCGAAGCATTTCAAAGGTAATACGCGTGATGTAGAACTGGATGGTGAAGCCTTCTTTAATGTAGCACCGGATAAAAGCAAACCTTTTTATATAACCGTGGATGAAGTAACGGTAAAAGTAGTCGGCACTTCTTTTAATGTAAAGAATAATCATACTAAAACAGAAGTGGTAGTAGAAACCGGCGTAGTAGAGGTAAGCAAAAACAATAAAGGTGTTATATTAAATCCGAAAGAGAAAGCTACCGTACGTAGAAATGCCGATGCGCCGGTAAAAGAACAAAGTACCGATGAGCTTTATAACTACTACCGTACTAAGGAGTTTGTGTGCAATGCTACCCCACTATGGCGACTAGCCGATGTGCTGAGCGAAGTATATAACGTGAAGATAGAAATAGCCAATGCACAACTCTATAATCTACCATTGACTACTACATTCCACAATGAGTCACTGGATAGCATCTTACAAGTTATCAGTGAAACATTCAACATACAGGTTGAAAAAACGGGCAACCGTATCATACTCAAATAGCATTTGCCTGCATGAACTATTTATACCGTTTAGCCATCTTATTACTATTTATCATCATTGCCGGCCATAGCTATGCCCAGTCGTTGCTCAACAAACAGGTAAACATAGACATAAAAGGCAAAAAGGTAACCGAAGCATTAAAGATCATCAGCAGGCAAGGTAATTTCTACTTTTCTTACAATAGCAATATCATAAGGCGCGATACCGCAGTAAACCTTAGTATCCGAAATAAGACTGTCCGGCAAGTGCTGGACATGCTTTTTGATGGGATGTATGATTATACCGAATCGGGCAACCATATCATTATAGAAAGCACAGCCAATCAATACTGGTATGCCACGGGCTACGTGGCCGATGCTACGACAGGTGAAAAACTACCCTATGCAAGCGTGTATGAGCGCAGGCAGTTTGTTAGCACCATGACAAACGAACAAGGCTATTTCAAGCTCAAGCTGAAAGACAGGCAGGCAGCAGCAAACTTATACATCAGCAAATCATGGTATCACGATACTATAATTGTTTGCAGGGCCAATTATAATACAGAGCTTTCCGTTGCCCTGGCATCGCAGGCTTTCGAGCTGGATTCTTTTGTAGTAACACAACATACCGGTGTAGAACGCAATTGGTTTGGGCGCTTATTCCTCTCATCACGCCAGCGCATGCAGAGCATCAACCTGAGTAAATACTTTGTAAACAAACCATACCAGGGCTCTGTACTACCGGGGCTTAGCACGCAAGGCAAACTCAGCACACAGGTAGTGAATAAATTCTCATTCAACCTTCTGGGTGGTTATACTGCCGGTGTCAATGGCTTTGAACTGGGCGGATTGTTCAACATAGTAAAGAAAGATGTGCGCTATGCACAGGTAGCAGGTCTTTTCAACCTGGCAGGTGGTGCACTGGATGGCTTCCAGATAGCAGGCCTGCACAACAACATACTGGATACCGCGACAGGTGTACAGGTAGCCGGCATCAGCAATTATGCCAAAGGCAAAGTAATAGGATCTCAGGTCAGCGGCATATACAACCACTCATCGGGCAATGTGCGTGGGGTGCAAGTAGGCGGTGTGGCCAGCTTTGCAAAAGATGGTGTAGATGGCGGCCAAGTAGCAGGGGTATTTAATTATACCAATAAAAAAACAGATGGTGTGCAGGTGGCTGGGGTGGCCAATTCCATTATGGGTGAGCTGGATGGTGTACAGGTATCCGGTGTGGTCAACCATGTTAATAAAGACGTTGATGGCGTGCAGGTGGCAGGCGTTATTAATTCCACCCTTGGCGTCATGACAGGCGTACAGGTATCGGGCGTTTTCAACTTTGCAAAAGATGTAAGGGGCATGCAAATAGGGCTTATTAATATAGCCGACACCTCTTCAGGCATGAGTATTGGTTTCATCAACTTTATATGGAAAGGCTATCACAAGCTGACTATAACTACGAGTGAGGCCATGAACGTAAATGCCGCCATCAAGCTGGGGAATAAGAAATTGTACAACATACTATTCGCGGGCCTCAATGCTGGGTCTTTCCAACAAGTATTCGGACTGGGTTATGGCCTGGGGCAAGAACTGAAAATAAGCAAGCGTTTTTCTATAAGCTCTGAAATATCTATGCAATACCTGCACCTTGGCGATTGGGAAGCCAGCAACTGGCTATACAAAGGACAGGTTAACCTTAACTACAAGCTGCACAAATTCATTGCTATTACTGGTGGCCCTTCATACAATTTCTATAATACCAATCAGAACAGCTTTCAGCAAGCTTTCCGTAAAGATTTGCGTACAAGCGGCATAGCACCCATGCAGCACGACAGGAACTGGTATAGCTGGATAGGCTGGAATGTAGGTCTCACCTTCTTTTAAAAATTTTGCAATAAAGGTATAGGGGTAAAAACGTAGCACGGTGTCATAATTCTAAACAAAGAATTATGATGAAAAAATTAGCTACTATCGCCACAGCGTTACTTATATCTGCCACTGCAACTGCCCAGCCATTAAAACTGCGTATGGCACATATAGGATTGATCTATCCTATCAGCAGCAATGGCATCAATGCAAAAGAATATACCAATGTATTATCGCTACATGCCATAGCCGGCGTATCCCGTTCAGAGATCGGTTTCTGCGGTGCAGGTGTCAGCAATATCATATTCGACAATACCGATGGTGTTGTACTAGGCGGTTTCTCTACACACATCTTCAACAATGCCAACGGCTTTGTGGCATCAGGTTTTATGAATACCGTAAAGAATGATGTAAAAGGTGTAGAAGCTGCGGGATTCCTTAATACGGCTACAGATGTAAAAGGCGCACAACTGGCTGGTTTCACCAATATATCTACAGGCGCTGTTACGGGATTCCAAGGTGCGGGCTTTGCCAATGTGGCGACAAAGGCGGTCTATGGCACACAGGTAGCAGGTTTTGTAAACGTGACCAGGCATGCCGAAGGCCCGCAACTGGCAGGCTTTATAAATGTAGCCGAAGATGCCAACATGCAGGTTGCAGGCTTTATAAACGTAGCGAAACAGGTACGTGGTGTGCAGGCTGCGGGCTTCATCAATATTGCCGATAGCAGCGACTTCCCGATAGGCATTATCAATATCATTAAGAAGGGTGAAAAAGCTATAGGCTTTACCATAGATGAAAACCTTACCGCACTTACCACTTTCCGTTCCGGTGGCCGGGTAATGTATGGCGTGATAGGTGTGGGTGCCAACCTGCGCAGCAATAAAGAGATGTATGCAGTAGAAGCCGGTCTTGGTGCCCACATCCCTGTATCAAAAGGTTTCCGCATAAATGTAGAAGCTACCAGTAGCGCCTTTGCTAAGTTTTATGAAGGCAGCTATATGAGGTCTTCGCTGCGTGTATTACCTGCTTTTATGATAGGTAACAAGGTAGAGATATTCGCGGGTCCTACACTCAATCACTATCACAGCAACGACTATAAAGGTGATGAGATGTCTAATAACTACCTGTGGTCTGATACCTATTGGGATTACTTCAATGGCATCAACGTAGGCGGCATGGCAGGTATCCAGTTCCATCTCTAAATTTTCAGAAAAATATTTCACAACACCCATAGGGGTAAAGTCTATCTCAACAGTCTCATAATAAACAACCGAAAAAACATTTTATGTCACTTGTAAAAAAATCAATATTGTTTGCTGCCTGCGCACTGCTCGCTCAGTATCATGCAGCTGCGCAAACAGAAACCATTGAACAAACAATAACCCCAACCAAGGTATTAAAGCAAAATGTACGCGGCAGGGTAATAGATGCAGAATCGAAACAACCGATGGTTGGCGTGGTAGTAGTACTGCAATCGAACAATACGCTGAATGCCATTACAGATGATAATGGGTATTTCACCATCAGCAATGTGCCTGTAGGCAGGCAGTCATTCATTTTCCAGATGGCAGGTTTCGATACTTATACAGCCAGTGAAGTGATGGTGATATCGGGTAAAGAGCTGGAGCTGAATGCAAGTATGGTAGAAAGCCTGCACAAACTGGATGAGGTGACCGTAAGCGCGAATAAAGACCGTGTTCGCCCACTGAATGAATTTGCAGCTATCAGCGCACGTTCCTTTTCTGTAGAAGAAACACGCAGGTATGCAGCATCTTTTGCAGACCCGGCCCGTATGGTGATGAATTTCCCCGGTGTATCGAACGGTGGTGATATGGATAATGGCGTGGTAGTGCGCGGCAATTCCCCAAAAGGTGTATTGTGGAAGCTGGAAGGTATTGAGATACCTAACCCCAACCACTTTGCCGGCCTGGGTGCCACAGGTGGCGCCATCAGCATGTTGAATGCAAATACATTGGGTACTTCAGACTTTTATACCGGTGCTTTCGTTCCTGAAATAGGCAATGCACTGTCCGGTGCTTTCGATCTGAACCTGCGCAATGGTAATTCAGAGCGCTATGAGCATACCGTGCAAATAGGTACGTTGGGTGCAGAAATAGCCACCGAAGGCCCCTTCAAAAAAGGTAGTAAAGCATCTTATATCCTCAACTATCGCTACTCTACCCTTGCCATACTGGAACCTTTTATTAAGCTGGGTGGCATGATACCTAAATACCAGGATGGCTCTTTTAAGGTAAACCTGCCAACAAAAAAAGCAGGAACATTTACCCTGTTTGGATTGGGTGGCCACAATGTTGCGGCACAGAATGCTGTGGCGGACAGCAGCAAATGGTTCAAGGATGAAGAGAACGACGAGAACAATGTAAGCTATAACAATAAAGGCACGATGGCAGTGGCAGGCTTATCGCACCAATATTTCCTGAACAAAGATGCCTATATCAAAACCATCATTTCAGGCTCTACAGACAGGTCTATACAAAGCGCCGATACGCTGAACCCCGGTGATGCATACAAAGAAGTACCGGTTCAAAACAGTACACTGAAAAACACAGCATTGCGTGTTTCCGTAATGTATAACCAAAAACTGAGTGCCCGCAATACTATCCGTGCCGGTGTAATAGGACAGCAATGGGCTTACGACTTTTCCATGAGAATCTACTACAGCAACGAAAAGCAATGGAAAGACCTGCTGAGCAGCGATGGTAATACCCAGTTCTACCAGGGATATGTGCAATGGAAAAGCCGTGTAACAGATAAAATAACAACCGTAGCCGGTATGCATGCATCTTACTTGGCACTAAACGGCAAGTACACTGTAGAGCCACGAGCCTCTGCCACCTACCAGATGAGGAAAAGTAAAGTAACACTGGCAGCCGGCCTGCATAGCAAACCGGAACATATTTCTACCTACTTCTATCAGAATGCTGTAGTGGGCGATAACATCACTCACCCTAATAAAAACCTGGATATGCAGCGTGCCTTCCATACCGTGGCAGGCTACGAAATAAGCCTTCCGCTAAAACTGCGCCTGAAACTGGAAGCCTACTACCAATACCTGTATGATGTGCCGGTAGAAAAAGATAGCTCCAGCGCGTTCTCCATCATCAATGCAAATGATATCTATTCACTGATGCGCACAAAGAAAGAACTGGTGAACGATGGTACCGGCCGCAACTACGGTATAGACATCAGCCTGGAACGCCCGTTTGCTAACAACTATTATGTAATAGCTACCGGTTCTGTATTCAACTCTACATTCACTACTTACAAAGGCGAAAGATACAGTACGCAATACAATCGGGGTTACCAGATGAACCTGATAGGTGGCAAAGAATTTAAACTGTCGGCCAATGGCAGGCGTGTAATAGGCCTCAACGGTAAGGTATTGTACAGTGGTGGCCTGCGCGAATCGCCTATAGACCTCCAAAAGTCTATACAATCAAAAGAAATGGAAGCCGTACCCGGCCTGTATTATACCAAGCAGGCACCCGCCTACTTCCGTGCCGATGCTACTCTGTATTATAAGATAAACAACAAACGCGCTACACATACCATCCAGTTTGAAGTGCAGAACCTGACTAACCGCGAAAACTATTATTTCTCTTATTATGATGACAGAACACAAAGCATAAAACGCGTGAACCAACTGGGCATCCTGCCCAACCTGAGCTACCGTATCGATTTTCACTGGTAGTAATACAAACAAACCACAATAACACAATTAGTTAAACACAAAAAATATATTGAAATGAAACGCATTCTATTATTAAGCATCCTGTTCAGCACTGTAGCATTTACCTCATGCAGAAAACACCGTTTACGCGGAGAAGGGGCTACCATTAGTGATACACGTTATGTGTCAAACTTTACTAAAATAGTAGCTGATGGCAGCACCGCTATAGAAATACGCCCGTCTAACGAAAACCGTGTAGTAGTTACCGGGTACGAAAGCCTGATACCGGCTTATGAAACAGAAACACATGAAGGTGTACTGCGCCTGCAGTTTAAAGACAAATACATAAACATAAAAAACAATAATCTGAGGGTAACGGTATATAGTAAAGATGTAAACACGATAAAACTGAATGGTTCAGGTTCTGTAACGATTGATGACGATATGAAAAGCAGCTACATGGAAGCTGAGATCAATGGTTCGGGAAGTGTTACAATCGGTGATAATCACTTTGACAAAATGAAACTGAAGATAAATGGCTCCGGAGATATTGAAAGCCGCAGGGGTGTGGGCGAAGATGTCGAAACCATTATATCAGGTTCGGGCGATATAAATATTACGGCAGAAAATACTTTGTATGCCAAAATATCGGGCTCGGGTACCGTTTACTACTGGGGCAACCCATCTGTAAGCACTGATATCAGCGGCTCTGGAAAAGTACGCAAGCAATAGGCATAGGGCTAAGGGGCCATAAAAAAGACCTCGCTTCGGGCGGGGTTTTTCTTTTTTTGAAAATATTGGGTTTCCTGTTATTTGCCAGTTTTACTACTTTTGAGGCGCTTTACGCTTAAAAAACATTTACTTAATATATGAGCAAAATCAAAGTAGCTAACCCGGTAGTAGAACTGGATGGCGATGAGATGACACGCATCATCTGGAAATTCATCAAGGACAAACTGATAACTCCCTATATAGATGTTGACATAAAATACTTCGACCTTGGCGTAGAGCATCGCGATGCTACCAACGACCAGGTAACCATAGATGCAGCCAATGCTATTAAAGAATATGGCGTAGGTATCAAATGTGCTACCATCACCCCCGATGAGGCCCGTGTAGAAGAGTTTAAGTTGAAACAAATGTGGAAGAGTCCTAACGGCACTATCCGCAACATACTGGATGGTACGGTTTTCCGCGAACCTATCGTTATCAACAACATCCCCCGCCTGGTTACCAACTGGGATGCACCTATCATCGTAGGCCGTCACGCCTTTGGCGATCAGTACCGCGCTACAGATTTCGTAGTGAAAGGAAAAGGTAAACTGACCATCAAATTTGAAGGTGAGAATGGTGAAACCATCGAGCATGAAGTGTACAACTTCAAAGGTGATGGTGTAGCGTTAGCTATGTACAATACAGATGAATCAATCCGTGGTTTTGCACGCGCCTGCTTCAATATGGCACTGCAAAAGAAATGGCCTCTATATCTATCTACAAAGAACACCATCCTGAAAAAATATGATGGCCGCTTTAAAGACATCTTTGAAGAAGTATATCAAAACGAATTCAAAGCTGAGTTTGATGCCAACAAACTGACTTATGAGCACCGCCTGATAGATGACATGGTTGCAAGCGCCCTGAAATGGAATGGCAACTTTGTATG
>DASWWE010000161.1:0-9572 GCA_036406055.1 Flavipsychrobacter sp. | reverse complement strand
TACACCAATAGTAGCTGTATCTGTTATGTATCATGTAGGTTCTAAAAATGAAGACCCTCAGCGTACCGGTTTCGCACACTTTTTCGAACACCTGCTGTTTGAAGGCAGCGAAAACATAGGCCGTGGTGAATATATGAAGATGGTACAGGCTGCCGGTGGGCAGTTGAATGCCAATACTTCTCAGGACCGCACTTTCTATTACGAAGTAGTGCCGTCAAACCAATTGGAGCTGGCCTTGTGGATGGAATCTGAACGTATGCTGCATGCAAAAATCGATATGACCGGTGTTGAAACACAACGCAAGGTGGTAAAAGAAGAAAAGAAACAACGCTACGACAATACGCCTTATGGCCAGTTGCTGAATGTTGTGTATGAAAACGCTTACACAAAGCACCCTTACCGCTGGTCGCCTATCGGTAAAGAGCAATATATCGACCAGTCTAAGCTGGAAGAATTCATGGATTTCTATAAAACATTCTATGTGCCTAACAATGCCGTACTGGCCATTGGCGGCGACCTGGATATAACTAAAACCAAAGAACTGATCACCAAATATTTTGGCGACATCCCTAAAGGTACCAAAGCTATCCCGCGCCCTACTGAAGTAGAACCGGCACAAACGGCAGAAAAACGCGTAAACTTTTACGACAATGTGCAATTGCCTGCTGTTATCGTAGCCTACCACACACCTAAAATGGGTACAGACGATTGGTACACGCTGCAACTGCTTACACAAATGCTGTCTCAGGGTAAAAGCTCTCGTTTTCAGAAAGAGATCGTTGATAAACAACAAAAAGGGCTCGCTGTAGGTGCTTTCATGATACCTAACGAAGATCCGGGTGTAGCTTTTATGTATGGTATTACCAATGCAGGTGTTAAACCTGAAGACCTGGAAGCATCTATGCTGGCTGAAGTAGAAAGGGTAAAGAAAGAGCTCATCAGCGATGAAGAATACCAAAAACTGATGAACCAGGCAGAGAACGATTTTGTAACGCAAAATCAGCGTATACAGGGCATCGTTGAAAACCTGGCTACTTACTACACTTATTTCGGCAATGCCGACCTGATCAATACAGAACTGTCGCGCTATACCAAAATAACGAAGGAAGACCTGAAACGTGTGGCCAACAAGTACTTTACCAAGGAAAACCGCCTGGTAGTTTATTATCTGCCTAAAGCACAGGAAAAGAAAGGATAATCGCTTATTACCCCAACACTTCAACTGAAAAGAACAGAAAAATGAAAAAATTAACGCTCTCTATATTATCGATAGCTATAGCTATCAGCGCATCGGCCCAAAAACTGGACCGCAGTGTGCGTCCTAAAGCAGGCCCTGCACCCGAAGTAAAACTGGGCGATGCTCAAAGTTTCACTTTACCCAATGGCCTGCGTGTTTTCGTAGTAGAAAAACACAAGCTACCGGTTATCAGTTGCAGCATCCAGCTGGATATAAGGCCGGAACTGGAAGGTAATGCCGCCGGTTACCGCTCTATGATGTCTGAACTGCTTACCAGCGGTACTACGCATCGCAGCAACGAAGAATTGAATAAACAAATAGATTATATCGGTGCCAACATTAGCGCATCTGACGAAGGTATTTATGCCAGCTCGCTGAAAAAGCACATGGGCACCATGCTGCAATTGGTGGCAGATATCGTTATCAACTCAGACTTCAAACAGGAAGAACTGGATAAAATAAAGAAACGTACGCTTTCAGGCCTGGAAGCCAGCAAAAATGAGCCGGACGACATGCTGCAAAATGTAAGCGCCGTAATCAACTTCGGCAAACAACATCCTTATGGCGAGGTACCTACAGATGTTACGGTTAAAAATATCACATTGGAAGATTGCAAGAAATATTACAGCACTTACTTCCGCCCCAATGTAGCCTATATGGCACTGGTAGGTGATATTACAATGGATGAAGCAAAAGGCTTTATCGAAAAACACTTTGGTAAATGGGCAAAAGCCGATGTTCCTGTAGCTAAATACCAGGACCCTAAGCCTATTGAAAAAACACAGGTAGCATTTGTACCACGCGATGGTGCTGTACAAAGCGTTATCAATGTAACATACCCTGTAGACCTGCAGCCCGGTACGCCCGATGTTATCAAAGCGCGTGTAGCTAACTCTATCCTGGGTGGTGGCTCTAACGGCCGCCTGTTCCTGAACCTGCGCGAAAAACATGGCTGGACTTATGGTTCTTATTCATCTATCACGCAAGACGACCTGAAGGGTACCTTCACCGCTTATGCTAAATGCCGCAACGCGGTAAGCGATAGCTCGGTGGGCGAAATAATAGCTGAAATGCGCAAGCTGCAAAGCGAAAAAGTACCTCAGGATGAATTGCAAAACCACCTCAACAACATGTCAGGTTCATTCGCTATCGGTCTGGAAAATCCGCAAACTATAGCACAATATGCCATCAACATAGAGCGCTATAAAATGCCTAAGGACTATTACCAGAACTACCTGAAAAACCTGAACGCCGTAACGGTTGATGATATTCAGACCGTAGCGCGTAAATATGTGAATGCCGACAAAGCACACATCGTAGTAGTAGGCAGCAAGGGAGATGTAGATAAAACCCTGGCCAAATACGATAGCGATGGTAAACTGGAGTATTTTGATAACTATGGCAACCCGCTGAAAACCGGCGAACAGAAAGCAGTTCCTGCAAACGTAACTGCGGCCGAGGTGATGAAAAAATACATCGCGGCTATCGGTGGCGAAAAAGCTATCAATAGCATTAAAGACATCAAAACGGTAAGTAAAGGCATATTAAGTGTTCAGGGTCAGGAAATACCGCTTACCATTACAGAAATGAAGAAAAGCCCTTCTAAAATGAAATCGATGGTAGAAGGTATGGGTATGGTATTCTCTAAAGAAGTGTTCGATGGCACTAAAGGCTATGCAGAGCAGCAAGGCCAGAGGGCCGAAATGGGTGCCGATGAAATTGCCAGTTCAAAAGAGAAAGCCGACATCGCTGCCGACCTGCACCCTGAAAAATATGGCATCAAACGTACACTGAAAGGCATGGACCAGGTAAATGGCGTTGATGCATACGTATTAGAAGCCGTAAATACGAAAGGTGACAAGACTACCGAGTACTATGATACAAAAACAGGCTACCTGGTAAAACGTGTAGAAACCAGCCCAGAAGGTTCGCAATCTGTAGAATATGCAGACTATAAAGAGGTAGCCGGTGCTAATGGTTATAAAGTGCCATACACTATCAAGCTGGCAGCAGGACCAATGAATATCACCGCCAACGTAGAAACTGCTGAAATCAATAAAAATATACCGGATACAGAGTTTAATTAATCTGTAACCATACCCTTGTATGCCGCCTGCCATTTTGGTGGGCGGCTTTGTTTTATGGCTATATCGTTATCAATATTTTTAACTGATTTACATGCTACAAGCAGGTTCTTATACGTACATTTGCAAAAACCGAAACTGAAATTATGGCAGAATTGCTGCAAAAAGTGATAGAAGAAAACAGGCAGGGAGAGGCATTTGCACCCTTTGCAGAAGACCCGAATCAATATCAAAAGAAGTTTTATATAGAAAGCTACGGCTGCCAGATGAATTTCAGCGATAGCGAAATTGTAGCTTCTATATTGCAGGAAGAAGGTTTTGGCGCTACGCGCAATTATGAGGAAGCCAGCCTTGTGCTGATAAATACATGTTCCATTCGCGAAAAGGCGGAACAAACGGTTCGCAACCGTTTACAAGCATTTAAAAAAATAAAGGATAATAGGCCGGGCATGCTGATAGGTGTGCTAGGGTGCATGGCCGAACGCCTGAAAGCAAAATTCCTGGAAGAAGAGAAGCTGGTAGATATAGTAGTAGGCCCCGATGCCTACCGCACCCTGCCTGGCTTGGTATCAGAAGCCGAAGGCGGACAAAAGAGTGTGAACGTACTGCTGAGTCGCGAAGAAACGTATGCAGATATAGCCCCTGTACGTCTCGACTCAAATGGTGTTACGGCATTTGTCAGCATCATGCGTGGTTGCAACAATATGTGCACCTTCTGCGTTGTGCCATTTACCCGTGGCCGCGAACGCAGCCGCGATGCACAAAGCATCGTTAACGAATGCAAAGACCTTTTTGACCGCGGTTATCGCGAGGTGACATTGCTGGGTCAAAATGTGGATAGTTATTACTGGAGCACCTCCCAAACCCTCCCCAAAGGGGAGGGCTTCATAAATGCTGATACCCTTGAGAGCGTGGTTGAAGAAAGCGAGTTTGGCTATGCTACTGGTAACCCTGCTTTTTATGGATTATTGAAAGGTTATGCCAAACAGAATAAGGATAATCCTACAAAAGGGGAAGACCTGCTTTGGGATGCCCTTCGTAGCAAAGACTTGGATGGCTATAAATTTCGCAGGCAACATATTATATCCAAATACATTGCCGATTTTATTTGCATAAAAAAGCAATTGATTATTGAAGTAGACGGCAAAATCCATCAGCAGCCTGAAAATGTGGAAAGCGATGCTATCCGGACAACGAACCTTAATGAATTAGGGTTTGAGGTTTTGCGTTTTACCAATGACGAAATTATTAACAACACACCGGCTGTACTGGAACGAATACAACAAAAACTGGGCACGCTGCCGGATAAACCATTATGGTTTCAAAATAAGCAAAAAGCCTCCCCCTTGGGGGGAGGTTTGGAGGGGGCCATCACCTTCGATAAACTGCTGGAAATGGTGGCATTGATATCTCCATTACTGCGTGTACGTTTCAGCACTTCCCACCCTAAGGATATTACGGATGATGTACTGCACACCATGGCCAGATACGACAACATCTGCGAATACATACACCTGCCGGTGCAAAGTGGCAATACCCGCATACTGCAGCATATGAACCGCACCTATACCCGCGAATGGTATTTGAGCAAAGTAAAACGCATCCGCGAGATAATGCCCGATTGTGGTCTGAGTACTGATGTTATCAGCGGCTTCTGCAGCGAAACCGAAGAAGAGCACCGCGATACGCTTAGCCTCATGGAAATCTGCCGTTTTGATATGGCATATATGTTTTCTTACAGCGAACGTCCCGGCACACTGGCAGCACGCCGTTATGAAGATGATGTAGAGGAAGAAGTAAAGAAGAGAAGGCTGGAAGAAATTATCAACCTGCAAAACAGCCACTCACGCCAAAGCTATCAAAACGATATTGGCAAAATATTCAAGGTATTGATAGAAGGCGACAGTAAACGCAGTGATCAGGATTGGTGTGGCCGCAACTCGCAAAATAAGATGGTGGTTTTCCCTAAATCAACATACAATTTATCGAAAGGTGATTATGTAATGGTGAAGGTAAACAGCGCCACTTCTGCTACACTTATCGGCGAGATAACAGCTGTAGCATAACAGTATAAACTTAAAGCCTGAAGGCATTGGAGTAATAAGGAGTATTATGGAAATACAAAGCATTAAGAATAGGTTCGGAATTATAGGCAACGCTCCCGCACTCAACCATGCACTGGATACAGCAGCACAGGTTGCCAATACCGATCTGTCGGTACTGATAGCGGGCGAAAGCGGTGTAGGTAAGGAAGCGTTCTCCAATATCATTCATGCATTATCATCCCGTAAGCATAATCCGTTTATAGCCGTGAACTGTGGTGCTATACCCGAAGGCACTATAGATAGTGAGCTTTTCGGCCACGAAAAAGGTTCATTTACCGGCGCGGTAGAAAGCCGTAAAGGATATTTTGAAACAGTGAACGGTGGTACCATTTTCCTGGATGAAATAGGTGAGATGCCCCTGGGCACTCAAGCACGCCTGCTGCGCGTATTGGAAACCGGCGAATTTATTCGCGTAGGCTCTTCTAAAGTACAGAAGACAGATGTACGCGTAATAGCCGCTACCAACCGAGACTTGCTGGAACATACACATAATGGTAGATTCCGGGAAGACCTGTACTATAGGCTTAGCACCGTACCTATTCGAGTACCCGCCCTGCGCGACAGGAAGGAAGATATTCCCTTGTTGTTTCGCAAGTTCGCTTCCGATTTTTCAGAGCGTTATAAAACCCAATCTGTACAGCTGGATGCCAATGCACAGCAGATACTCGTAAACTATCCCTGGCCGGGCAATGTGCGCGAACTGAAGAATATTGCAGAGCAGATATCGGTGCTGAGTACCGATAAAAATGTAACCGCTGAAATGCTGCAAAAGTTCATGCCGCAAATTGCAGGCAATCGCGGTTTGGCATTACTACCTGCTCCGGCGGCCAATGTACCGATACCTACACCATCGGCTCAAAACTCCGGCAGCGATTTCAGTGCTACTGAGCGCGATATACTATACAAGGTCATTTTCGAGTTAAAAAAGGACATGACCGATATCAAGCAATTGCTTTTTGAACTAACACACCAGCCCGGAGGGTTCACGGCCCCAGTCTTGCCAGATACCGGCGCTTATGTTCCGGCCTATACGGCAGAACATATTACGCCGTCAGGCAACAATCCCATCGTTCTTTCTGCCCCTGCTGAACATCGTCAGGTAGACCATCATGAAGATGTGGAAGAGTCGTTGATGCTCAGCGACCGTGAGAAGGAATTTATTATCAAATCGCTTAAAAAACATAAAGGGCGCAGACGCGATGCAGCCAATGAATTGGGCATTTCAGAGCGTACCCTGTACCGCAAGATCAAAGAATACGATATTAAAGAGTAATTTTAAGCGACATTCATGCACAGGTTATATCTTTTTTTAATACCCGTACTTTTATTCTTTTGCAGTGGTTGTGGCGTATATAGCTTCACCGGCGCCAGTATAGCCGGCAAAACGCTGAACATGCACGTGCTGGAAAACCGGGCACGCAACGTGGTACCTACACTTAGTCCGTCACTTACGTCCAAAATACGCAGCCGCATACTCACACAAACCGGCCTGGCACCTGTCAATACCGATAATGCGGACTATGATATTTCCGGCACCATTACGGCCTATGAAGTAACCATATCCGGCGTGCAGAATACACAGACCGCGAGCCAGAATAGGCTTACTATATCGGTTAACATAAACTTTAAAAACAAACTCGACGAAAAAGCCGATTTTACACAAACATTTACCCGCTTTGCAGACTTTCCTGCCACCCAAACTATACAATCGGTAGAGGCCACCCTTATCGAAACCATAGGAAATCAGCTGGCAGATGATATCTTTAATAAAGCATTTGTAAATTGGTAGTAGCTTTACAGACTCATGATAACCTCTTCTTCCATACAATACATCTCAAGGGTACTGGCCGAACCGGAACATATTTCGGAAGCAGATAAAGAAAGCATTGCTGCGCTCACGCAAGCCTATCCGTATTTTGTACCCGCACGCTATATGGAAGCGGCAAACGAGCATAAAAAACAGCCCTACTCCGGCCCCATGATGTCTATGATGCAACTGTACATGGGCAACTGGCTGCTGTATTGCCAGTTTTTGCAGTCGGCAATGGGAGGGCAAGAACCAATACCGGCACCTCCGCAGGCTACTGTTCCACAACAACCTGCAGAACCGGAACAAAATGGAACAATTGTACCACCAGCAGCTCCGGAACAGGTGATCACCCCTGTGGTAGCCAATGCTTTAGCGGAAACGCTGCCTGTAGAAGAACCGGTACCTGTGCCCCCACAACCGGAACAAACGGAAACAATTGAAGCAGTAGTGCCGGAAACGGAACAAAATGGAACAATTGCTGAAGAAGCACCATCATTCGATGCGCCGCCGCAGCTTGAAAAGATAGAAGAGATACAGCCGGAACCGGTTGTGGAAACACATACCCCCCAGCAAAAACCCCTTCCCGAGCATCCGCTTACAGAAGATAACGAAGCTTTTATATTACCGATTTATACAGAAGACTACTTCCTGCACCAGGGCATGCATGTATCCAACAACATACCTGCCGATCTGCCGGGCGTGCATGATGAAGGCAAGCAGTTGATGGTGGTAATGAGCTTTTCTGAATGGCTCAACTACTTTAAGACACGCAAACAGAAGGAAGCTGATGAAGAAGAAGATAGGAAAGCTGTAAAAACCATGTGGCAGAAGGAAAAACTGGCTGCCGCTCTGGAAGAAGAAAACGACGAGATACCTGAAAAGGTATTTGAAATGGCCGTAAACTCCATTACTAAAGAAGACGACCTGGTAAGCGAAAGCCTGGCCGAAATACACTTCATGCAAGGCAGGCACGATAAGGCCATTGAAATGTATCGTAAATTAAGTTTGCGTAATCCGCAGAAAAAGGCTTATTTTGCCCGGAAAATCGAAATTATTTTAAAAGAAAAACAATCATGATCGCATTAATCACCATAGTTATATTATTGGCTTGTGCAGTACTGGCATTCTTTATCCTGGTTCAAAACCCTAAAGGCGGTGGCCTTTCAGGCACTTTTGGCAGCATAGGTACACAGGTGATGGGCGTTAAGCAATCTACCGATGTAATGGAGAAAGGCACATGGACTACTATGGGTATTATAGCCCTGCTGTGCATCGTTTCTGTAATGTTCTTCGAAACACCAAAGGAAGTACAGGATATGAAGAAAGCACAGCGTAATAGCGCACCTGCACAGCAACAACAGCAAGGTGGCCAGCAAGCACCTGCTACCGGCAAATAAGCTGAATAATTTATTTCTTTATAACGTACCTGCTCTGTAATATTGGGCAGGTATTTTTTTGCACTTATGGCGGCTACAAGAAAGAGAAAACGCTCCCCCCTCTTATGGATAGGCTTACTGGTATTGGCGTTGGGGCTGTTTGCTGCCTACAAAGTATTTGGCCCCAACACGGGCAAGCTATCGCAGGGGGAATACCTGTACATCCGCACGGGTGCTACATATGAAGACGTGAAGAAGTCTTTACAGGACGGCAGCTACCTGGGCGATATGTGGAGCTTTGAGCTACTGGCAAAACAGGCGGACTATCCTACCCGCGTAAAGGCAGGTAAATACAAAATAACCCACGGCATGAGCAACTATAACATCGTGCGCATGCTACGCTCCGGCAGGCAAACACCGGTTAAGCTGGTCATTAATAAAGTCCGTACGAAGCAAGACTTTGCCCGCCTTATAGGCACCCAACTGGAAGCAGATTCCATCAAGCTGCTGCAGCTATTATCAGACAGTGGTTTCTGCGCTACTTACGGGCTGGATACTCATACCATCATGTGTGCCATCATCCCTGATACTTACGAGTTTTACTGGAATACCGGTGCAGAAAAGGCTTTCAGCAAAATACAGGACAACTACAAGACATTCTGGAATGATAGCCGCAAGCAGCAAGCTGCCGCTAAGAAGCTATCGCCACAACAAATAGCCATCATAGCATCTATAGTAGAGGAAGAAACCAATATGAATGATGAAAAAGGCAATGTGGCCAGTGTATATATCAATCGCTATAACAAAGGCATGCGGCTGCAGGCCGACCCTACCGTAAAGTTCGCCATTGGCAACTTTGGATTGCGCCGTATTACAGGTGTTCATTTGCAAACCATATCTCCCTACAACACCTACATGTATAGCGGGCTACCACCCGGCCCTATCTGCACCCCATCAAAG
>DASWWE010000160.1:0-13868 GCA_036406055.1 Flavipsychrobacter sp. | reverse complement strand
TCACCTAAGTTTCTTTAAATCAATGAGATTCTATACCTGCTTCAAAAATAGCATATGTGCAGAACTTGTGAATTGTAAAAATTAATTGGCACGGAATTTAGTATATATATCTATAGACCAACTAACTGTAATATATGGAATACAGTACAGTAGCAACCACCATAGAGGACGCGGAAGACCTTTTTATATTGGCCAAAGAACGCTTGTTGGATGTCAATGCATGGAATACACTTTGGGATAGTAAAGACATTACTACTATTCTTACAGATGCGCGGCACCAACGCTTGCACCGTGATGCACACCCCCACGATACTGTTAAAATCACCACGCCAGACGGTACATATAGCTTGCAGATAGACCATCTGCAATACGATGACTTTCCCGACATAGCCGGTGAAAGCCTTACTATGGTGCTGCATAATGCAGCAGATACAGGGTCGCACAAACACACTATTGTCATCAAACGCATTAACAAGATCGTGATGGTGCAATCCAGTAGCAATACCCTGCTACCGGCGCCTGAATATTTCCTGAAAGCCCTTATTTCCACCGGCGTTTATGAAGTAGCTGCCTTTTAAAGTGTATTTTATCTATTGTGCTATCAATTATTGCATTGACCGGTTACTTTATCAGCCCGATAAATAAACTGAACTTTGCGCTCATTATTGATATATGAGTAAGAAAGAACGAATAATCCTGCTGCTTTTGGCAGCTCTTAACTTTACACACATACTGGATTTCATGATCATGATGCCATTGGGAAACTTCCTGATGCCGCACTTTGGTATATCGGCACAGGCATTTTCTATGGTAGTAGCGGCTTATACTATAAGTGCAGGTGTTTCCGGCTTCCTGGCCGCATTCTTTGTTGATAGGTTCGATAGGAAGAAGGTTTTGATGTTTGGCTATTCCGGCTTTTTGTTAGGAACGTTATTTTGCGCAGTTGCGCCTACTTTTGGCTTATTGATGGCTGCCAGAATAGTGGCGGGTATCTTCGGAGGGCTTATAGGTGCACAGGTACTATCCATAGTGGCCGACCTGATACCTTACGAGCGCAGGGCAGCTGCTATGGGCGTTATTATGGGCGCCTTCTCGCTGGCTTCGGTATTTGGTGTTCCTTTCGGCCTTTATCTGGCCAACAATCTGAACTGGCATGCTCCTTTCTATTTCGTGGTGATACTAGGCGTAATATTAGTGCCCTTACTCATAAGATACATTCCTAAAATGGATGCGCATCTGAAAGAAGAAACAGTACAGCGCATTAACCCACTGGTGTTATTGAAGGATATAGCTAAAGATAGCAACCAGTTATTGGCTTTGGGCCTGTCTGGCACTATGATGATGGGCCACTTCCTTATTATTCCCTTCCTTAATCCCTTTATGGAGTTCAACATGGGCTTCAGTAAAACAGAAACACCCATGATATACTTTGTAGGAGGCATGCTAACACTGTTCAGTTCGCCACTGGTAGGTAAGCTGGCCGATAAAACGGGTAAATTCAATATGTACAGGTACATGCTGCTGGTTGGGCTCATACCCGTTGCTATCATTACCCACCTGCCGGCCATACCTTTCTATTTGGTATTGTGCATTACGGGTATCTGGTTCATCATATCGTCAGGTCGCTCAATACCTGCCCAGGCTATGATCAGCAATGTAGTACCTACAGAAAAAAGAGGCAGTTTTATGAGCTTCAACTCATCTGTACAACAACTATTCGTGGCGGCAGCATCACTCATTGCAGGCTTTGTAGTTGTAAGGATGCCGGATAATAAAATACTGTACTATAATATCACAGGATATTTAAGTATTGCCGTGCTATCTGTCAGCCTTCTGTTAGCCTATTTCCTGCATAAGAAAATGACGATGAAACAGATTTCGTCTACCCCGGTTCCAGCGGCCGCAATAGAACGAAATAAAGTTACTCCTGTTTTAGAATCACCTGTTGAAATATAGAAACAGCCCCTTGGAGATGGCTGTTTCCATTAAAGTATGTTGGATGACTAATCCTTAAATATCTTTTGCTGATAAAAAATGTCGTGGTTACAGTCTTCTAATTGTATCATGTATACCCCCGTTTCCAGTTGCCCAACGCTTAATTCATTACTACCGGGTACCAATTCGCAGGTAAATACATTACTGCCTGTATAATTATCGGTAATAGTAGCCAGCATAGGCTTATCTGTCCTGTTGTTTATGTAGAGCTTGTCAGTCATGGCAGTGCAATTATTATTTTTAAAGTTACTCTCCTTACAATATACAAATAATACCGTTTAGATAGTATATAAAAATCCGTGCCTGTACGGATGTAATTTTCACATACTCACCCAAAATCAAAACACAATAATCTTAACATGCTTTGATTTAAAAATTTAATTACATAATCTTGTAGAAAGAATAAATACTGAAATGAAATCGAAACTTTTTGTTTTTGTAGCATTTGTACTCGCAACCACTATCATGTCATCTTGTACTAAATACTATACGTGTGAGTGTGTGGATTATAAAGGTACCAAAACAACGCACAGTATATCTGCAAAAACAGAAGTGGCCGCCAATAAAAAGTGTGATGAAATGGGCAACCTGGGCGATTGCGCGCTGCAATAACCGGTACAACAATATTTTATAAGAGCAGCCTCACAAATGGGGCTGCTTTTTATTTACCTATAAAAATCACCTACCGCCTGTTTATAAATCTCATGGCAACATCGTACTTTAACATCAAGATTGTACATATGCGTTCCTACATTGCCACTCTTGCCATTATATTGAGCTTTATTCAATATGCCAAGGCCCGCACTGCCGATACCATAAAAATATACTTCAACATAGGGATTGCAGAGCTGAAGCCTGCCGATAAAAGCAGGATTGATTCATTTATATACCTCGATAAGCTGCCACCGGGCAAAAAACTGGGCATTATCGGCTATGCTGATTACCTGGGTGATGAAAATTCGAACATAGGGCTTTCAGAAAAACGCGCCAATAATGTAAAAGCATACCTGGAAAGCATGGGCATACGTGCCGAGGATATACAGTTGGTGGTAGGTAAAGGCGAAGTAAACAGGAATATGGAAAGCAAAGAAGGCTATGCCGAAGACCGAAGGGTAGATATCATACCAGGTGGTTTCAAAGATTTGCCTAAACCTAAGCCGGTTCCTACTCCACCACCGCCTCCTGCTAAGAAAATAGACATTACAACTGTTGAAGCCAATCAAACCATCCGCCTTAATAAAATATTCTTCTAACCGGGCAGCCACAAAGTACGGGAAGAATCTTACCCCGAATTAAAGTTACTATACCAGACATTGAAAGAACACCCTACTCTTAAAATACAGATAGAAGGACATATATGCTGCCTTACAAAAGATACGTATGACGGGTATGATTACGATAGCCAGGATTTCAGGCTATCCGAAAACAGGGCTAAAGAAATCTATGATTTCCTCGTGCAGCGGAAAATAGACCCTTCCCGCCTGTCGTATAAAGGTTTTGGTAAAAGCCGTCCCCTGATAGCTAATGAAAAAACACCGGAAGATGAGAATATGAACCGCCGGGTAGAGATTCGCATAATTTCTAAATAAAGACAGATAGCTACTCCATCTACAACAATAGTAAATGTACCCACAGCTATTACATGGTATTGTATAAAACCTTATTTTTATATAAACCTTATTATGAAAAAAATAGCCTTAGTATTTTTCCCTATTCTATTGTTTATAGCATGCCAAAAGCGTCATAGCATAGAAAGCTCATTAGATACTGGTTGGAGTTCCTCTTTTTACTACCAAGACAATGCAAAAATTGACACATTAACCCATGCACGACTCGGCTATATGACATATCCTATAAGTCGTGGCGATAAAATAGTTTTCTATTGCAATGTTGAAACAGGCGTAAAAGATAATGCATCGGATAATGAATACGGTCTTAGCGTCACTTTTCAGGCAGATGCCAACATTACTAATTTCACGTATAAGGATGAAGAGCTGGCAGCACACCTATCTCATTATGCCAGTGGTGGAGCATGGTCAGGCACATTTCCACAACTGATATATAAGGGAACAATTAGTGGTAGAAAATTGTCGGATAGCAGCTGGAGGGTATATGTGGACGTACAACTGGCTCAGAGAGATGACATTATTAAGATCACTGAAGTAAAGCAGACAGGTATTTGTAAGCCTGTTTATTGGTAATAAAATAAAACCCCGATTATTAACCGGGGTTTTTATTATAAGCCTTTAATGCTTATGACTTCATATTTACATATTGCAACGGTAGGTCCAGGCTGGAACTGCGGCAAAGTTGTATCACATCCTGCAGGTCATCTATTTTTTTACTGGTAACACGTATTATGTCATCCATAATAGCGGCTTGCACTTTCAGCCCGCTGTCTTTTATCAGCTTCACTATTTTTTTAGCATTGTCTTTATCTATACCATTTTTAACAGGTATAGTCTTGCGAATATACTTGCCCGATGCAGATGGTGTTTTTGACAGGTCGAAGCTGGAAATCTCTATCCCCTGCCTCATGGCTTTGGTCTGTATGATGTCTTCTACCTGTTTCAGCTGCATATCACTTTCCACTTCTACATTTACAACCATGTCCTTCTTATTCAGCTCTATTTCCACGTGCGAGCCTTTAAAATCGTAACGGTTGTCTATTTCCTTCTTGGCAATGTTGATGGCATTATCAAGTGTTTGCAAGTCTACTTTGCTGGCAATGTCGAATGATGGCATATTCTAAATTTCAAATGGTATTTACTGCTTTAATACTTTGTATGTTGTCTGCTATTTTTACAAAATACATACCGGCAGGTATATCTCTCAGGCTGATATTGTTACTTCCTTCTGCAAGGTGCCCTGTCTGTATGATGCTACTGGTAACAGCGCACAACACATAGCCGGTATTTTGGGGCACTAAGATAGTTATATAATCGTTAGCAGGATTAGGATATATACTAACAGGTGCATGTGTTTCAGTAACCGAGATATTTAAAGTAGACGCCAAGCTACTATAATTACCTTTTATCGCATTACTATCCATAGCACTGTTACTTATCAATATGAAACCAACTGCCCCACTTGTATGTTCACCACCGGTACCATTATCATCGCGGAAAAATATCAGTTTTTTGTTGACTCCATATTTATATTGATCGCTATTATCCACATAGCTTCCAGCTACCTTATTGTTGTGATACAGGTACATTTGTTTAGTGCTGCTATTGCGGGTTATAGCTACATACTGGTACGTACCGGCACCCATAAAACTATCTGTAGATGTAAAGTTGGGATATAGATTAAGTTTACCACCAAAGTTGTAAAAACCATGGTCTCCACTCAGGTTATTAAAATCAATAATCTTCTTATATCCACTTACCGTATCCAGCTTAAAGTACATTTCTATAGTATAGCTACCGGATGAAATAAGGTTCGTAAGCGAATCATTAAATACAAGGCCGCACCCTTTTTCAAAATTATATACTACTCTATTGGTACCTACTGGTAATGACTCTATTTTATAAGTTCCGGTAGTGCATTGCGAAACAAGGGCTGGTCCCGAGCCTTTTTCACCAAGGCCATAAAAAAAATTGTAACGATAACTTTGGGCAGATGCTGAGGTGGAACAAAACATTGCCAGTAACAGGAATAATCTTTTCTTCATAGCAGTTTGTTTCCATAAAACTACAAAAGCAACATATGAAAGTCAAGCCTAATATGGACACACCCTTACCATCTCACAAAAGCACCAAGCCCTATGTATGAAGGGCGGTAACCACGTTTATCCTCTATCAATGCATAGCTGCTGCGCAAAGTAATACCCAGGCTTATATTAAGCATTTCAAATATCAGGGTTGCATTAGGTTGTAGGGCTAATGTCTGGACAGATATGGTTGGGCTATATTGATAAGCTACGTCTCCACCCACTTGCATATAACGGGTATCATTACCAAAACGCAAGCCCCCGCCAACAGGCAGCTCCAGGAAAAAACTATTACGGGATATATTTTGCGGCACAGCTACCTTCTCATCTAAGTATAAAACGCCCGCCCCTATATTTGCATAGAAGCGCTGCCAGCTTTCTGTATATCTGAACCCACAAGCCACAGCTCCCCATACCATTTGCTCATATCCCTTCAGCAGGTTACCGCTACCGTATGTAGCATAAATATCCAGGCTAGAATGAGGATATGCTTTTTTGTATGCATATGCTTCTGTGCTATCTGGCTGGGCATTAGCCAATAACGGAACTGACAAGGTGAATATGGCAATTAGAATTATAGGTTTCATTACGTAGTTAACTAAAGCTCAAAGTAATAAAAGGATTCAGAATAGCTTGCAACCGGCTTTTAACATCTACATATAGTTTTGCGTGCAATTTGTAGCATTTAATACCCTTAGGCACTATACCATCTGCGTCTTTTGGGTTATCTTTGTCTCCAATCTATAGCTATATTTCATTATGCTGCAGGACGCTACAACTACGCAAACCACAAGGTTATCGTTCGAGGAATTTAAGATAGGGGTGCTGGAAGACTACCACCTGGCAGTGGCCAGCCGTGAAGCCAGCCTTATAGGCCGCCGCGAGGTACTTACTGGCAAGGCCAAATTCGGCATCTTTGGTGATGGTAAGGAGCTAGCACAGCTGGCAGCAGCCCGCTGTATGCAACCCGGCGATATACGCAGTGGCTACTACCGCGATCAGACACTGATGTTTGCTACCGGCATGAGCGATATTGAAAAATTCTTCGCGCAGCTATATGCTAATCCGGACCTGGAACATGAGCCATCTACCGGTGGACGCATGATGAATGGCCACTACGGCACCCGCTGGTTGGATGAGAATGGCGAGTTTATAGACCTGACGCAAGAGGTACACTCGTCCAGCGATATATCCCCTACTGCCGGCCAAATGGTACGTGCACTGGGTTTAGCTTTCGCATCTAAGTGCTACCGTAATATACAGGAACTGCAACAGGGTTTCGAGAAGTTTACCCGCAATGGTAATGAAGTAGTATTCTGCACCATAGGCGATGCATCTACATCCGAAGGCCTTTTCTGGGAAACCGTAAATGCTGCAGGTGTACTGCGTGTGCCACTGGCGGTTTTCGTATGGGATGATGGCTATGGTATATCCGTACCCCGCAAATATCAAACCACCAAAAACTCTATCTCAGATGCCCTTGCCGGCATGCAGTGGGATGAGCAGAAAGGTGGTATGAACATATACAAAGTAAAAGGCTGGGATTATGCCGGCATGATGGACACCTTCCAGAAAGGTATAGCCCGCGTGCGCGAAACACAAATACCCGCTATCTTCCATGTGCAGGAAGTAACGCAACCGCAAGGCCACTCTACATCGGGCAGCCATGAGCGTTACAAAAGCAAGGAAAGGCTGGAATGGGAAAAAGAATGGGATTGCATCGTTAAGCTGCGCGAGTTCATAGTAGAAAATGCAATAGCCAGTGAAGAAGAGCTGGGCCGTATAGAAGACGATGCTAAACAACAAGCCCGCGAAGCCAAACAACGTGCATGGGATAATTTCATTACCCCCATACGTCAGCAGATACAACAGGCTACACAACTATGCAACCAGGTAGTGTATGAAGGTGGCCCGCAAGCTGCCGATATAGCACAAATGGTGCAGCAACTGAATGCTATAAAAGAACCGATACGTAAAGATGTGATGCAAACAGTGCGCCGTGTGCTGGGTTTGTGCACAGGCTATAGCGAGGCCGTACGTGGCCTGCGCAACTTTTACGATAACCTGGCGCAGGATAACAGGGAGAAATTCTCTTCTCACCTGCACTCACAGTCGCGCTTCAGTGCTATGAAGGTGACCGAAGTACCTGCCGATTACAACAATGCACAATCGCTGAACGGTTACGAGATACTCAATAAATTCTTCGACCATACATTTGCGACCAACCCTGCTGTAGTAGCCTTTGGTGAAGATTTGGGTAAGATAGGCGATGTGAACCAGGGCTTTGCCGGACTGCAAGAGAAATATGGCGAACAGCGCATATTTGATACCGGTATCCGCGAGGCTACTATTATTGGTCAGGGTATGGGTATGGCTATGCGTGGCCTGCGCCCGATAGCCGAGATACAATACTTAGATTACTTACTATATGGCCTGCAACCGCTGAGCGATGATGTAGCTACCATGCTGTACCGCACCCGTGGCGGCCAGAAATGCCCGCTGATAGTGCGTACCCGCGGCCACAGGCTGGAAGGTGTATGGCACAGCGGTTCCCCGATGGGTATGATACTGAACAGCGTGCGTGGTATGTACCTGTGCGTGCCTCGTAACATGACACAGGCTGCCGGTATGTACAATACCCTGCTGCAAAGCGATGAACCTGCTATAGTAGTAGAATGCCTGAACGGCTACCGCCTGAAAGAGCAAATGCCGAATAACCTGGCGGAGTTCACGGTTCCATTCGGAATACCGGAAGTAATACGCCAGGGCGAGGATGTTACCATCGTTTCTTACGGTTCTACCCTGCGCATAATAGAAGAAGCCATTGTAAACTACCTGCAACCACAAGGCATTAGCTGCGAGGTGATAGATGTGCGTACCCTGCTGCCTTTCGATATCAACAATATGATACTCGATTCGCTGAAGAAAACCAACCGCATCGTATTTGTAGATGAGGACGTACCGGGTGGTGCATCTGCCTACATGTTCCAGCAGGTGATGGAAAAACAAGGTGGTTATAAATGGCTGGATGTAGCTCCACGCACCATCAGTGCACAAGCCCATCGCCCTGCCTATGCTACCGATGGTGATTACTTCTCTAAACCCAATGCAGAAGATATAGCTGCAGTGATAGCTGAAATGATGGCAGAATAACACATAACTAATTGATAACCTAAATATTACAAGCCTTGCTACTGCAAGGCTTTTTTTATTGGGTATCTTTACATATATTGTAATTGATGATAAGAAAGTATACCATAAAACTATTATTCAGTATTATCGTCTTTTTAGGCGCTGGTGCTTTTATCATGTTGTCACAGGGTGCTAATAGCCGCGAATCTGTTGTATGCAGTCATTGCCACAAAAGTCATAAGGCGATAGCTAAATATAAAAGTTGTCATCCCCGCATCGTCTCTTTCAGGTAAAACATTAACAATACACCTGCACATTGGTTACTCCTTTGGCAGGAGATTTGTACATTCACTTGTACCCTATCCTTAATGTTTATATAAAGAGGATGAGATTAAAATTCACAGTTTTTTTATTGGTTCTGGCAGGGCTGTTCCATTTGCATGCATTTGCCAAAAATCCGCCTGCTAATACGCGCAGCCTGGAGCGTGAAATATTCGAGTTAATCAATGACTCCCGTGCAGATGCAGGTCTTAATCGCCTGAAATGGGATGATGAAATAGCCGATGTGGCACGTGAGCATAGCCACGATATGGCGAGGAAGAAAGTGCCCTTCAGCCACAATGGTTTTGACGAACGTATAGACCGCATTAGAGCACGTATACCCGGTGTTACCGGTGCTGCTGAGAATATTGCTTATGGCCCACTGGATGGCCCAAGGGCTGTAAAGATGTGGCTGAATAGCAAAGGGCACCGCAAGAATATTATGGGCAAATATGCACGTACGGCGGTAGGCATAGCGGAAGCCAAAGATGGTTCCATTTACTTAACACAGATTTTTATCCTGTAGTATTGTAAGATTGAATGGAAGTTTGATAATTTTATCAACTTAAGAAGAGAGAACGCATGCCATTATTCACAAAACTCAGTAAATACAATAATACTGCCCTACTGCTGCTGCGTATAGGCCTTGGTATCATGATGATGCTGCATGGATATCCTAAACTGGCTGGTGGTACCGAACGCTGGACTAAGCTGGGCGCATCTATGGGCAACCTGGGCATTCATTTCGCGCCATTGGCGTGGGGTTTTATGGCAGCCATCACAGAAAGTATTGGTGGCTTGTTTCTACTACTTGGCTTGTTCTTCCGCCCTGTAGCATTACTACTAATGTTTACCATGATAGTAGCGGCTGCTAAGCATCTTTCAGCCGGAGAGACGATAATGGATGCTTCTCATGCTATAGAATTAGGTGTTGTATTCCTGGCTATGTTCATTATGGGCCCCGGCAAGTATTCTATAGATAAAGCCTAAAAACGTATGAAAGGGTGCTGTTTGATTTTGTGTAGTATCGTTCTAGGCTTACAAGTTAATGCGCAGTCGCATGATAGTATCTCGCATTTCAAAAAGCTGCAATTAAAACCACTCATTGAAATCAGGGGAAAGCATATTCCCCAAGTGGTAAAACCTGATTTCTACAATCAGCACCTCGGCTTCTTTTGCAGGCAGGAATTGAAAATGGAGAAGGCTATAAAGATACCCGTAAAAATCAGGCTGGGCAGTAATGAACAATGCAGTTTCCTGGAACAGAAAACTGCATACAAACTTCCTTCACCATTATATTAAGCAGAGTGCCTGTAAGAAATATTCAGGCTATCATATAATTCAATACTCTCGCGACTTTTACGTTTAGGCATCTTTACATCCAGCAAAGAACTGCGGATACCGTCAATGATGTTATCTGTGATGATATTTCTTCTATCCCTGCTGCCCGTACGTTTTTTATTCACCAGGTACACATCATCTTCGCTAAGGGTATAAATAACAGGTATACTGGCAAATGCTACGTCGTCTAATATCTCATGATACACTTTCGTGCTTCCCAATCCGGGGTTGTCAGGGTTTATAAATATCACATCAGGCCTTATTTCCTTTGCCACCTCTATAGCTATAGCATCCGTGCAATTATATACTGCAAAACCGCGCTCCTTCAGCATTTCAGCATCTGGAGCTGTAGGATGCATTTCTCCGTTTACCATTAATACCCTTATACGCATAGACATTCGTTTTTTCTGGGTGAGTGATAATATATACGACTAAAAAAATTGTGCCAGTTTTTTATATATAGATGAATGCTAAAGACTTTAATGCACATATGACAGTATCGTGATATTACAATACTGAGAGTTAAAAAAATAATGACAAGAAAACAGAGCTGGTGGATTACATTAAAATAATCCTTAAATTAGTAGTGCAAAAAACTGCGGCTATGTTAGTATATACCACGCGCACTATGATGCGCCCGTTTTCTAAGAGCGACCTGCAGCAACTGACAGCATTGTGTACCAATGAAGACGCTATGCGTTACATTCCTCCTACCTTTGGTATTGAAAATGCTCAGCAAATAGAAGAAAGGCTTGCCAATTACATCAACCATCACGATGAGTTTGGCGTAGGCTTTTGCTATGCGAGCGATAAGGCAGGTAATTTTATTGGCAGGGCAGGTTTCCATTTTGTGCCCGAAGTTAATTTGTATGAAATAGGTTATTCACTATTGCCCGAATATTGGGGCAAAGGGCTGGCTACCGAGGTAGTAGCTGCGCTGCTGGAATATGCCTATAACGACCTGAAACTGGATGCCGTTTGCGCCCGCACTATTGTGGGCAATGACAGGTCTGACAAGGTATTACAGAAATGTGGTTTTACCCGCCTGGGCGAACGTGCCTTTGTGGTTGGGGAAAAACTTTGTTTCTGGAATTATTATGAACACAACAATGAAGAAGCACTTGTAGGCCATGAGGCATATATGAATGTGCATGAAGAAGACTGGAATATTCTTATCTGATAGTAAACAGGAATCTGGAATTTTAACATAGGGGCCAAGAGCCCCTTTTCTTATTATATTGGTAACTATCTTCGTATAGCATGGATACGCAACTGATACTGAAGAATGTTTCAAGGTTTATCACCCTTACGGATGAAGAACGTGATTATTTTGTGTCCATCATGCGCCCACGTACCTATCGCAAGCGCCAGTATGTAGTGCAGGCAGGCGATGTATGCAAATACGAGAACTTTGTAACGAAAGGTTGCCTGCGCTCTTATTTTGTAGATGATAATGGTTTTGAGCACATATTGCAGTTTGCCATAGAAGACTGGTGGATAGGCGATATGGCCAGCTTTATAACGCAAACACCGGCCATGTTGAATGTGGAAGCCGTGGAAGATACAGACCTGATACAGATATTGAAAGCTGATCTAGATGCCCTTTTTGACAAATATCCTAAGTTTGACCGGTTTTACAGGGAACTAATACAGAAATCAATGGTTACGCAGCAAAAGCGTATCCTATCCAATATAAGCCTTACGGCAGAACAGCGCTATATTGCCTTTCGCAGCCAGTACGCATTCCTGGAGCAGCGCCTGCCACAAAATTACATCGCATCTTATCTTGGTATTACTCCTGAATTTCTCAGCAAGATCCGCAAGAAGATAGCTACCACCGGTTGAAATAGTTCAAGATCATTTCTTACACTACTTCATTTTTCATCGTTAGGGATAGCTGCAGTTTTGCATGCTTAAAACACATGTAAAATGAAAGAGATCATACTAAGCTCTAACAATGATTGGGCAGGTTTTTTCCTCAGGTTATCGGCAGCAGTAGTACTGTTCCCGCATGGGGCACAGAAGATGCTGGGTTGGTTTGGTGGTTACGGCTTTACCAATTCTATGAACTATTTTACCAATACAGCGCACCTGCCATGGATAATAGGCTTGTTGGTGATACTATTGGAGTTCTTCGGCCCTTTATTATTGCTGGCAGGTATCGGCACACGTATATGGGCAGCGCTGCTAGCCATATTGTTTACAGGTATTGTACTGAAAGACCATATGCACAATGGTTTTTTCATGAACTGGTTTGGAAACCAGAAAGGCGAAGGCATGGAATATAGCCTGCTGTACATAGGCATTTGTATAGCACTTGTACTGAATGGCTCAGGTAAGTTGTCTATCGATAATCTTATCAACTACACAAAATAAAAGGGAGCTCTATGCTCCCTTTATTATTTAGCTGCTACTGTAGCAGTAGGCTTCCATTTTTCTACTTTGTGAGTAATGGGTTTGATGCTTTTCAGGTATACATATATGGCCTCCAGGTCGCCCTGCTTCATATTGGCATACATCATCCATGGCATGATGGTAACAAAGTCTTTCGTCGGGTCTACTTTATGCGGATGATAATTTGAATCGGCATATGCTTTAAAACGAGCTACGAACTGCTCTTTACTCCATGTACCGATACCCGTCGTCATATCGAACGTGATATTGGGTGTGGTAAGATTGCCACCGGGCATGGTAAATACCCTACCGCCACCAAACTCCGTACCCGCTATCAGCTGTGCTTTATCATTTACCTGGGTATGGCATTCTACACAACCCGAAAACAGGGTAACATATTTGCCATATGTCAGCGAATCTGTTTCAGCAGGCTTTGCCATCTGTGCCGATTTATGCGGTATGGTACGCACTATCAGGCTGAAAGGAAAATCAGCTTTTGATTCGAGCCTTTCTGATTTGGTTTCGGGTAATGAACGCAAATAGGCTATAATGGATATGATATCCTGGCTATCTACTTGCCCGTAATAATGGTATGGCATTACCGGCATGATAGGCTCCCCTTCTTTGGTAACACCGGTAGTAATAGCGCGGTATATTTCACCATCCGTCCAGTCCTTCAAGCCATATGGAGTAATATTCTTGGAATAAAAGGCACCGGGAAAGCCCAGCTTCTGGTCAAACAGTTCGCCACCGGCACCAAATGTACCGGGCATGATAGGTGCGCCAAACAATGTCCAATCGCGTTTAGAATGGCAATCCATACATACCGCCACACAATTGGCAAGATATTCACCACGGGCTACACGTTCAGGAGTTACTTCTACTTTAATGTTTGGCGCATCGCCTACATCAGGCTTTGCAATGTTGAGATAAGCAGCGCCGGAAGCACCTAATACAACAATAATGGCAAGGA
>DASWWE010000159.1:0-26990 GCA_036406055.1 Flavipsychrobacter sp. | reverse complement strand
ACTGGAAGAAGTATCGGGCAGAACAGTTTTCCAGATGAAGGAGGATTATCGCGATGTGATACGGGAAAGCATGATGGCCGAAAAAGTACAGGGCCAGTTGATGCAAAACGTAAAAATAACCCCGGCAGAAGTAAATGCATTTTTCAAAACGATACCTGCCGATAGTCTTCCGGACTTTCCGGCTACGGTAGAAATGGGGCAAATAGTTATCAATCCCGCCGTTAGCCCCGAACTGGATGATTATGCCCGCAAAAAGCTGGAAGATATCCGCAAGCAGATAGTGGTAGATAAGAAGGACTTTGAAACAATGGCTGGCCTGTATAGCGATGACCCCGGCAGCCGTAATAATGGTGGCCGTTATGATGGCGTAAGCCGTCGCGGTGGTGGCTGGGCTACAGAATTCGTTGCTGCGGCTTTCAAACTGCAAAATGGCGATGTATCGCCTATCGTTAAAACACAGTTCGGCTATCACATTATCCAGATGATACGCCGCCGTGGTGAGGAGGCAGATGTGAGGCACATCCTTATCAAACCGGAGCATACTTCAGCCGATTATAAAGCGGCCTTTATGAAACTGGATAGCATCCGTTCAGAGCTGGTTGCCGGAAAAATAACGTTTCAGGAAGCAGTAGGCAAATATTCAAACGATGAAATGAGCAACCGTACCGGCGGTATGATAGCCGACCCGCAAACAGGCAGTACTACGATGGAAGTAGCCAACCTGGACCCATCTATCGCCTTAATGATAGATACAATGAAAGTGGGCAGCTATTCACAACCGCAGGTATTTGATAACGGCCGTGGAGACCGCAGCACACGCATTGTGTATCTGAAAAGCATTACCGCACCACACAAAGCCAACCTGAAAGATGACTATGCCCGCATACAGGATATAGCGCTACAACAAAAGAAAGCAAAAAAAATGATGGATTGGGTAGCAGAGAAATCACCTACCTACTACATAAAAATAGACCCTGCATATATGAACTGTGAAGAGCTGCAGGCCTGGAAGAACAACGCAAAGAATTAAAAAACATAAAAAGTTTGTAACAGCATAAAGGCACCTCATAGGTGCCTTTATTTTTATCGTTAGCTCAGCAGGTAAGCAATGTCTTCTTTGGTAAGCCGCTTCAGGAAGGCATTATCATCCGATACCAGTTCGTTGGCCAGTGCACGTTTGCGTTCTTGTAATGTCAGCATTTTTTCTTCTATAGTGTCTTTGCATATCAGCCTGTAGGCAAATATATTCTTGGTTTGCCCTATGCGGTGCGTACGGTCTATAGCTTGCTGCTCTACCGCAGGGTTCCACCAGGGGTCCACTATATATACATAGTCGGCCGCCGTAAGGTTCAAACCTATACCACCCGCTTTCAGCGATATAAGGAATACCCTGCAGTCTTCATTATTTTGAAACTCCTGTATGGCCTGTTCACGTTGCGTGGCAGATGAGCTACCGTCAAAATAAACATAGGGTATGCCTTTCGCTTCCAGTTCTTTACGTATCAGCGCCAGCATACCCAGGAACTGTGAGAATATCAGCGCTTTGTGATTGCCCACATTTTCATTTATCTCGCGCGTCAATTCATCCAGCTTTATGCTATAATTATGGTAGCGTTCTTCTTCATTCAGTATTGCAGGGGAATCGCATATCTGGCGCAGCTTGGTAAGGCCCTGCAATATGTGCATCGTACTGCGCTCTACACCGCGCTCTTCTATCATCCCCATTATCTGCTCGCGATACATATTGCGGTAGGCATCGTATATCTTGCGCTGCTCTGCACCCATTTCGCAGTGCAGTATCATTTCTGTTTTTTCCGGCAGGTCTTTGGCCACCTGCTCTTTGGTACGGCGCAGCAGGAAGGGATAGGTGAGTTTTCGCAATTGTTGCTTCACTTCATCTTCCTGAAACTTATCTATCGGCGTAGCAAATTCATTCATGAAAAATTCCCTGCTGCCCAGCATACCAGGGTTCAGGAAGTTCATCTGTGCAAACAGGTCGAAGGTATTGTTCTGCAATGGCGTACCACTCAGTGCCAGCCTGTTCTTAGCCGTCAGCAATAGCGATGCCTTTGCTACCTGGCTCTGCGGGTTCTTTATCGATTGAGATTCATCCAGCACCACATAGTCAAAGTCTATATCCTTGAACACCTTTATATCGCTGCGCATGGTACCATATGTCGTAATTATAATATCATATGGTTCAAATACACGCTCGCTGGCCATGCGTTTAGGGCCATGATGTATGAAGTGGGTAAGACCGGGTGTAAATTTCCTTATCTCATTTTCCCAGTTATACATCAGCGTGGTAGGGCATACCACCAGGAATTTTGCATCCGGGTTCTCATTCTTACAATGCTGAAAGAATGCCAGCGTCTGCACCGTTTTACCAAGACCCATATCATCGGCCAAGATACCACCCCAGCCTGCCTCCCGCAGGAAAAGCAACCACTGAAACCCTGCCAGCTGGTAAGGCCTTAGCTCCGCTTTCAATTCCTTTGGCGGACTGACATGGCTATAGTCATTATCCAGTATACCCGTCAGGCGGTCTTTCTTTTCTTCCAGTTCTCTTTGCAGCTCTTCTTCATCTACCTCTGCCAGCAATTCATCCAGTACACTGAAGTGATATTTCTTCAGGCGGATGCTATTACCCTTGGTATCGCCCATTTTTATCAGCAGGGCATATTTCTTCAGCCACTCTTCTGGCAACAGGCCTATAGAGCCATCGCCCAGCTTTACAAAGTTTTGCTTTTGCGCCAATGCCCGCTTCACATCTACCAGCGATACCGTCTGGTCGCCAAACACTACTTCCACAGTAGCGTCAAACCAATCTATACCACTGCTTACATGCACCCTGGTATCGGGCTTGTAGGTGCTGATGCGCAGGCTTTTCAGGTTTTCAAAACCATACAGCGTTACATTCCACTCCTTCATCACTTCCGAAAAACGGAAGAACCAGTTATTGGCTATTACCGATGTGCCCGGCATGTAAAAGAAATGGTCTTTTACATTGTGCTGTATATCGCTGTGCAGGTTGCGCACCATATTAATGTACTCCTGCTCGGCAGTTTCGTTTCGCTTTACCACTTTCACTACACCCTTATGCGGCTCTATCACATCACCAAAGAAGCCCCATTTTATCTCTATGCCATTGTATGCAAATGCAGGTTGTAAAACCAGCATCTGCTCACGCTCCTGCATATACAGCCGGTATTCCGGCACCGATTTATCTATATGCTCTACCAGCTCATCACCAAATATTACGTGCATCAGCTGGCTCCACGCCATCAGTTTATCCTGCAGAAAACTATTCCATTCGGCTGCATTTATCTCCAGTTCGCCGTCTGGCAACAACTGTTCTATCACGCGCACTTGCCCTATATTAGCTATGGCATGTACTGTAAAGTCATACATCAGTAATCCAGCATTCAGCTGCACTACTTCTTTATACGGCACATATTTATCTTCTATTATCCACGATAGTGCTATTACGTACTTATCGCCTTTCTTATCTACACTCAGCTGCGGCTGCACCTTTGCCGGTGAAAAAGCTACCGGCTCCAGTTCTTTCGAGCTTAGCTTTTTAGCAGCAGGCTTTATAAAACATAAAGCATGGTGCTTGTAGCGTTCCAGCAGCTTCTGGTATTTAGGCAGCAGGTATTCCCATATCTGTTCTCCCACCTCATCAGGATGGGCTTTCAGCATGCTATCGTAATCATCAAGAAAATCACCGAAGGGTAGGTTCTTCTTGAGGTATTTCAATGTTTCTTCGGTCGTGAATTTGCGTATTACCGGCAGCAGCTCGCGTTCATCTTCTTTAAACTGCATGGGGTTCACATACTGCATCAGGTCCAGCCGCTCTATACCATTTATGAATTTGCGGCCATCTTCATCTGTTTCCCCTGCCACCAGCGAAAAGGTCACGTTAGGATAATGGTCTGCATTGGTATCTATTACAATGCCTATACGCTTAGGGTCCTGTTGTGGCACATGTGTTACCTGTGCTGCTGCCTGTTCCCGTTTTATACTGCTGCCTTGCCCGGCATAGCTGGGCACACCTGCAGGCTGGTTCACTTTCTTTATAGTTGTATCCAGTACACGCAGAAATGGTTTACCATTCTGGTACACAAATTCAAACTTACCGGTAAGGTCATCGTTCAGGCTATAGCCATACAATGCCAGCAGTTTGTTCTTCTGCTCATCCCAGTCGCGCACGCTCAGGAAGTATTGCGGCCCGTATGCATTAAGTACTTGTATAAAAACAGTGGCCTTATGCACACATAGCGGGTATTGCTTTTCATCGCACCCGCACGATGTATCGAAGTAGCGCTCCTCATTTTGCTGCAGCACTACTTTATAGGTCATTTCATCTTCGGGTACTTCTGCCTCTATCCGGTCATTCTTCTTACCGGTATTGATGATAGCTTTCTTGAAAGATGCCCACTGCGTGGCTTTATCTATAATTTCAGGCGATGCAAAGATGCGCAGCATCTGCATATTCACCTGGCGCATGCGCACTACGGAGTGCTTTTGATCATACACAATATCCGCATTCTCAAAAAATCCACTCTGTAGTATGTCATTCAGTTGAAACAGTGCTGCTACTTCATGCCGGCATATATCGCCCATATTATAAGGGCATTGACAGCGTATGGAAAGGTTTTTAGGGTCCAGGTATTTATTTACCGTTACAGTATAATAGTTCTGGTATACATCATTACGCACCCGGAAACGCACCTGCTCCAGCAGGTGGTCTACATCCAGCATTTGCACGCCGGCAGAATAGAAGATTTTCTTACCCCTGCGGATAACTTCTTCTGTTCCATGGTTATAAACATGTCTTAATAATGGTGGTAATGACATTTTTTCCTTGGGTCAGTTCAAATTTGGCAATCTGCAAAGGTATCGAAAAAAGGCGCTACAATGAGCGCCTTTTGCAATTAATTTCATGTTAATATGCTATGGTCTAAACGAACATGCTTGTTATCAGGTAAACGAGACCTGCTATCAGCGCACTTACCGGTATCGTAAGTATCCATGCCCACAGCAGGTTTAAGGTTACCCCCCAGCGCACGGCCGACAGGCGTTTGGTGGCACCCACACCTATGATAGAACCGGTGATGGTATGTGTAGTAGATACAGGGATACCCATCTGCTCGGTCATAAACAAGGTAATGGCACCCGCGCTTTCCGCACTTACACCTTCCAGCGGCGTCACTTTGGTTATACGCGACCCCATGGTTTTAACGATCTTCCAGCCACCGCTCAGCGTACCGGCCGCTATAGCCGTATAGCATGCCAGTGGCACCCAGCCCAGGTCTTTCAGCGCCATGCTTACATCACCATATTTTTGCTCATTATAGGCCACAAATGCAGCGGCAATAATACCCATCACCTTCTGCGCATCGTTACCACCATGGCCTAAACTAAAGGCCGCCGATGATACCAACTGCAGGCGTTTGAACATATTGGCTTTGCGGAATGCACTGGGCTCACGCAGCACATCTACATAGATGTAGCACAGTATAAATATCAGTGCCACCGCTGCAATGCCGTACATGAATATAGAGTTATCTGCCTTTTTCAGCGATTTCACTACATCCTTACGCACATCTATCTTTTCCAGCTTTTCCAGTAGCAGTGCTTTCTGTGCAGCATCCATTTGCATTACAACGGCTACACTATCCGCCAGTTGTTCATTTGGTACGCTGTTATATTGTGCGGTCAGGTGCTTCACACCATCTACAGCTTTATTCAGGCTATCTGCAAAGGGCTTCAGGCTTGCTTCTTTTTTTGCTTGCCTTGTGATGCTATCCAGGTTATACACTTCTTTTACGGCATCCTGTCCTTTATATCCTTCCAGTGGTTTAAAAAGGCCATTTGCCTCCATGCTATCGGCTATACCCGCTGCATGTATCTTATCATATGCCGGCAAAAATACTTTAGCTTCATTTACATAGCCATTGGCTTTATCCACCTTGGGTTGTTTCGATGGGTCTTTCCGGGCTTCTTTTTCATATTTATCTACACGGTACAGTTTAGCCAGGTTGTCTTTTAGCTTCACTTGCTCAAACTGATTAAAGAGTACCCAGGTACCTGCAACCGCCAAGATGATGATGACAATACGCAACCACACATTGCGCATAATGGTCACCAGGGTGATGAACATCGAAATGATCATGCCTATCAGCGGCGCCAGGAATATGAACAATAATGTCTTGCTTATTTTTTCCAGCTCCACGATTGAGGTCAGCCCCATCAAGCCTTTCGTCTGGAAGGCATGGGTAATGGCCGCACCGGCAAAGCCACCTATCAACGTATGCGATGATGAAGACGGGATACCGTACCACCACGTCAGCAGGTTCCAGGCAATGGCAGCTATCAGGCCGGCAAATATTACCGGCAGGGTAATGAATTCAGGGTACACCGTTTTACCAATGGTATTGGCTACTGCGTGGTCCTGGAAGATGAAATAGGCCACAAAGTTGAACGTAGCTGCCCATATTACCGCCTGGAAAGGAGTAAGCACTTTGGTAGATACAATGGTGGCAATCGAGTTGGCGGCATCATGGAAACCGTTGATATAATCGAACAGCAGCGCCAGTATGATGATTACTACTAAGAACGTAAACATATATGCGTTTGGAGAAGTGGAGTGCTATTAAACGTACTTGATGATGATAGATTCTATCACGTTGGCTGCGTCTT
Organism: Flavipsychrobacter sp.; assembly: GCA_036406055.1. GTDB lineage: Bacteria > Bacteroidota > Bacteroidia > Chitinophagales > Chitinophagaceae > Polluticoccus. The sequence goes on along the minus strand of DASWWE010000159.1, from coordinate 20,285 downwards.
CACACTTGTCAGTCACTACTTCAAGCATTTGGTACAGGTCTTTCTTTTTGATGATTTCTATGGGGTTGGTATTTGATGAGAACAGTTGCATCATGCCTTTATCCAGCATGTCATCGCCTTCATTCTCCAGGCTGTTTATCAGCACGCAGGCTTCTGTCAGCGAGCGCAGGTCTTTCATGTCGCGCAGGCCATACACGGCTTTATTCAGCGCTGTTATCGATTTTTTGATGATTTCTGCAAAACCGCGTGTAGTATCATCTACATCATCGATGTAGTAGTTCATCATACGCTTGGCTGAGCCCCACATAAAGTCGGCAATATCATCCAGCGAAGTAGCCAGGTAGTGAATATCCTCACGATCGAACGGGGTAATGAAATTGCGGCCCAGTTCTATAAAGATGCGATGTGTAACCTCGTCATTTTTGTGCTCCCAGTCTTCCAGTTGTTTCAGCAGCACCGCACGTGCACTCGGGTCTTGTTCTGTTACCGCCTTACCAAACACTTCACTCATTTGTGTCAGGTTCGAACTCACTTCTTCAAAAAGACCATAGAATACCCTGTCTTTAGGCAGGAATATCTTCATTATCGAGGCAAAACTCATAATCCAGTATTTGTTTTAATTGAATTTACGGCGGCAAAAGTACCTTGCCTATGCGGGGGAAAAAAGCCGTAACATAAAGTTAATATTAAATTAATATTGAGAAAATTATTTAATATCTATTACGAAACATTTAGTTCATAATAGACTACTAAATATTGGCTGCCAGATGTGTAGGCCAATTATTATCTGATGATTCTACAACCGCACCCGCGGGTCCAGCCATCCGTACAGCATATCGTTCAGCAGGTTTACGATGATGAAAATGAAGGCGGTAAGCAATACAGAACCCATTACCAGCGGAAAGTCAAATTTATCCAGAGCATCTACGGTCAGTTTACCTATCCCTTTCCATCCAAAAATGTATTCCACAAAGAAGGAACCGGCCAGCAGCTCTGCCAGCCAGCCCGATATGGCAGTCACTACGGGGTTAAGCGCATTGGGCAGCGCATGGCGGAAAACCACCCGCCCGGTAGATAGCCCCTTGGCATAGGCGGTACGTATATAGTCCTGCGACAGTACATCCAGCAAAGCACTCCTCGTTAGCTGTGTAATAATAGCCAGCGGACGGATACCCAGTGCCAGTGCCGGCAGCAGTAAGTTCTTCAACACAATATGCCTGCCTGTAAAGGGGTCGTATTCCCACAGGCTGCCTGTCATGTTCAGCCCCGTGTAGCTATGCAGCAGGTAGCCAAAGAAATAGGCTATCACCAACCCCGCAAAGAACGATGGCATAGATACACCCGCCACACTGGCGGCTATGGCCCCGGTATCCATCCAGGTATTTTTCTTCAGCGCAGCCAGCACACCCAGCAATATGCCGCCTACCGTTGCTATAGCAATGGCAGCTAAGGCTAATATGACTGTACCCGGCAATGCCTCGGTCAGTACCAGGCTTACTTCCCGCTTGGTGCGGTAAGAGCGGCCCAGGTAGGGCCATTTCAGCGCCAATGCATTGTCACCCATTGGCAGCAGGCGCACGTAATCATATTTAGCCTGCGCCTCTGCATTATTCTTATATACACTAATAGGCGATATATCGTTCAGGTAAAGAAAATACCTGGTAAGCATCGGCTTATCCAGGTTCATTTCTTTTCTAGCATTCTCTATCGTGGCAAGATCGCTGCGCTGCCCCATCAGCAGGCGCGCAGGGTCGCCCGGCAATACATTGAACAGGAAAAACACTACGGTAACCACGCCCAGCAATACCAGCAGGCTATACCGTAAGCGCCGTGCCACAAATCGCAACACTAATCTGCTTTAGATTTTGAGCCTACTGCCGTCGGGTAATCCCGATAGCTCCACTTTCCACGTATCACACCCTGTTCCAGCAGCATCAGGCCGGGGTTAGAACGCAGTGCTGTTTTGCTCACCGTCCCGTCAAATACCATTAGTATGGCTTTATCCAGTCCATTCTGCTTGCGGAAGGCTTCAGCTTCTTTTTTAGTAGCCGAGCATAATATGTAGAATGGTACGTTTTGCTTTTCTGCGTTTTCTATCAGGGCACGCAGTTTATCCATATTATCGGTGCGCGCTTTTTTAGGGTCTTTTACAAACAGCAGATACGTATAGCCCGGTGTATTCAGTATCTGATCGGTCATTTCATTTCCGTCGTAGTCGGCAATGATGAAGTCTTTTATCTTAGGCTCTGCATTACCTTTTTTCACCAGTTTATCTTTACGGTCTACAAACACCCAGGTTGTATCCTGCCATGGGTAATTCTCGGTAGTAAACTCTTTTTTCACACCGTCTTTCTCATATATCATTACACTTTCATACACATCCGGCGTAGCGCCCGGTGGTATCTGGCGGTCTTTTACCAGGTTGGCACCTACTTTATAAGGCAGGCAATCATGAAAAGGCAGGTGTTCCAACGCCCACCATTGCATGCCAAAAGCAAAGAAAGCGGTCAATATCATCAGCGATGTGCCTATATTTTTATTAAACACCGGCTGTATACGCTTGCGGTAGATGAATAATATGATACCCAACACCAGTAGTGCTACATCCTTCCAGAAGGTTTCTTCATTGGTTATTTTAATACAATCGCCAAAGCAACCACACTCTTTTATTTTGCCGCTAAACAGTACGTAGGCGGTTAGGAAAGTGAAGAACGTTATGAGCAACAACAGCAATACAGAAAATACACGCTGTGCATACCCCAGCAACACTGCCACACCGGCTATTATCTCGAAGGCTATCATGGTAATGGAAAGGGCCAGTGAAAATGGCATCATCCAATACATATGCCATACTTCAAAAAACTCATCCATCTTGTAGCTGAGTCCCAGTGGGTCATTAGCCTTTACCAGTCCCGAGAATATGAATAATACACCTACTATTATCCTGATAAGCCAGAGTACGTATTTCATAAGTAAGCCCCTCCAAACCTCCCCCGAGGGGAGGTGATGTTTTTATAGTTATTTAATGACCTTCAAATATATTAATCCGTTTGAAAAATATTGTTAATACCCAGAATAGCTTTCCTTACCAAGAGACAAGAAATTCCAAGTCCCCTCCTTGGGAGGGGATTTAGGGGAGGCTCTTTATTTTTATGAGGGCAAATATGCCATAGTTCACTATATCATGAAAATTAGCATCAGCCCCTTCCGATACGATGGTTTGCCCTTCATTGGCAAGAATTTGTTTGATACGCAGCAGCTTTACCAGTATCAGGTCTACAAACGATTGTTGTGATAGCTCCCGCCATGCTTCGCCATAGTCATGGTTTTTTTGCAGCATGAGGTCTTCTATTTCTTTTGCTTTTACTTCGTACCATTGGCGGGCTTCTGCCTCACTCAGGTCTATAGGCGCATTGGCGGGCATTCCATTTTGTATCAGGGCTATGATGCCGTAGTTGACGATACCTACAAATTCACTTTCTATGCTATCACCTATCTTCTGCTCGCCGGTTTCCTGTATCTGGCGTATGCGCCATGCTTTAATATATATCTGGTCTACAATAGATATGGGCCTCAATACCCTCCACGATGTACCATAGTCTTTGGCCTTTTTCACGTACAGGTCTTTGCAGGCCGATACGATGCCGCGGTATTGTTCCAGTGTATTGATCATTGTGTTGGTGCTTACGCTATCCTGCATTTTCTTTGTACTAGCTATGAGTTTCAAAAATACAGTTTTACCCGTACAAACCACCTTCAAAAGTAAAGGCAGGCTGCTCGATATATCACAGCCTGTTGTAATGGGTATACTGAATGCTACGCCCGATAGCTTTTACAACAAAGGCCGCGATAGCGATACAGATAGCCTACTGCATAAAGCAGAACAGATGCTGAATGAAGGTGCCGCTATACTGGACATAGGTGGCGCTACCACCAAGCCCGGCGCACGGCTGATAACTGCCGATGAAGAATTGCAACGCGTGATACCCGTGATAGAAGCCATCATAAAACGCTTCCCCGATGCATGGCTATCGGCAGATACCTATAATGCGGCGGTGGCCAAAGAAGCGGTAGCAGCGGGCGTATCTATTATAAATGATGTAAGCAGCGGCAGTATAGATAAAGACATGCTGGCAACAGTAGCTGCTTTGCAAGTACCTTATATTGCCATGCACATGCAGGGCATACCCGAAACCATGCAACAAAACCCGCAGTATAATAATGTAGCGCTGGACATACTATATTACCTACGCGATGTATGCACCGACTGCCACTCCGCCGGTATTACCGATATGATTATAGACCCCGGCTTTGGCTTTGGCAAAACACGGGAACATAACTATGAGTTGCTGGGAAACATGCACACCCTGCGCATGCTGGGCAAACCCATACTGGCAGGCATATCCCGCAAGGGCATGATATGGAAAGCATTGAACACTACCCCTGAATCCGCACTGAACGGCACCACTGCCCTGCACGTAATAGCCCTGCAACAGGGTGCTAACATACTAAGGGTGCATGATGTGAAGGAGGCGAGAGAGGTGATAACTTTGATTGGCATGATGAGGTAGAACGCTACTTCAAATGATCGCCTATCATAGGGTGCCTTCTGAATTCTTTCTTCCTATCAAATAGATACCGCAATGTTTGCAGTTTACGGCTTCTGTAAGTACCCAGGCTTTCTGCTATATTTATCATCTTGGGGTTGAAGTCGCCTATCCACTGCATTTCGTAGTCTTCATACTTACCTGCTGGCTGTATTACATTAGCCCCGGCCATTATCATATAGCCATCCACACCTTTACCCTGAAATTCGGGTATGATACCAAATACCAATCCCACAAAGCGGTTACACTTACCAAAGTTTTTCAGCCATAGGAATTTCAGCTTCTGCCACAAGCCAAACTTACCATTCATGTGTTTGAAATACTGGTTCAGGTCGGGCAGGTTAATCCAGAAGCCTATCGGCTCCTCTTTGTAATACACATACCACATCAGGCCCTCATCTATTACGGACTTCATTTGGGCAAACATTTTAGCCACTACCCTTTCCTCCAGTTGCTTACCACCACCGTGCCCGGCCCACGCTTTATTGTAGATGTAGGCAAAGTCCTTTATATATTTCTCCAGGTTGCTTTTACGTATGTGCTGATAGCTATAGTTAGGGTCTTGCGATAGCTCTTCGTAGCGGTGATAAAATTTATCCTGCAGGCGGTCTTTCACTTTCATAGCAAAGCATACCTGCTCAAAGTACACCTGGAAGCCATAGTTGTCAAACAGTTCTTTATAATAATGCGGGTTGTAATTCATACAATACAGCGGCTCCTGGAACCCCTCAACCAGCAATCCCCACCAGCGCTCACGTTCCCCAAAATTGATGGGGCCATCCATGGCTTCCATACCACGTTGCTGCAGCCATTGCTTGCAATGGTCGAACATGAAATTGGCAGCCTGCTGGTCATTTACACACTCAAAAAAGCCAATGCCACCGGTAGGTTGCTCCTGTTTATACTGCTTATTTACAAAGGCCGCTATACGGCCTATCACATTGCCTGACTCATCTTTCAGCAACCAACGTGCGCATTCGCCCCCTTTCTTGAATAACTTATTTTGCTCTGCGTCGAAAACCTGTTCTATGTCTTTATCCAGCGGACGTATCCAGTTGGTATTACCTCTGTTTATGCTAACGGGCAATTCTAAAAACAGCTTCTTATCCGCATCTGTCTTTACTTCGTGCATGCGCATGGGCGCGAAATTATGAATTTGCTGCAATCGCAGTGCAGGTTCAGCTATTGGCAATGTCAATTCCGGCATACATCAACAGATACAAAAACTTTGCCATGCAATATTGATTTTTAACAACATAATTATAAGCAGCAACGCCTATCTATATAGTTTTTCCTTAGTTTGCAAGACTGATGCAAATCCTATTGTGGACCATATCCATCGTCCTTGCGGCTGCAGCCGGCTACTGGGTGTACCGTGCCGATGTGAAACGAGGCACCCCATATCCATGGCTTACCGCTACATTGCGCGGCATTGTAATCTTGCTGGCATTACTTTTAGTACTGGCCCCTGCCATTACTATCACCAAAAATGAAACGCAAAAACCAGTCATCCTTTTCCTGCAGGACAATTCTGCATCTATAGCTACTGCATTAGGAAAGGACAGTAGCAATTATACTAAAGCCGCGCAACAACTGGCCGATAAGCTGGCCGATAAATACAAGGTGGTGACCTGGGGCTTCGGTACTGATGTACAGACTGATAGTGCTTTTCGCTACACACAGCAAAGCACCGATATAGCTAATGCCTTATCGAAAGCACAAGAGTACTACGGCGCACAAAACCTGGGCGCCGTGATACTGGCCAGCGATGGACGATACAACCAGGGAAGCAATCCACTGTATCAGCAACTTAGTTTACAAAGCCCGCTATATACCGTAGGTATTGGAGACAGCGCCCAGCAAAAAGACCTGCGCATCACACAGGTATACAGCAACAAAACTGCTACGCTCAATAGCCAGTTCGAGATACGGGCTGATGTATTGGCCACGCTTTGCAATGGTTATAATAACAGCCTGCAACTGCTGGAAGGCGGCAATGTAATTGCTACTTCCAACATTGCTGTGAACAGCGACAGGTACGACCGCTCTATATCTTTCAGTGTAAAGGCCGATAAGGCGGGCCTGCACCACTACACCATACAGGCACCCGTTGCCGATGGCGAAAAGAATACCGCCAATAACAAGAAGGATGTATTTGTAGAAGTAGTAGAAGACAAGAAAGATATACTGATAGCTGCTGCATCTCCGCACCCGGATATCAATGCGATAAAAGAAGCACTACAGGGGCTGGATGGCTATAAGCTAACGGTACGCATGGCTTATGAGCTGCCTTCCTTCCGCGATTATGATGTGGTCATCCTGCACCAGCTACCCTCTATGCAAATGAACAATGCGCGCGACATAGCATCTGTGAAAAAGCCTATGTGGTTTATAATAGGGGGGCAGTCGAACCCCGGCGCTACACAATCACTGTTCAGCAATTATAAGCTGGCTATGCAAATGCAGCCCGTGGACGCCTACCCTGCATACAACAATGCCTTTAGCAGCTTTATAGTGCCCCAAAACCTGCAGGCGGTGCTGGACAAAATGCCTCCGCTGAATGTGCCTGTAGCGAAGATGGAAGCCATAGGCGGTATGGATGTACTGTTCAACCAACGCGGTGGGCAATTACCTTTGTGGGCGGTACACAATACCACTACGCCACTTGCCATCACTACAGGTGAAGGGCTGTGGCGCTGGCGCATATACGAGTATAAGAACTTCAATACACACAATACCATAGATGAGTGCATCCGGCAAACCATTGCATTCCTGGCTGCCAATGTGAATGACAAGCCTTTCTATGTATCGCTACCAAAGTACGTATGGAGCGACCAGGAAGCGATCACGTTGAATGCTTACTTACTGAACGCTACCAGCCAGCAGGTGAATACGCCGGATGTACAACTAAGCATTGCAGATGCCAATGGCAAGAAACAAGATTTCTCTTTCGAACGGGCAGGTAGTGCCTACAAGCTGAACACAGGCATTTGGGCAGAAGGTAACTATACTTACACTGCACGCACGGTATATAACGGCACTACCCATACTGCAGCAGGTAGCTTTGTAGTAACCCATACCCCGCTGGAACAAATGGAAAGCGGTGCCGATTACGCATTGCTTTACGGGCTATCCAACAAATACAATGGTAGCTTTGTGCCTGCTGGCAATATAGCTTCGCTGTACGATTCTATTTCAAAGAACACGAGTATCAAGCCTGTCATACAATCAGACATTACGGCCGTACCGCTTGTAGATTGGAAATGGTACTTCCTGCTGATATTGATATTTGCCGTAGCTGAATGGTTGCTGAGGAAATACTGGCTGGCTCAGTAATACCTAGAAAGCTACACACTTCTCTGGGTACGTAGCTGCGTGCTTGAAGATGAGGTTGCGGATATAGTCATTATCAGGCATCGGTTCCAGCTTCTCTTGTAGCTGGTCTATAGTATCGGGCAATACACCATCATTGATATAGCCCATGCCATAAAAATTGCCTTTGTTAACGAGTATGCAGCTTTGTTCGTCATGGTTAATCCCTTTATCTATATAGGCAAAGGTAGGCAGGTGTTTATCCAGCCATGCTACAGCCTGTGCTACTCTTTCGTTGTAAGCCGCCGCCGTTAGCGATTCCGCACAATTGCCATCGCAATGCTCGGCATGCGCACCATCTGCACATTCAGACACTTTGGCAAGATTGCACAAGCGGGCGCTTAAGCCAAACTCGCTGATAAGCTCGCGCAGGCGGTGGTGGCCTTCTATTATGGTATTAAAGGTATAAACAGGCTTCAAGTAGTGCTTGTTCTTTTCTATCACAAAGCGCTGGTAGCCCTGCCTGTCTTCATACAGGAACAAACCATAGCGCGGCAGGTAGCCCCGCTGGCTGCGGTTATACACCGGCCATAGCCTGCGTATCTCCGTACTTTCCAGAATATGTGCCATCAGGTCTGTGCCGCATTCTTTATAGCTGATGCGATATATGTCCCGCAGGAAATCCTGCTTTTGCTTACCTGCCTTGTTATTACTAAAGTGGCTCTTTACACGGCGCTTCAGGTTATTGGCCTTGCCTACATATACCACCTTGCCCACTGCATTGTAGAAGTAGTACACACCTGCTGTCTTGGGCAGGTTATCTACCTGTTCTACCGGCACATGTGGTGGCAGGTATTGCTCACTGTTACGGCCTTTCAACATGCCGTTGATCACTTCTTCCTTATCATTGGCCACCAGCATAGCAAACAAATGAGCCGTAGCAAGTGCATCGCCACCTGCTCGGTGATGATTGCTAAGGTTGATACCCACCTGGTGGCACAGCTTGCCCAGGCTATAGCTACGCAAACCGGGCAATATCTTGCGCGACAGGCGAACGGTACATAGCTTTCGCTCATCCAGCTTGTACCCTGCAGCTTCCATATGGTGCTTCAGGAAGGAGTAGTCGAAATTGACATTGTGGGCTACGAATACCTTATCCTGCAACAGCTCGTACACTTGTGCCGCTATCTCGTGGAAAGAGGGTGCGTGGGCCACCATTTCATTGGTAATACCCGTAAGCCGCTGTATGAAATATGGAATGGCAGCGTGTGGATTGACAAGGCTCTCGTAGAAATTGATAACCTCTTTACCATCATGTATCACAATAGCTATCTCGGTAATGCCGTTTCCAGCGGCAAAACTCCCCGTCGTCTCAATATCTACTATCGCGTATAGCATCCCTTCTCTTAAAGATAGGCAAAGTTATGCGTTTGAAACGGTTCCAGATTGTTCCGGTTGGCAGATTTCATCAAAACACCATATTGAAAACCAATACCTTAGACATTCACCTGTTCCCATTTGTTGTGTTTTATTCGTTTATCTACGTCTTTTCTAATTAAACTCATGAGAAAGTTGTTGTGAAATCTGATGTTTTCCTTTTTTGCAACATTTCTCAACAATCTACCTTCAGCTATCTTTCTATACTTCCTGCACGGATACATACATAGCAAATATACAACAAAAATTAAAAATATTTATCTATCGACAAGCCGTAGTTGAAGAGCAGGTTTTCCTTATTGGTACGGCTTACTTTGTTATAAGTAAGTGATGTAGTAAAACTTAGCCATTTATATAGCTTTAGCGAAAGGCCGGAGGTTGACTTAATGATATAGTCATCACCATAGTTCAGCGAATTTTGCAGGAAGCTATTGCTATGAATGGTAACAATATCCTTAATAGTGAACCGAAATGCAACACGTAGGGAATTGCGGAAAGTATTATATATCTCCCGCGTGGTATCGTTGATATTCAGGTCACTATTCTCATACAGGATACCATCGCTGATATTCAGGTAGGCATTTTTGCGGTCGTAGATATTATAAGCCACACCAACACCATATTGTTGCTGGTTATTCAGTTTCAGCGAATAACTGGTATTATAACTGGCTAATCCCCAATAGTAGAAATGCGGCAGTGTTTTATAGAGGTTAAAATCGAGCGCACTGTTAAAGTCGTTATTCGTGAGCTTTTGCTGTTGCTGGCCATATACCCACCCGGCTGTGGCATTCAGCGAAATGCTTTCTTTCTTAATGCCTAAGCGCATATTGTTATTTAGCAGGTAGGCATCCCCCAGATCGGTTTTATTGATAGAGCCGGTAGAATTGAACTGGAAATGATAGTTGACGGAATCGCTGAATTGGGCAATAGCAAATAGGGGTGAAATCATAACAATAATACATATAATCCATTTATTCATCTACAAGTGGTTTTTCGGCTTAACAAGCGCAAAGGTACTAAACATAGCCTGCAAGCAGCGAGAAGGGTGGCCATAGCCACCCTTCTCATTCTTTTCCAGTCTATTATCCTTAAGCTTTTTCCAGATAGTTTTTGAGCATAGTACCCAATATGTCTGTCCAGCCCTGATTGAAACTTTCGAGTTTGAAAGATGGTGTATCGGGAAAACTATCCAGCCCGGTATGTGTAAGGCGCAGGCGTGTCTTATCACCTTCCTCCAACAGTTCCCAAGCCACTTCAGAATAGCCGGGAAAGTCTTTATACGTCCAGCTATGTACCAGTTTTTTATTGGGCACTACTTCCAGCACTTTGCATAGGTGCACATACTCTACACCTTCTTCATTGCAACCGGCGAAGGTAAACTCAAAACCCACTTCGGGCTTGAAGGCATCCATTTTAAAGTACCATTCCTGCATCTGGTTATTGTCTGTAATAGCTGCCCATACCCTATTGGCAGGCGCATTGTAAACCGCTTCTTTTACCAGCGGCTGTGATGTTACTGTATTCATATACTTGTGATTTGGTGTTAAAATTTTCTATCCTGAAAGGGCATACCCTTTCCATCTTCACAATAACTTTTCAGGCTGTAAAGAAACATAGCCCAGTTATAATTGCACATGCGGTAAAACTCTGTAAGCGCCCGCCAGTTGCGGTGGCCAAACCATACGCTGGTAACACCGTTCTTTTCTTGCAGTTCAAAACTGATGGTGGTGCCAACCCATTCCAGGTCGGTGGCGATACATTCCCATTCTACCCTGCTATCTTCTTCCAGTACAACTATTTTCATTTTAGTAGCATAGTTGTCGTTGAAATCAAACTCATTTACAAAGCCCAATTCCGGCTTTACCCTCAGGTTCTTTGTCCATACTTCGCCCAAGCCTTTCTCTGTGGTCAATGCTTCATACACCTTTGCTATTGGAGCTTTGATGTATTGTATCTGTTCTATGTTTTCCATGCAGGATATATTTAGCATGCTATTATTTCTTCTTCTTTTTATTCTCCTTGGCCATTTCCCTATCCAGGAAATCGCCAAGGGCTGCCAGCTTCTTATCCCAAAAGCGGCTGAACTGGCTGGTCCAGTCAGACACTTCTTTCAGCTTTTTAAAGTTGGCGTGGCAGAAACGCTCCCTACCATGCTGTGTGATAACAATGAGCCCACACTCGGTAAGTATGCGAATGTGCTTGCTGATAGCAGGGCGGCTGATATCGAAATTCTCTGCTACTGCATTCAGGTTCAGCGTATCGTGCGATAGCAGGTTGATGATCTCTCTGCGTGTGGGGTCGGCAATGGCCTGGAAAACGTCTCTTCTCATGTATTAATTAAGTAACCGTTCGGTTACAAATATATGTGTAACTAATCGGTTACGCAAAATTTTATTTCTCGGTGAGGTTGCAGAAAATAAGAAAGGGTAGCAAATTGCTACCCCTTTTTATTCCTTTTTCGATGCCGGTCTATCATCTTGATACCCGATGTAGAATCGAAAGCCGGCATACCTAGCCGCCCGTTAATGTGCCAGTTTATGTAAGCGTGCTCATTATTACTCATCCGACCGGCAGCTTTCTCGTTATCTATCAATATCTGAACTGTATCATAATAAATGGGAGGTGTATGTATCAGAATAACGCCTGCATTCCCCTTAAATCCAAACCGAGATGGAGATGGAAAACCGTAAGTATTTATTATCTCTATCAACCGCTCTGTGTTACGCTTATCCACCTCATCTGTATTACCTCTACGACCATTCTTTTGATCGGCATGCCTCATTTCAGCGAGCTCTGCTGCAATCATTGCCGTATCCCTTAAGAAAAGCTCGTCTTTAGTTTGCGCATATAAACCTGACGTATAGGCTAGTAAAAGGAAAGTGAGTAACTGCTTCATGCGATAAGTTGAGACTTCAAAATACCACATTTACCTCTATAGAAAAAGGGTAGCAAATGCTACCCTTTACTGTTATATCAAAATGCTGATTAGTTATGGCTTGCTTTCCATTTTTTAACAGCCTCTGTAAGCTTTGGTAATACTTCCAGCACATCGCCTACGACACCATAATCAGCAGCCTTAAAGAAAGGTGCTTCGGGGTCTTTATTGATAACAACAATGGTCTTAGAACCGTTAACACCGGCCAGGTGCTGTATAGCGCCGCTGATACCCGCAGCTATATACAGGTTAGGACGAATGGTACCACCCGTCTGGCCTACGTGCTCGTGGTGCGGGCGCCAGTGAGAATCGGCCACCGGACGGCTACAAGCTGTAGCAGCTCCCAGTTCTTTTGCCAGGTCTTCCAGTATATGCCAGTTTTCAGGACCTTTCATACCACGGCCACCGCTTACTACCAGTTCCGCCTCTGCCAACGGCACTGTACCTGTTACTTTACTCACTTCTTTCACCTGTACGGCAAAGTCTTTATCTTCAAAAGCCACGTCCAGTTTCTCAACTGTAGTGCTGCCTTCACCTTTTTTCACTGCAAATGTGTTTGGCATCAGCGTTACTACTTTCACATCGCTGGTGATGCTTACAGAAGCAAATGCTTTACCTGAGAATACCGTTTTCTTAACTACGAAACCGTTTGACAATTCAGGTTGTGCTACTGCGCCCGCTACCATACCTGCTTTCAGGCGTGCTGCTACGCGCGGAAACACAGCTTTACCCGTTACATCGTGCAGGCCTACCACTACTTTTGCAGCTTCTTTTTCTGCTGCTGTTACCAATGCTTTTGTATAAGCACGTGCATTCAGATTATCAAGGCGGGCATCTGCCACGTGTAGCACTTTTGCAGCGCCATACTGGCCCAGTTGCTGCATTTCGCTATCGGTAGCATTGCCCAGTACTACTGCGGTAACAGATGTACCCATAGCCTGTGCTATGCCTGCTGCATATTGTATAGCCTCAAACGATTTCTTTTTGAAGCTGCCTTGTTGATGTTCTGCTAAAACTATAACTGACATGTTAGTAAAGTCAAAATTTAAAAGTCAAAAGAAAAAGATGATTAGATAACCTTTGCCTGTGTATGCAACAGTTCTACCAGTTCATCCATGTTATTAGGATCAATCAGCTTCACGCCTGTTTTTGCAGGTGGCAGATCGTATGACACGATAGCCGTCAGCGGGCTGATGGCTGCAGCAGGAACTACTTTCAGCGGCTTGGTACGGGCCGCCATGATGCCGCGCATGTTAGGAATGCGCGCTTCGGCCATGCCCTTCTGGCAAGAAACGACCAGCGGCAGTGCGCAGGTATCTGTTTCTTCACCACCTTCTATTTCTCGTTTAACGGTAGCTATGCCACCTTCTATGTTCAGGCTGCTGGCAAAGCCTATAAAGTTCATATCCAGCAATTCGGCCAGCATAGCACCGGTAGAACCATTGTTGTAGTCGATAGACTCTTTACCGCAAAGTACCAGGTCGTAGCCTTCGTTTTTTGCATATTCAGCTATTTGTGCAGCTACCACGTATGGGTCTGTGCTGTCTGCATCAATACGAATCGCCTCATCGCCACCCAAAGCCAGCGCCTTGCGGATAACAGGTTCGGCATCAGCCTTACCTACCGTTACAAGGTTTACCGTAGTAGCAGCACCGCTTTCTTTCAATTCCAGTGCGCGCACCAGTGCATACCATTCATCGTATGGATTGATGATGAAGGTAACACCTGCGGTATTGAATGTTGAATTGTTGTCGCTGAAAGCGATCTTGGTTGTAGTGTCAGGAACCTGGCTGATACAAACTAATATCTTCATTCGAAGTAAGATTTGTTTATTTATAATAACTACCTGAAAGTAGCCTAAATGGTTGGCAAAAGTACTGCAAAATGTTGATTGCTCCGAATACGGGCATTTTCACTTTTGGTAAAAATACGCAATAAAAAAGGAGCCGTGGAGGCTCCTTTACATTATAAACACTTATTGATTATTTCACTTTTTCAGATACAGCATCATTCAGGTCTGTATCTACCAGTACACGGCCGCAGTGCTCGCATACGATGATCTTTTTGTGCTGGCGTATCTCGCTCTGGCGCTGAGGGGGTATCACATTGAAGCAACCACCACAAGAATCGCGCAGGATAGGTACAACAGCCAGGCCGTTCATGTAGCTACCACGGATGCGCTCGTAAGCACTCAACAGGCGTGGGTCTACTTTCGATTTCGCTTCTTCAGATTTTTCAGCCAATACTTTCTCTTCTTTCTCGGTTTCGCCGATGATCTTGTCCAGTTCTGCTTTTTTAGCTTTCAGCGCCTCTTGCAGGTCTGCTATTTTCTCTTCTGTTTTCAGGCGTTGGTTAGTACGCTCTTTCAGTTCGAAGTTAGCATCCTTGATGTGCTTATCGTTCAGTTTAACTTCCAGCTCCTGCAGTTCGGTTTCTTTATTGATGGCCTCGAACTCGCGGTTGTTCTTTACGTTATCCTGTTGCTTTTCGTATTTTTTTATCAACGCCTGGGCTTCTTTTTTAGCCTCTGTTTTTGCATCGATAAAGCTGTTGATACTGTCGATTTCAGCATCTATATTCTGGATACGTGTTTGCAGACCTTCAATCTCGTCTTCCAGGTCTTTTACTTCCATAGGCAGTTCACCCTTCAGTGTTTTGATCTCATCTATCTTAGAATCAATCTTTTGCAGGGTAAGAACCGCGGTCAGTTTCTCTTCTACAGAAAAGTCTTTTACAGTAGCCATTTAACAAAAATATTTTACCGGATTTGTATTAATATCAGATACAAGGACGGCAAAATTAGGAAATTTTTTATTAAGTAGCTCCTGAAATATTTCAACCGTGTACTGTTCACTTTCATAGTGGCCGATGTCGGCAATGACAATTTTGCCCTCGGCATCGAAAAACTGGTGGTATTTGAAATCGCCGGTAATAAATATGTTGGCACCGGCATTTATGGCATTTTTCAGCAGAAGGCTGCCGGAACCACCACATATAGCAACCCGTTTAATATCTTTCCCTCTCAAATCAGTATGGCGGATGCAGTCTGCTTTCATTTGCTGTTTTACGTAGGAAAGAAAGGCCTGTTCATCCATTGGCGATGGCAAATTGCCCACCATACCGGCGCCCAGCTCCTGGTTTATATTTTGCAGTGTTATCACTTCATATGCTACTTCTTCATAGGGATGAGCTTCAAACAGAGCCTTTATTACTGCCGCTTCCTTATCTTTTTGTATCAGCACCTCTATTTTCACCTCGTCTACCCATTCCCGCGGCCCGTTTGTAGTGCCAATGGCAGGGTCTGCGCCTGCGCCGGGGCGGAAAGTTCCGGTACCATTGGTGTTGAAACTACACTCACTGTACGCACTAATATCGCCCGCGCCTGCAGCAAACATAGCATCGCGCACTTTATCGGCCACATTTTGCGGCGCATAAGTATAAAGTTTACGCAGGGTATCGCTCATAGGCGCTAAAATGGCTGTATCTACCAGCCCCAGCTTTTCGGCTATTTTGGCATTTACACCATTATGTACATTATCCAGGTTGGTATGGGCAGCATATATATTTATATCGTGCTTGATGGCTTTGTGTATGATACGTTCCACATAATTGCGGCCGGCCAGCCTTTTGATGCCTGAAAATATCAATGGGTGGTGGGCTACTATCATATTGGCACCGCGGGCTATAGCTTCTTCCACTACCGTTTCTGTTACATCGAGGGTCAGCAATATGGCTTTCACCTCATCGTGCATATTACCTACCTGCAGGCCGCTATTGTCATAACCTTCCTGGTATTGGGGGGGCGCATATGCCTCTATGGCCCCGATGATATCGCTAACTATCATTACTATAAAAATGAAGAACGAAAATAAACTATTAACTGATGCCCCCGCCGCTTTTACCTATTGCAAGGAACGGCGTATCTTTGCGCCATGCAAATTCTGGACGGCATCGCGGTATCCGCGCATATCAAATCCCAAATAAAACAGGAAACAGAAAAACTGAAAGCAGAAAAGGGCAAAACACCCCACCTGGCTGCGATACTGGTAGGACACAACCCTGCCAGCGAAGCCTATGTAGGCAATAAAGTGCGTACCTGCGAAGAATTGGGCTTTGGTTCTACCCTATTGCGTTTTGAAGAAAGCATAACGGAGGCGCAACTGCTGGAAGAAATAAAAAGGCTGAATGCAGATGACAAGGTAGATGGCATACTAGTACAGTTACCTTTGCCTAAACATATATCTGACAATGCCGTTATCAATGCCATAGACCCGGCGAAAGATGTGGATGGTTTCCATCCCATCACGCAAGGTAAAATGCTGCTGGGGCAACCCTCATTCCTGCCCGCTACACCCTATGGCATATTGCTAATGCTGGAACATTATAACATCAATACCGCCGGCATGCACTGCGTAGTGATAGGCCGCAGCAATATAGTAGGCACGCCCATGACGGTGCTGATGAGCCGCAATGCGCAACCGGGCAATGCTACGGTTACCATTTGCCATTCTAAAACAAAAAACCTAGCGGCCATTGCCCAAACCGCAGACATTATCATAGCTGCCATAGGCAGGCCACGCTATGTAACAGCTGATATGGTGAAAGAAGGCGCGATAGTGATAGACGTGGGCATCAACCGCATAGATGATGCTACACGCAAAAGCGGATCGAGGCTGGTAGGTGATGTGGACTATGATAATGTAGCACCTAAGTGCAGCTATATCACGCCGGTACCTAAAGGCGTAGGGCCGATGACCATTTGCGGGCTGATGAAGAATACGTTGGAAGCAGCGAAACAACACGTGTAAGAACAGATATAGTGCAGACAGCAAACGTACATACTGCAGCTTATCCTGTAATGGAGCACTTTTATACCCTGCAGGGCGAAGGTGTCTATACAGGGCATGCCGCTTATTTCATCCGCCTCGGCGGGTGCGATGTGGGCTGTGTGTGGTGCGATGTGAAGGAAAGCTGGGATGCTAACGCACACCCCATGATGGCGGTAGATAAAATAGTTCAGTTTGCTGCTGCAAACCCGGGCCGTATAGCTGTAATAACAGGCGGCGAACCGGCCATGCACAACCTGGAAAGCATTTGCAATGCCCTGCATGCACAGCAGTTCAGGGTGCATATAGAAACATCGGGCTCCAGCCCGTTATCGGGTAAGCTGGACTGGGTAACGCTTTCACCTAAGAAGTTCAAAGCGCCATTGCCGGAAAGTATGGCTATGGCCGATGAGCTGAAAATCATTGTCTACAATAAGTCGGACTTTAAATGGGCGGAGCAACATGCTGCACAGGTGGGGCCGCATTGTAAACGCTTCCTGCAGCCCGAATGGGGCAAGCGGGATGAAATGACCCCGCTGATAATAGACTACATCAAAGAAAACCCGCAGTGGCAGCTTTCTTTGCAAACACATAAATACATCAACATACCATAATAATCATGACTTTATTCCAATCCATTATACTGGGTATCGTAGAAGGCATCACCGAGTTTCTCCCTATCTCGTCTACCGGCCACATGATACTTGCCAGCTATTTTATGGGTATACAGGATGATAATTTTACTAAACTGTTCGAGATATGCATACAGCTGGGTGCCATCCTGTCTGTAGTGGTATTGTATTGGAAAAAGTTTTTCGACTTCAGCAAATGGCAGTTTTACATGAAATTGGCAATAGCTGTGATACCAGCCCTGGTATTAGGCTTCCTTTTCAACGATGCTATAGAAGAACTGCTGGAAAGTCCGCTTACGGTGGCTATTACCCTGGTACTGGGTGGTATTGTGTTGTTGTTTATAGATAAAGCTTTTAAGAACCCTACTATTACTGATGATTCACAAATGACACCCAAACAAAGCCTGATGATAGGCTTGTGGCAGTGTATATCTATGATACCCGGCGTAAGCCGCAGTGCCGCTTCTATCATCGGCGGCATGCAGCAGAAGCTGACACGCAGCCTGGCGGCAGAATTTTCTTTCTTCCTGGCCGTACCTACTATGGCGGCAGCCACGGGTTATTCACTAATACTGAAAAACTGGAAAGGCGCGGATGGCACTGAGATAAAAGGCTATGAACTACTGACACAAAACAGCGATAACCTGATGGTATTCGGCGTAGGCACGCTGGTAGCATTTGTGGTGGCTATGATAGCTATCAAAAGCTTTATCAGCTTTTTGCAGAAGTATGGTTTTAAGGCATTCGGCATCTACCGCATCATTGCAGGCCTTATCATGCTGTTTGTATTGGGCCTGAAATCTTAAGCCTCTTCAGGTTTCCAGTGCTCGAAAAGCAGGTTGAGATAATGATTCTCTTCTTTAGTGATGACATTATCGGCCTTGGTAAGCTGTAAGGCAAAGTTTAGCAGGCTCTTACGCTCTTCCTCCGTAGCATCATCATAAAAATCATCCATCGCCTTCATGAAGTGTTTTTCCCACTCATCGGGCTGCAGATTGCTTATTATTCCCATTTCCCTATCCAGGCTTACGCGGAATGGGAACTCTTCTACCAGGTATTCACGTATCACAGCATCTTCCTCGGCACCTATTCTATAGTCCACAGCAGAAAGTATCATCAACAAATGATAGCCGGCAATGGTTTTATTCATTCTATGGTTGGGCATATATCAATCTCTTTTGGGGGTATTAGCTTTGTGTTGCCAGCAACAGGTCTAGGTCTGTATATTTAAAGTTGAAACGCTTGGCTATCGGCGCATTGGTCACACATCCCTTATACAGGTATACCCCGTTGCGTATGCCGGCTTTGGCCTGTATCAATCCTTCAAAACCACCCATATCAGCGCACTGCATCATAATAGGCATCAGTACATTGCTGATAGCGCGCGATGCCGTGCGTGATACACCCGACGCTATATTTGGCACACAGTAGTGTATCACATCATATTTCCTGTAGACAGGGTTTTCGTGAGAAGTGACACGCGATGTTTCAAAACAACCGCCACGGTCTATGCTCACGTCTATAATAACCGAACCAGCTTTCATATTGCTCACCATCTCATCTGTAACCACCACAGGGGTAATACCATTTACCGGTTTTAAAGCACCTACCACCACATCCGCATTTGCCAATTCTTCAGCCAGTGTTACCGGTTCTATTACCGATGTAGGGCAGCGGCGGCTGATATTGTTCTGCAGGCGCATCAGGCGATATATAGAATTATCAAATATCATTACTGAAGCCCCAAGCCCCAATGCGGTGCGAGCAGCGAACTCACCTACCACACCTGCACCCAGTATCAATACTTTGGCGGGCGGCACACCGGAAATACCTCCCAACAGAATGCCTTTACCATTGTGCACATTATTCAGGTATTTGGCCGCTGTAAGTATGGCAGAACTACCGGCTATTTCGCTCATAGAGCGTACAATAGGATAGGTGCCTGAATCATCTTTAATAGAATCGAACGCAATAGCGATGATTTTTTTATGGATGAGCTGCTCCAGCATATCGCTTTTCAGGAATGGCAGGTGTATGGGCGATATAACTACCTGGTTGGGCTGCAGCCATGCCACTTCCTCTTCCGATATAGGTGCCGACTTTATAATAGTAGTTGCCTTATACACCTCAGCTTTTTCATATACGATACGGGCGCCGGCCTCGCTGTAATCACTATCGAAATAAAACGACCCTTCACCGGCAGTATGTTCCACTGCTACGTCGTGGCCATTGTTTACGAGTACCGAAACGGCTTCTGGTGTCAAGGGCACACGGCTTTCCTGGAAAGAGGTTTCCTTGGGGATCCCTATGAAAAGCTCCTTCTTCTTGGGCATTATCTCCAGCGTCTCTTCAAGGGGCACATAAGAAAATGACGGTGAAATATATGGCTTCTTACTCTGCACGTTCACTATAGATCATTTGCGAAGAAAAATACAAAACTCATTCCGATAAAAGAAAGCCATTAACATGTAAATCCTTGTTAAGAATACTGTGAAACATGATTAAATAATGACAGTTAGCTGTGGTATTGTCGCCG
>DASWWE010000158.1:0-1749 GCA_036406055.1 Flavipsychrobacter sp. | reverse complement strand
AGCCAGTGCATTGAAGATGCGGTCGGCATCGTCTTTGCTGTCTGCATTTATAGAGATAGAGAAGTTGTTGCCTTGCTTGAAGCTGGCTGCCCATTCGCCGCCGGTATCGCTACCCATCAGCGAGGTTTCCTTGCTTATAGGTAATGATATGTGCATGATGCGATTGGCCATTTCTTCCGGTACCTGTTTGCTGGCATCTTCAGATGGTGGCATGTCTTTAAAACGGCCTACATAGGAAAACTCGCCGCCGAATACAGACTTATAAAAGTCGAAAGCCTGTTCGCAATCGCCGTTGAAATTCAGATAAATGTTTACGATAGCCATAGTTATATTGTTAGTGGGTGAAGGGCAAATGTAGGGCTATTTATAAATGTGTTAATGGCTGTTTTCAGAAAATTAATTTGGTGAATAAAATATCAATCGTAATTTTACGATGAATATGGGTACGACAAAGTCAGACTTATTTACGAAGAAACAGAACGAGATAGCCGCCATGGCCAAAGCCATAGCACACCCCGCACGTATAGCCATACTGCAGGAACTGCTGAAAGCCAACGCCTGCATTTGCGGCGACCTGGTAGATGAGCTGGGGCTGGCACAGGCTACTATATCGCAACACCTGAAGGAGCTGAAGAATGTAGGATTGATACAAGGCAACGTAGAAGGTACCAGCGTATGTTACTGCATCAACCCGAAAGTATGGAATGCCTACAGGCAGGTGTTTGAAGTATTTTTTAAAGAAGTGGATATGAATAGTAAGTGCTGCTAAAAAAATTTACCTGTATTCATCGCAATATTGCAATTGATAAATAAAAAGCATTGTAACCAAATGAAAAGCGACAATGAACTGAAAGAACTGGTAAGGCAGAAGTATGCCGAAATAGCCATGCAAGACAAAGAAACCAATATGGCATCGTGCTGTGGTGCAGGTGGCTGTTCTACCGAGGTGTATAACATTATGAGTGATGACTATAGCCAGCTGGAAGGATACAACCCGGATGCAGACCTGGGGCTGGGCTGTGGCCTGCCTACCGAATATGCACAGATGAAAGCCGGTGATACCGTGATAGACCTGGGCAGCGGCGCGGGCAACGACTGCTTTGTGGCAAGGGGTGTAGTAGGCGAAACCGGTAAAGTGATAGGCATAGACTTTACCGAGCAGATGATAGAAAAAGCACGTGCCAATGCAGAGAAGCTGGGCTATAACAATGTAGAATTCAGGCAGGGGGATATAGAAAAGATGCCCGTGACTGCTAACGTAGCTGATGTAGTGGTGAGTAACTGTGTGCTGAACCTGGTGCCGAATAAAGACAATGTTTTCAAAGAGATATACCGTGTGCTGAAAACCGGTGGTCACTTTAGTATATCGGATGTAGTGCTGGTGGGAGAACTACCGGAAAAATTGCAGCAGGCTGCCGAGATGTATGCAGGTTGCGTATCGGGCGCTATACAGCGCGATGCTTACCTGGCGCTCATCAACAAGAATGGTTTTAAAAACGTCATCGTGCAGAAACAGAAAGCGATAGTGATACCGGATGATATACTGAAGAACTATTTGACAGAAGAAGAAATAGCAGCGTATAAGCAAAGTAAAACAGGCATCTACAGTATAACGGTGTATGCCGAAAAACAAGCAGGTTGTTGTGAGCCGGGTTCGGGCTGTTGTTAATTACCGGATTATACCACCATTCAATGGAAAGAACGAAAGCTTACATTTTACGCCATAAGAGTTTTGGCATCATACTCGCG
>DASWWE010000157.1:0-8452 GCA_036406055.1 Flavipsychrobacter sp. | reverse complement strand
GCAACTCACCCTACCTGATGGAGAAAAACTTAATAGCAAGATCATAAAACAGTAAAAATTCAGTGTCTTAAACATGAAAACGCTGATTACACTTTTCACTATTCTGCTATTGCTGAAAGCCCGTCTGTTTGCACAGCAAGGCATAGATACGGCATATGATTTCTGCACAGATGAACGAATAGTTAGTAGTATATATTCTTGCCTCGCCGATACCGACTTCTTTTTGATTACAGGGGTAACCGCAACTAAAGACACATCAGAAGAGCATTCTTTTATTGCTTCTTTACAATATGACGGTTCAATAAATTGGGTGAAAAAAACTTTTTTCGCCGGAGAATTAAATAGTGCTCAAAGCTATAAAGGCATCATTAAAATATCACCGGATAAATTTCTGTACATAGGCAGCATCTATAATTTTAATTATTCTGTCTGTTATCCATACCTGTATTTTTTCAATGCTAATGGAGACAGCATATGCTACAAAAGCTATACGGATACAGCCGGTATAAAATACTTTTCAGGGGCAACAGTTCACAATAATCACATCATTACTGCAGGCACCGATTTTGATACCCAAAATAATATAGCATCTCTATGGATAGCTAAGTATGATTTATCGGGGAATACAGTTTGGCAGAAGAATATGTTTTTCTCTCCGGCAATACCAGGCAATAATAATATTACACTATCGGCAGACGGTAAAAGCTACCTTGTTGTAGGGCCAATGTATGATTCAGTGAAAAACATCTTCACTTCAGGTATGGTTAAGCTGGATACAGACGGGCATGTTTTATGGATGAAATCCTTACCTAAACCTGCCCATCGGCATTATAACGACATGGACATCGTAACTATCCCATCGGGAGGATATTATTTTGTTTCTTCAATATCCAAATCTTCTATCCTTGCTCCCGATAGCTCTTACATATACTATGGCAAATTGGATGAAAACGGCGATACGGTTTGGACGAAAACATTCAGGGAACTGTTTTATAACTGTAAAGGATATCAACTCCAATTAACGCCCGACAACAAACATATAATATTTCTCACAGGCCCCTATTCAGGTGAAAAATCAGGCTTTATGAAAACCGATACCAACGGAAATGTAATATGGTATAGCATCCCTTATTATCAAAAAACCAGTAATGGTATTTTACATTCCCTATCTATCTCCCCTGGGAACAAATATGTTTTATGCGGCTACACATTAGATATAACAAACCCTTTAAGTTGGGTAATTATAACGGACAGCAATGGACGCCGGTTTCCTGGCGACGATGCTATCCAGCCACTAAATATTAATCATAGAACCAAAAACTTGCACAACAACATAAAAATCTACCCCAACCCCACATCAAACAATATCACCATCGAAGGCATCCAACCCGCCACAATAATACAATTATTTGATGTAACAAGCAGGCTGGTTATAAACACAACAGCACAGCAACCAACCGCCACCATCAGCACTCATACATTGGCAGCCGGCACGTATATACTACAGCTCACCCTACCTGATGGAGAAAAACGCAACAGCAAGATCACGAAGCGATAAAACGTAAAAAGCGGCGGATGTTACATCCGCCGCTTTTCCGTAGGGGGTAATTAAGACTGTGTTTTGTTAGCAGGGCATGTATTCAATCCAAATAATGAATACAGCGGGCAAAAGCCCACCAATGCCGTAGCTGCAAATACAACAGCCACCACCAGCAATACAATGCCCAATGTGCCTGTTACCACATTGGTAAAATACAAGGCCGCAAATACGATAGCCAATAAAATGCGGATGATCTTATCCGTAGCACCAACGTTTTGTTTCATAACATTCAGGTTTTAAAATATTGAATGATAAAAGCAATACCTGTTGCAATGCCTATGCATAAAATGCATACTATTATTAGTTTCCAGATACTACGCATGGTTACATTGCCGCATCAATACAAACATAGAATTTCAAACAGCCAAAAACCGTGACGCCCGTCATTCATAAAAATGATAAAAGCCACTCTTTAAAAGAGTGGCTTTTCTATTTTTCACGAATCAACCAGTCAACAAATCAACCGGTCAACTAAAACTCCGCATTCTTCGGCGTCCGTGGGAAAGGTATCACGTCGCGTATATTCGTCATACCCGTTACAAACAGCACCAGCCTTTCAAAACCCAGGCCAAAGCCCGCGTGTGGCGCACTACCAAAGCGGCGTGTATCCAGGAACCACGACATCTCTTCCACCGGCACACCCATTTCTTCCATGCGCTGCACCAGCAATTCATAGCGTTCTTCCCTTTGCGATCCGCCTACTATCTCGCCAATGCCCGGCGCCAGTATATCCATGGCCGCTACCGTCTTGCCATCCTCATTCATCCGCATGTAGAACGATTTGATGTCTTTCGGGTAATCCGTTACAATAACCGGTTTCTTAAAATGCTTCTCTACCAGGTAGCGCTCATGCTCGCTCTGCATATCTATGCCCCATTTCACCTCGTACTGAAATTTCTTCTTCTTATACGCCGGCGAATCCAGCAGTATATCTATCGCTTGTGTATAAGTGATGCGTTCAAATTTATTGGCCAGTACAAATTCCAGCTTCTCTATCAGCGCCAGTTCGCTGCGCTCGTTCTGTGGCTTTTGCTTTTCTTCATCCTGCAGGCGTGTTTGCAAAAACTCCAGGTCTTCACGGCAGTTATCCAGCGCATACTTTATTACATACTGGATAAAGTCTTCTGCCAGGTCCATGTTGTCCTTCAGGTCTGCAAAGGCTACTTCCGGCTCTATCATCCAGAACTCTGCCAGGTGGCGTGCCGTATTGCTGTTCTCTGCACGGAAGGTAGGGCCAAAGGTATATATCTCACCAAAAGCCATTGCTGCCAGTTCGCCTTCCAGTTGCCCGCTCACCGTCAGGTTGGTGCTGCGGCCAAAGAAGTCTTCGGCATAGTCTACCGTACCATCTTCCTTACGTGGTGTGCCGTCAAAGGGCAGGGTTGTTACCCTGAACATTTCACCCGCACCTTCCGCATCGCTCGCCGTGATGATGGGCGTGTGCATATACACAAAGCCACGCTCGTGAAAAAACTTATGTATTGCATAGGCCAGCGTATGGCGCACGCGGAATACAGCACCAAATGTATTGGTGCGGAAACGCAGGTGCGCTATCTCTCGCAGGTATTCCAGGCTGGGCCTGTTCTTCAGTTGCAGCGGGTATTTCTCGTTATCACAGTCGCCCAGTATCTCTACGCTGTCTGCTTTTATTTCTACTTTCTGCCCTTTACCCAGGGATGCTACTACCGTACCGTTGATGCTCAGTGCAGCGCCGGTGGTAATGCGTTTTACTATGGCTTCGTCTGTGCCCAGGTCTATCACAGCTTGCAGGTTATTCAGGCAGCTGCCATCATTCATGGCTATAAACTGGTTATTACGAAATGATCGTACCCAGCCTTTGATGGTTACCGAATAATCTGTCTTGTCGCTGTTAAGGATGTCCTTGATCTTTGTGCGTGCCATAAATTTTATTTGTCAAAAAACAGGTATTTCACGGCTATCAATATCATAAATACCGCGAATATTTTTTTAATTAACGATGGTTCCAAACCCAGCACTATCTTACTGCCCACATAGCCACCTAATATAAAGGTGGTACAAATAATGCCTGCTACTTTCAGGTCCACATATCCCTGCTTATAATAGTTCATCACCGCCAGCACGCCTATCGGCGGCAGCATCAGCGCCAGCGATGTGCCTTGCGCCAGCTTCTGGCTCATACCCAGTGCCAGCACCAGTGCCGGTACTATCACCACACCGCCGCCTATACCTACCATACTGCTGAGTATGCCGGCGGCAAATCCTATCAGCAATAATATCACAATCGTTTGCAGGCTCATCTCTTTCATATTTAGGCGTGTAATAATGATGTAATATACAACAGCCTTATTCAGCTACCATATAGTTGCATAGTTTATACAGTACACGGGCACCTACTATGCTGTCTATGCCATCCTGGCTATGCTCCCCGCACGATACTTCATTCAGGTCAAAGCCTATCAGCTCGCGGCCACTCTTGTGCACTTGCTTAAACAGGTACAGCACCTGCTCTACTTCAAAGCCACCCGGTACCGGCGTACCCGTATTGGGGCACAGCTTGGGGTCCAGCCCGTCTATATCAAAACTGATGTACACTTTCTGTGGCAGCTCGCTCACTATCTGGTCGCATATCTGCTTCCAGGTATTGCCTTCAAATTGTTGTTCTTTTATGTCTTTGTCAAAGAAGGTAGAGATGCGGTCAGGGTTCTGGCGTATCAGCATCAGCTCTTCATCGCAATAGTCGCGTATGCCCACCTGCACCAGTTTGCTCACTTGCGGTATATCTTTCAGCACATTATACATGATAGAGGCGTGCGAATAGGTAAAGCCTTCATAAGCTTCACGCAGGTCAGCATGGGCATCTATCTGCAGCACGCCAAAATCGCTGTGTATTTCTGAAAGGGCCTTGATGAAACCCAGCGGTGTGCTGTGGTCGCCACCTACCAGGCCCACTTTTTTGCCTTCCTTCAGCAGGTTGCCGGTCATTTCCTTCACCCAGTTATACAGCAGTTCGCCGCCACGGTTCACTTCTGCCAGCTTGCCCGACAGTTGCTCATTTTCTGCCACCACACCACCATCTACCAGGTGAGATATGATGAGCTCTGCACACTGGCGCAGAAAATCGCTCTTCTTTTTGATGTTCTTATCTACCGGCATCATATAGAAGCCTTTCTTCCAGCCATCCACCACATCCGGGTCATACAGGTCTATCTGCATCGATGCATCGTAGATGTTCTCCGGCCCGCGCGATGTCCCGTCGCGGTAAGAGATGGTCACTTCCCAGGGTACGGGCAGCAATACCAGCGCCGCATCTTCCTGTTTAAAGGGCAGTCCGAATATGTTGTTGGATTTCAATCCTACAGAGTTCGGGTCAAACTGCGAAAGGTCTGTCATGAGCTTAAAAAATTTCGAGCCGCAAAATTAGCGTTTATATCATTTATCCCACCATGTTTCCATAGAATTAACCACCCGTTATAGAATTAATCTTTATACAACCGCAATCGGCTTTCTTGTTCTTTTTAGCCGTACCTTTGTATACCAAATATTACCTGCCGGTGACAGTTGGGCTTCAATTCCTTGCTCTTGTGTCCCATGTGGTAATAGTGGAAAGTCGGTTTTATGAAAAGGACACATATCGTATTACTCGTTTTAGTAGCTGCTGCCGTATGTATTATCGTCAGCATGTTTGGCGATTTCAGCACTTACGAAACGTTTGCTTCTGCTGCAAAAGAGCCCGGTAAGCAATATCATGTTATCGGGTACCTGGAAAAAGATAAAGCGCTCGATTACGACCCCGTGAAAGACCCCAACCACTTCTCTTTTTATGTAAAAGATAAGGCGGGCAATGTCAGCAAGGTAGTTTTCAACGGTGCTAAACCTACCGATATCGAGAAATCTGAACAGATAGTAATGACCGGTTATATGGAAGAAGGCCATTTCCGTTGTAATAAGATACAAATGAAATGCCCGTCAAAATATAAAAACGACCAGGTAGTAATCGGCAATGCCAGCTAGTTGCCGGTAGGCATTGGAAATCAATACACACCAGCTTCCAATACCTGTTTGCAATCCTCTATCCCAAACCCGTTCAACCAATCAACTAATCAACAAGTCAACTAATCAACGATTTTGGACCAGGCTCAATTCATAGGTGAACATTTATTGCCGGGGAAACTCGGCCATTTTTTTGCAATCACGGCCTTTGTTACGGCCCTGTTCAGTGCTATCAGCTACTGGCGCTCTGCACAAACCGAAGCTACCGATGCCGGCAGCAGCCGCACCTGGCTACTCTTTGGCCGCAATAGCTTTGTAATACACAGCGCTGCCATTGCCGGCATCTTCATTGCCCTGTTCTATATTATTTCCAATCACCTGTTTGAATACCATTATGCCTGGCGCCACTCCGACCTTAGCTTGTCGCCCAAGTACCTGCTTTCCTGTTTTTGGGAAGGCCAGGAGGGTAGCTTCCTGCTATGGTGCATCTGGCATTGCGTACTGGGCCTTGTGGTCATGTTCACCGCCAAAGGCCTCGAAAGCCGCACGATGGCTATCATCTCCCTGGTACAGCTGGCACTTTCCAGCATGCTCATTGGCCTCTATTTCGGCCCCGAGTTCAAGGTGGGTAGTACCCCGTTCATCCTCCTGCGAGACCAGATGCAGGATGCGCCCATCTTCCAGCAGCCCAATTACCTCAGCATGATAAAGGACGGTAACGGCCTCAACGTGCTGCTGCAAAACTACTGGATGGTCATCCACCCGCCGGTGCTGTTCTTGGGCTTCTCCGCTACGCTTATACCTTTTGCTTATACCATCGCTGCCCTGTGGAAGGGCGAATATCAGCAATGGCTGAAACCTACCATCATCTGGTCGCTCTTTGCCGGCGCATTGCTGGGCACCGGCATCATGATGGGCGGCGCATGGGCTTATGAGTCGCTCACCTTTGGTGGCTACTGGGCCTGGGACCCTGTAGAGAATGCCTCGCTGGTGCCATGGCTCATACTCATAGCGGCACTGCACACACTGGTGGTCTTTAAAGCTACCGGCCGCTCACTGGTCATCACGCTCATACTCATGATACTGATGTACCTGTTCATCTGGTACTCTACCTTCCTTACGCGCACCGGTGTGCTGGGCGATACATCCGTGCATGCTTTCACGGGCGAGGGCAAGTCTATCTACTGGCACTTACTGCTCATTATCGGTGTATTGGTTGTGCTTAGTGCCGGTTTCCTCATCCGCCGTTGGAAGAGCCTGCCGCGTATTAAAACAGAAGAAGCCATCAATACCCGCGAGTTCTGGATATTCATCGGCTCTTTCATACTGCTGTTATCTGCTATACAAATCATCATTACCACTTCTATCCCTGTATGGTCGCCATTGGCAAAAGCCATCACAGGCAAAGACGTAGCCCCCCCTGCCGATGTGGTGCAGCACTACAACAGCATACAGGTATGGGTAGCCATCATCATTTGCCTGCTGGCAGCTACCGTCCTTTACATGCGTTTCAAAACCACCGATAATAAGGTACTGTTCAAACGCCTGGGTATCACCGCCGGCATTTCGCTGGTACTGTCGCTTATCATTGGCTTCGCGCAAAAGATCAGCACACCGCAATACGCCATCCTGTTGTTCTCTTGCGTGTATACCATCGTAGCCATGATATATTATGCTATCACGGTGCAAAAGGTAAAGCTGAAAAAACTGGGTGCTTCTACAGCGCACTTAGGCTTTGGGCTCACTATACTGGGTATCTTGTTGTCTTCTTACAATAAAGAGGTCATGTCCATCAATACCCTCGGTATGTATATGGACTTTGGCCTGAAAACCAAGAACGAGAACATTAAGGAAAGCATCGAGAATGTATTGCTATATAAAAATGTGCCGGTGGTAATGGGCGAATACACCGCCACCTTCCTCGGCGATTCTACATCCGATACCGACCCACGCGTCTTCTTCAAAGTGCAGTACACCCGGCAGGATACCGTTACCAAAGAGGTAAAAGAATCTTTCGTGCTCTATCCCAATGCCTTCGCCAATCCTAAAGGCCAGGAAGCAGGCAGCATGAGTGCCAACCCTTCATCCAAGCACTACCTTACGCGCGATATCTTCACCTATGTAACCAAAGCTTACGACCCTAAAAAGAAGGTAGAAGATACTTCTCAGTTCAAGAGCCATACGGTGAAAGAAGGTGATACCATCTACATCAACAAAGGCTATATGATATTCGAAGGGCTGGATGGCGATGTAAAAGACCCGCGCTATATACCGCAAAACGGTGATGTGGCTGTAACCGCCAAACTGAAAATCTACGACCTGAAAGGTGTGGTAGATTCCCTGCGTCCCGTATATTTCATCCGCGACAACTATGCTTACCAGGTTACCGATACTTTCTCAGCGCAGCACCTGATGGCAAGGCTGGAAAACATCGTACCCGAAAAGCAATCGGTAGAAATAAAAGTAAAACAATCCGACCCCGATGATGATTACATCGTCTTGAAAGCCCTTATCTTCCCGTACATCAATGTACTGTGGTTGGGTATCATCGTTATGGTCCTCGGCTTCTTCATCAGCATGTGGAACCGCATCACCAAAAAAGACAAAGAGCCAAAGAAAAACTTCACCGGTGAATACCCATTCACCAAATAAAAAGAATAACACTAAACATTATAACGAAAGGTTCCTGCTTGCAGGAGCCTTTATTTTTTCAACCACAAAAATGAAGTCCCCCCTTTAGGCGACGGAAGGGGTAAACCATACACACCCATCAAGGCCCCACAGCCCGGCACAACAGTAGCACCACAGCCTCATCGGCAGCCACCGACAATCACCCTGTGATTGATTGTCGGGCTCCTTTTTTTGGTTCTTTTTTTGGAG
>DASWWE010000156.1:0-3128 GCA_036406055.1 Flavipsychrobacter sp. | reverse complement strand
ACTGGAGATAGCTAAAGAAGAAGCACCCGCCAAACAAGCCGCGAAGAAAGCTGCCGAGCCGGAAGAAAAGAACATACTGGAAACCATAGTAGATAACCCCATCGCGAAAAGCATGATGCGCACAGCAGGAAATACCATAGTGCGTAGTCTGCTGGGGTCATTAGGGCTAGGTGGTACCAGCCGCAAAAAGAAAAGCAGTTGGTTTTAAGGATGCCGTAAACGCCATTGCGGCACGGTAAAGATGGAATCTGTTTTTGTATCCAGCATGTAAACCTCGAAATCTTTGGGGTCTACATAAAAATTGAACTGGGTATAAAAGCTGGCTTTATTGGTTTGCCCTACCTGTATCCAATAGTATTTGAAATTGGCAGATGGCGTGCGCGTGGTGCGCATCATCAGTTGCCATATTTTACCGGTATCGTTGCTTATCAGTTGCTGTATTTCGGGAATGGCTTCGATGGCAATGTAGGCTTTATCTTCAGCCGTAACGCTATCCTGTTGTGCGGATGCAACATTAGCAGCCAATAACATTATCAGCAGTACATACCTATTCATTGCGCCACTCTTTACCTGTTATATCCAGGAATACATCTTCCAGGTTGGCTTCTTTTACCTGCTTAGGGCGCTTAAAACCAGATGCAAGGAGATTGTCTATTAAATTATCAGGTGTATCCAGCGCTATCACTTCACCGCTATCTACTATCGCTACCCTGTCGCACAGCACTTCCGCTTCATCCATATAGTGCGTAGTAATAACTACCGTTGTGCCACGATCGCGAACGGCTTTTATCAAATCCCATAGATTGCGGCGTGCCTGTGGATCGAGCCCAGTAGTGGGTTCATCCAGAAAGATGACCTTTGGCTCATTTATAAGCGTGGTAGCTATGGAGAAACGTTGCTTTTGCCCTCCAGATAATTCTTTAAATTTATTCTTTGCCTTATCACGCAGGTTTACGGTATCAAGCAATACCATCGGGTCCACATCGCGATTGTAAAGCCCTGCAAATAGTTTTATTATCTGCACAAGGTTCAGGTTTGGGTAATAACCTGCTGCCTGTAGCTGCACACCTATTATCTTTTTGATGTCCTGCGCATCTTTCTCCAGGTTCTTGCCATCTACCCATACTTCACCGCTTGTTTTCTCGCGAAGGGTTTCAATAATTTCCAGCGTAGTGGTTTTACCCGCACCGTTGGGACCCAGCAAACCGAATATCTCCCCTTGTTTCACCTCGAAACTGATACCCTTTACAGCCGTAAAATCGCCATACTTCTTTACCAGGTCCTTTACTATTATGATGGCATTTTCCATATCAGTGCAATTTAGATCTTATCTATAATATAACATTTGCGGTGCAGCCTGCCTTGAAAGTCGAAAGGCGTAGTGGCTGCTGTAATATCCTGTATATGTGGTGTAGGTATTTTATCCCTGTCCAGCTCAAAGTTGCGGTAGTTATTACTAAAGTATATCCTGCCACCATCGGTGCATGCTTTCAGCAATTGCTTCAGCAAAGCCACATGGTCGCGCTGCACATCAAAGGTCTCATCCATACGTTTGCTGTTAGAGAAGGTAGGCGGGTCGCAAACAATAATATCAAAGGTATCGGCAGGCAAGTCGCGTATCACTTCCATCACATCGGCGTGTACAAATTCATGCTTCTTATCATCATACAGTTTATTATACTGCATATTACGCTTAGCCCAGTTCAGGTAGGTTTTAGACAGGTCTACCGAAGTAACACTGGCCGCACCACCATGTGCAGCATATACGCTGAATGAGCCAGTATAGCAAAACAAGTTCAGTACACGTTTGCCTTTAGCTTCTTCGCGCACCATATTTCGGGTAATGCGGTGATCGAGAAACAGCCCGGTATCCAGGTAGTCAGTCAGATTAATAATAAAACTCAAGCCGCCTTCCGGCACAATGCGTTCTACCCTTTCTTCAGAGAATTTTTCATACTGGCCTTGCCTGCCAGCTTTACGCTGGCGCACTTTCATAAATACATTAGCAGCATCTATTTCCAGCACAACAGCTATGATGCCTTTACATGCTTCCAGCCACGCTTCATGTTCCTCATCTTCCATACCGTGCCTGCGTTTGTATTCGGCAGCATGCACTACATTATTGTATAGCTCTATAGCAAAAGGAAACTCGGGCAGGTCGTGGTCGTAAAAACGAAAACATGCCACCTCTTGCCTGCGGGCCAGCTTGCTGTAATGTTTATACATTTTGCGCAGCCGGTTTTCAAACATCGGCAGCTTTTGAGAAAAATCGTACTGCATCAGGGCTGCAAGTTACAGATAAAGCCATCTTTATAAAATCTTTATGTCTGCACCCCTGACTTTATATCATATATCCCTATTTCCAGAACACCTAATGTTTACTGCTATTACTAACCTGTATATGTTCAAACTGAGGCCCATTATAAATCTAATACCAGCCTACACATAGTTATTATCTAAAATCATTACAGGCACATCTACAACCATGGGTTTTCAGCATGTGTACATCGTTCTACACACAACGGCTATATGCATGCAGGCATAGTTTTTAGTATAGAAAGAGTAAAAAATCATAAACTTTAAAAATCACTTTTTATGGCAACAAACTCTCGCTCTCAGTACAGGGAAACTGCTGACAATGCACTGCAAGGAAACGACTATTCAAATCCTAACGATTATCGCTCCTCATCAACCAGGAACAATGAAGATTACATGAACGCTGCTTCTTCCGATTATAATCAATGGGATAATGAAAGTACCCGCTACAACCGCCCCCAACAAGACCAGGGCTATAGCGATTGGCAAAACCAAAACCGCGGACGCCGTGGCTATCGCGAAGAATGGCAAGGCGGCTATAACAACCAACGCCAAAACCAGCAATCGCAATGGCAAAGCCAACCACACAGCGGTGAAAGCAGCTATGGCAATCCACGCAATGATTCGCAATATACCAGCCCGTTCGGCAGTAATTATTCAAACTCAGGTAGCCAGAATTTCAACCCTGATAACCAATACAGGCAACAATATGGTAATCAGTATGGCCAGGGATATAATGATAGCGGCTACAACCAAAGCAATTATGCGCACACTTATGGCAACCAGGGTTATGGCCAGCACAATTATGACAA
>DASWWE010000155.1:0-14045 GCA_036406055.1 Flavipsychrobacter sp. | reverse complement strand
ATATTGCTGCGCTGCCTGTGAAAATTGGCCAGCTCTTCTGCTGCCGGTAAAAAGTTAGGATGGGTTACGATGATATAATCTGTAAGTGCTTCGCCATGCAGGTTTTGATTATCTACTTTGCCTGCTGCTTCAGGCACCGGCAGGTCGGTACCTTTGAATGCTGCAAATTCATGCAGCACATCTGCCTTTCGCGAAAAAGTATAGGTACTGCCGTTCAATGTTCCGTTAATGCGCACAGGCTCCCATGGGTCGGTCACATCCCATACTTGTGTATTCCCATCAGCATTGGCTAACTGGTAGCTGGCAATGTTTGAAGCACTCACACTGTTTATATCGCGGAAGTTGATGGCATTACCGCCAAAAGCCAGCGATTTCCGGATGTTCACTTCTATAAAATCAAGGTATCCGGTACCATCGCCCGCCCCCGGTTGAAAGGTCAGTTTTATATTCTGGTTTCCGCTGATGCCGCTGCTGTTCCATTTAGCATCCTCGGTGGTCATGGGCGATCCATAGTCATCTGTGCTCATAGGGCCTAATGAATAAGTACCTACGGTTTGCCCATTATGCGCTATGGTAAACTGGCTATACCCTGCCGACCGGCAACCCATTACGGTTCTAAAGCTGGCATCGCCTGCCACGCTGCCCAGGTCTATATCAAAGCTGCGATTGTTCACCTTGCTACCTTGCGTACCAAAGTCTTCACCCCACCATGTTTTACCATACTGCAGCGGACTGTTGATATCATTTTCATACAGTGCATAATCGTTGTATGATGTAACAGTCACATTAGGATTAGCATCGCTTTCTACAGCATTCACACGTTTACTAGCGGCTACATCAAAGTTCAGGAAGTAATAACCTTTATCTTCATACAGGTTCTTGCTATGTGCAAATACTTTGTTGGTCATATCTGCCGTCCAGCCGGTAGGGCCTTTAGCATAGAAAATAACATAATCGCCTTCGTTGAAAACCCCGTCGCCACCATCATTCACCCATATGGCATTTTCTGTAAGGTTGCTCTTGCGGGCTACGCTATTATCTTCCGACAGCATATTGCCCCCATCACCAAACAAACGGATATTGGCACTGCTGATGCTGCCACCTGCCCCCAGCTTATTTATCAGGTTATAATCTATTTTATGCAGGCCGGTCTGGCTCACCGCTATTTTATACCAGGTACCTGTTGCCAGTGGCGAATTATCGGCTGTTGTTTTTGCTGCTGCATTGGTGCGGGCTACTGCTTTTTCAGTCACCTGCAGGGTAAAAGCGGCCAGTTGCTGCACTTTTTCACCCTCTGCGTGAAAAGCCGGCACACGCACCAGTGCAAAGGGGCGCTTGCGCTCTTTACCCAATACTATATCAAATCGCTGCGGGTCTGATGGCAATGCTTCTACGGGCAGTGCTACGCCATCTTTATAACTGATGCCTGATATGGCAACCTGTGGTATTTCATAGTTTTCCAGCCATATTTTCTTTACAACATAGCCATTGAAGATTTCATCTTTAGCTACTTTAACCTGTTCTTCATAAGCGGCATATGCCCCCATGTATCCAAGTGCTGCCAAAGAAAGGGTCAATACTGTTTTTTTCATCTAATATTATTATTATATGTGGCTGCCCGCAACCTCTTCAAAGTTAGCATATATGAACCATATACTGACCCGCGCAGCAGGGCTATTGTAATAGTAACGTAAAACTTAATGGATTATTACCAATTGCAGCGTCCGCTAATAAATTGGAGATTTTTTAGATTATAAGGTTTGAACACTTGACATTATGAAAAGAATGCTCTAACATTGTAACACTTTTAACAAATTGTTCAACCAATTTCGTAGCAAATATTTTTCTCTGATTATGAAAAGAACTCTCATCGGCGTGAGCATGCTTTGCATCGGAACAGCTACCCTTCTGACGGCGTGCTCTTCGAAAAAGAATGTTGGCGTATCACAGGTTACCGGTTGGGATTACAACGATCCACGCTTAGGTGGCTTTGATGTTGCCAACTACCCAGGTCAGCAAACCGGCCCTGGTCTTACATTTATCGAAGGTGGCCGATTTACTATGGGACAAACCGAAGAGGATTTGACCATGGAGCGTAATAATATACCACGCACTGTTTCTGTTTCTTCTTTCTATATGGATGAAACCGAAGTGGCAAACATACACTACCGCGAATATATTTACTGGATGTACCGTACCTACGGTTCTGACTATCCGGATGTTATCGCTAAGGCATTGCCCGACAGTACGGTATGGCGCAAAGCATTGTCTTACAACGAACCGCTGGTCGAAAACTACTTCCGCCACGCAGCTTACAACTACTACCCTGTAGTAGGTATAAACTGGTACCAGGCAAATGAGTTTGCCAAATGGCGCAGCGATCGCGTTAACGAATATATCCTCATCAAAAACGGTTTCCTGAAAAAGAACCCGACTCAGGTGAACGAAGACATCTTCGACAGCGAAACTTACACAACAGGCCAGTACGAAGGTACGCCGGGCAGGAACCGCAAACGCGACCTGGATCCTCAGGGTGGTGGCAAACGCAACCTGCGCTATTCAGATGGTTACCTGCTGCCAAACTACCGCCTCCCAACAGAAGCTGAGTGGGAATATGCAGCGGTGGCTAACATAGGTAACAACCCTGAACGCGAAACAAGCCGTCGCCGTGGTGAAGAAGTTATCACAGACCGCAATGTTTACCCTTGGGGTGATGCTGAAACAAAACGCTATGGTTTCCGCAACTCATATCAAGGCCAGTTCCTGGGCAACTTCAAACGTGGACGTGGTGATGCGATGGGTGTTGCCGGTGGCCTGAACGATAATGCAGATATCCCTGCTCCTGTTTTCTCTTACCAGCCTAACGCTTATGGCCTGTACAACATGGCCGGTAACGTGAGCGAGTGGGTACTGGATACTTACCGTCCTTACACAAGCGACCTGAATGACTTCCGTCCTTTCCGCGGTAATGAGTACACTACTCAGAAACGCCTGGCTGAAGACAATTCACTGGAAGAAAAAGATAGTCTGGGTCACATTCCTCGCCGTCCTATTACAAACGAAGAAATGCTGGCTAAAGAAATATACGATGGCAACGTGAGCGACCTGCGCAACTATAATGATGGCGACAGTGCTTCTCAGTTCGTATATAACTACGGTACAAACACACTGGTAAACAACGATGCTAAAGTTTACAAAGGTGGTTCTTGGAACGACCGCGCTTACTACATGTCTCCCGGCACACGCCGTTTCATGCAGGCTAAGCAATCAAGCTCTACAGTAGGTTTCCGCCTGGTAATGGATCGCCTGGGTAGCCCTAACGGCCGCAACGACGAAAAAGCAGGTAACTACTTTGGTAAAGGTGGCCGTCCTCCTCGCAAATAATCAGAGAATTCTTTTCAATAAACAAACCCCTTCTTCCGGAGGGGTTTGTTATTTTTATGCCGGTTATAAAAGCATTCAACGCAGTGGAAATAAGTGCACTCTACGATATTTATAAGCAATACCCCTCCGTACAAACAGATACTCGCAAACTAAAAAAAGACGATATCTATTTTGCACTGAAAGGCCCCAATTTTAATGGCAACACCTTTGCTCAACAGGCACTGGATGCCGGCGCAGCTTACGCCGTTATAGATGAAGCAGCCTATGCAGTAAATGACAAATGCATATTGGTAGATGATGTATTGAGCACGCTGCAACACCTGGCAACCTATCACCGCATGCAGTTCGATATCCCATTCATTGGCATCACAGGTAGTAACGGTAAGACCACTACGAAAGAACTGGTTACAGCCGTACTGAGCCGCAAGTATAAAACCTATGCTACGGAAGGTAATCTTAATAATCACATAGGCGTACCGCTCACCCTGTTGAAAATAAGGGCCGATGCACAGATGGCAGTGATAGAAATGGGCGCTAACCATCAGAAGGAAATAGAAGGCTACTGCCGCATAGCCTTGCCCACCCATGGGTTGATAAACAATGCCGGGAAAGCACATATAGAAGGCTTTGGCGGCATAGAAGGTGTGCGCAAGGGCAAGGGCGAATTATATGATTATATCCGCGCTATGGGCGGTATCATTTTCCGCAATGCCGACCTCGATTATTTGGCCGAAATGAGTGCTGGCATTGAGAAGCAAGTTACCTACGGCAGTATTGCCGATGCACAATATCAAGGTACCCCTGTAATGGACAGTGTTTTCCTGCACATCAATCTGCATTATGAAGGGGATAACGTCCTCATTAAAAGTCTTTTGGTGGGTGAATATAATTTTCCCAACATCATGGCAGCCATAGCTGTAGGTTTGCATTTCGGCGTGCCGTTAAGTGATATTCAGGCTGCTATAGAGACTTACAATCCTGATAACAGCCGTTCTCAATGGCTGCAGCAAGGCACTAATAAGATTATCCTCGATGCCTATAATGCCAATCCTACCAGCATGCGTGCGGCTATTATCAATTTTGCCGGTGCCCATTTGCCCAATAAAATCCTGTGGCTGGGCGGCATGAAGGAAATGGGCGCAGATGAAGCTGCAGAACATGCCGAACTGGTGGCATTGGTGCAGCTATATGAATGGAGCGATGTGATACTGGTAGGCAAAGAATTTGATGGGATTGAACACAATTACAAGCACTATCAAACGTCGGCAGAAGCGGCAGCAGCTATAAAAGCTAATGCACCGCAACATGCATCCATACTTATAAAAGGTTCCCGCGGCAGCAAAATGGAAGTAATGCTGCAGGCGCTGCCCGCATAATGTTTTTTTATACTAACTTCACCGCACTGAAAAACAGAGGCTTTAAATGAAGGTAAATGAAGTGCCGCAAGACCCCAAAGATTTCAGGGAGGGGGATAAGATAACCAAGGTAATGTATGCCGTAGGCGACGATGGTAAATATACCAGCGTCAATTCTGCCGGCTGGGAGCCCGATAATTTTGCTACCAAACAAGCCTGGGATGCTGTAGATGAAGAACTGGCTGCTACCGAGCAATTGGTGCGCAGCGGGCAGTTAAGCCCTATAGCCTACTATATGCAGAAGTGCCTCATGGATGTGGCCCTGCTGGCTAAATATGCCGGCAAATGGCAATGGCAGGTAAAGCGCCATATGAAACCTTCGGGCTTTGCTAAACTGAGCGATAATATGCTGCAGAAATATGCAGAAATATTTGAGATACCTGTTTCAGCACTTACACAGTTCGGTAAATAATCTTTCAACGCAGACATCCCTTATACACTAAGCATACAATGAGTACGCTCCACTTTTCTCATAGCCAGCACGCCCACTGCGAAAGCGGCGTTACGGCCAACCTGCTCCGTCATCAGGGTATAAACATTAGTGAACCAATGGCTTTTGGCATCGGTGCGGGTATTTTCTTCGCCCACATCCCTTTCCTGAAGGTAAGTGGCACCCCCGGCACTACTTTTCGTACCTGGCCGGGCGCTATCTTCAAGCGGGTTACCGAAAGGCTGCATATCGATATACATACGCAGAAGTTTTCTACGCCCGAAAAAGCCATGCAAGCGCTGGATGATGTACTGGCTGCGGGCAAGCCTACAGGCATGCTCAGCAGCGTATATTACCTGCCTTACCTGCCGGAGGCATTCCGCTTCCACTTCAATGCCCACAACTTGGTGGTATATGGCAAGGAAGGCAATGAATACCTCGTCAGCGACCCTGTAGTTGAAACCACTACTCGTATAGCCCCGGAAGATCTGGCAAAGGCACGTTTCGCTAAAGGTACACCGGAGCCTAAAGGGTTTATGTATTATATCAAATCTGCTCCGCCGGAGGTGCAATATGCTAAAGCTATACAAGCTGGTATCAAACAAACCTGCTTTTTCATGCTGTCCCCGCCCCTGCCATGGTTTGGCAACAAAGCCATAGGTCTGCTGGCAAAAAAAATTACGAAATACCCGCAAAAGCTTACCCCACGCAAAGCCAGTCTGTATCTGGGTAATGTGATACGGATGCAGGAAGAAATAGGCACGGGTGGCGCCGGCTTTCGTTTCTTATACGCCGCTTTCCTGCAGGAAGCCGGCCAGTTGCTACAACGCGATGATCTGCAACAATATGCAAAAGAATTAACCACTATCGGCGACGACTGGCGGAACTTTGCTTACAGTGCTGCCCGCCTGATGAAAGACCGTAAGAACGACTTGGTTTCTTTTGATGAACTGGGCGATATGCTACGCGCCATAGGAGATAAAGAGAAACAGTTTTTCCACAAATTGCAAATCATCAAGTGGTAAAAAATAATATTTAACAACCTGCATGGGGAAATAACCTTATTTTTGTCGCTTTAACATTCAGGAGTGCTACGTACTACAAGGGATATTATACTCAACTTTATAGACTTTTTTCATAAACCCTTTGAAAGGTGGATACCACAACACACTTTCAGGTACCTGGCATGTGGTGGCTCTAATACGGTTTTCGATATCCTGCTTTACTTCGTCAGCTACAATTATATATTGGATAAGAACAGTACGGTAGATGTGCTGGGTATGCATATAGCGCCGCACATTGCCGCCTTTATCATGTCGTTTTCTATTAGTTTCCCGATGGGTTTTGTCCTGTCTAAATACATTGTTTTCCCGCATAGCAACCTGCAGGGCCGCGTACAATTATTCCGCTATGCCGTGCTGGTAAGCATGTGCATTGTGCTCAACTACTTCTTCCTGAAGCTGTTTGTAGACGGGCTGGGCTGGTACCCTACCCCTTCCAAAATACTGACTACGGCTTTGGTAGCAATATTCAGCTACATTTCGCAG
Organism: Flavipsychrobacter sp.; assembly: GCA_036406055.1. Lineage (GTDB taxonomy): Bacteria > Bacteroidota > Bacteroidia > Chitinophagales > Chitinophagaceae > Polluticoccus. Next base: position 7,269 of record DASWWE010000155.1, on the reverse strand, counting down.
CGCAATTTCACCTTCAAGGTAAAAGAAGCAATAGCAGACTAATATTGCAATTCTAAGTATTGCCTGATACCTGGAATACAGGTACGTGTAGCTATGTTTTAGCGCATTCACGCGCACTTTTTCTTCATTCTCCCGCTATTTGTTAAGCGTTTGTAAACCAGTTCCTAACGACCGGTTAACCTGCCTTTAAAGTTTGGCAATAGGCACCCCGTGCCCCCATATTTGCATCATCAAACGAACAAACACAATCAAACAAACAAAACAAATCAAAATGAAAAAGATCGTATTATTCGCCGCTATTCTGTCTTGCATCACTATCGCTGTAAAAGCTCAAAACGCTTCATCTTCAGCTACCCAAACGGTAAACCTGAACCTGAGCAATGCTATTGAAATCACCTTCACAGGCAACAACAGTGCAACAGGTGCAGCAGTTAACCTGGCTTTCAATACGGTGAACGATTACGCTAATGGTGTTACTTCAAGCGAGCAAGGCCTGAAAGTACGTTCTAATAAAAACTTTACTGTTGCAGTAAAAACAAACGCTGCCAACTTTACTTATACAGGTACTACTTCACCGGCTCCTGTTATGCCTATCGCCAGCGTACTCGATGTAATGGTTTCTGCTAACGGTACAGGTGGTACTATTGCTGCTCCATTTTCTGCTACTACCTATGCCGACCTGAGCGCTACCAACCAAAACCTGATAACAAACGGTAGCCGCGGTGGCAACCAGACATTCGGTGTTAAATACCAGGCTACTCCGGGCTTTAGCTATCCTGCCGGTACTTATACGGTAGATGTAGTGTACACTGCTACACAACTGTAATAAAAAGATTTAGTTTTCACAATAACGAAGGAGCTCCCGTAAGAGCTCCTTTTTTCGTCTATACTGCTTTTTCATCCACAGCCGTTATACGGTAGCGCGCTGCATGGGGCGCAGGCAGTATCGGCCGCCCTATCGCCTTCGCATAAGTAGTTGTAAAAGCCGCACCGAAATACAGTATCAGCGAAACATAGAAGATGAATAGTAACAACACTATAGTAGATGCCGATGCGCCGTATATCGTAGTTACATTGCTGTAAGTCAGCAATATGCCTAATATAGCCTTGCCTATAGTGAAAAGTAGGGCTGTAATACCGGCGCCCACCCAGGCCACACGCCACGTAGGGCGTCCATTGGTCAGGTAGCGAAACACCGCTACCAGCCAGCAGGCTACAATGGCTATTGTAAACACATAATCCAGCCCGATATCCACCCACATGGCAGCAGTTTTTGAAAGGCGGATGATACGGCTGTTGATAAGCGCTTGTAGCAGTTCTATACCAATCGTCACCACCACAAGCACACCGGCAAACAGTATAGTAAGCACCGACCGTGTCCGGTTGATAAGGCTGTAAAGAAACCGTTGCTTCCGCTTCACGGCGCGCATCCGCCATAGCTGGTCTATAGAACCTCTGATAATTTTAAATAGCGTGGTAACGACAAATAGCAGGAAGATAAAACCACCGATGGCTATATACCAGCTATCTGCCAATGAGCGTATAGAACGTATGGCTTGCACTATTTGCTGCTGTGCTTCCGGCCCGAAGGTGCCACGTAGGGTACTACCTAGTCCGCGCCGTATGGTTTGCGGCCCTACAATATGGGAAAATACCTGTACAATAACGATGAGGATGCCCGGCAGGGCAAAGGTGGAAAAGAATGCGGTAGCCCCGGCCATTCGCAAGGGATCATTGCGAAAGAGCAGGCGCAGGGCTTGCAGGGGAACTTCTGCTATTTTCTGCAGGCGTTGCATACATGCATACAGATACTAAAATCGTACCCCATCCTTTTACAGGATTACCCTCCTCACACATTAAACTCGTTACATTATATTATAAATTAATTAACACAATGTTACTGACGTTGTGTTTGTCTGCCATGTCTTCCTCTTATCAAACCTCCATTACATGCGCTATACACTCCTCTTGTCTATCTGCCTTATTACGCTTCAGGCATCTGCAAAAGATGCATTGACCCAGGCTTATAAACGCTATGCAGCACCTTCAAATACAACATTGCAATTTGCGGTACAGGATAGCAGCCGGTTGTTTGCACACACAGTCAGGCCATGGCTCACCTACAACCGCAATCCTTCAGGCATTTGCTATGTCTCCGATACCTTCTTCCTTAAAAAAGATAGCATCGTTAGTAGTAAACAAAACACCACATTTCACGCAACCACACAATACACACCATCGCATTTACTAATAACGGACTTCGGCACTGATAAACCTCAAAGTATTACCCCGCAGGAACTGGATGAATATGTATTTCAATCGGCACGTTACTCTCCGATCCTGTTATTGCACTACTACCTGCAGCGCAAGGATAAGCTAACGATGAAGAAATACAGGAAACAAACAGCATACACACTACCCATTGGCGAAAACAGGACCACTATCTTTATCAATGCAGAAAACCTCATTGATAGTATCACGGTTCAGTACCCGCACTATCTCTTTGGCGATCTTACACGGGCGTTTATTTATACCAGCCACATAACCTTAGGTGAGATAACTGTACCCAATGATATTCGCATTACTTCATTCAACCGCCACATCAGCGAACGCACGCTTATTTCCTCCCCCACCCTGATACATACCGCACCACTTGCGCAACCTGCACCTGCCGGGTATGCTATACAAGAAAAAAAGGAGGACACCATACAGGTTCAAAGTGAACGCTACAATGATCACATCGGGTTCATACATAATCTCCATACAGATTCAAGAACGGTGGCAATCAATTTTAAAGATTTCCTGATGGTCATAGAAGCCCCGCTCAATAGTGAAAATGGCACCCGCATCATTGCAGAAGTACCTAAACTATTCCCCGGAAAACCCATCCGGTATTTTGCATATAGCCACCACCATCCCCACTACTTGGGTGGGGTACGCAGCTTCATTCATGAGGGTGCTACCATCCTATCGCAGGATAGCAACCTGCATTACCTGCAGTTCATAGCTAGTAACCCACACACCATGAAGCCCGACAGCCTGCAGTTGCAACCCCAACCCCTGAAAACGGAATTATATACCGATAAAAAAGAAATAACCGATGGTGAATACACTATGCAGATACACCTCATAGGCAATAAATCATCGCACGCCTACGATTTTGCTGTTTTCTATTTCCCCGAAGAAAAACTGCTTTTTGAAGGTGAACTGATATGGATCAAAAAAGAAGGCGAAATGGCGAAAGCTAATCCACGTCAGGCAGGCTTGTACAATGCCATAAAAGAATTGCACTTAGACGTAAAAACCATTGCCCAGTCGTGGCCTTTAAACAATTATGGCCTGAAATCCATTATCAGTTTCGATGAGCTGGAACAATCGGCGAAGATGCAATAAAAAGGGGTAGTAATCCGTACCTTTGCACCCGATATGACGCAGGAATACCTGAAAGAAATGCGCGATAGGGTGCAGCACCTGTATCGCTTCTTACGAGTAGAAGACCGAAACGCCAAGATAGAGAACGATCGCCAGATGAGTCTTGCCCCGGGTTTCTGGGATGATAACGTACGTGCCACCGGCATTCTGAAAGAAATAAAGATCAATAAATTCTGGGTAGACCTGTATGAGCAGGCCAACACAGCGGTAGAAGATTTTGCAATTCTTTTCGATTTCTGGAAGGAAGGCGAGGCACAGGAAGAAGAAGCAAAAGAGGCTTACGATAAAGCAGTGAAGACACTCGATGAGTTGGAATTTAAATCGACCCTCAACGAGCCTGAAGATGAGATGCATGCCGTAATGGTGATAAACAGTGGTGCAGGTGGTACTGAAAGCCAGGATTGGGCAGAAATATTGCTCCGCATGTACCGCATGTATGGCGAAAAACAAGGCTGGAAGGTTTCAGAGATAGATGTACAATATGGTGATGGCGCCGGTATCAAACAGGCAACTATAGAGTTTGATGGGGAGTTTTCATACGGATTATTAAAAGCGGAAAGTGGTGTACACCGTTTGGTGCGCATCTCCCCTTTCGATAGCAATGCCCGCAGGCACACTTCTTTCGCTTCAGTATTCGTATACCCCCTTATAGATGACAGCATTGAGATAACCGTAAACCCTGCCGACCTGGAATGGGAATTTTACCGCGCCGGTGGTAAGGGGGGACAGAACGTGAACAAGGTGGAAACAGCCGTGCGCTTAAAGCACATACCTTCAGGCATCATCGTAGAATGCCAGCAGGCACGTACGCAGGGCGAGAACCGTGAAAAGGCATTGACCATGTTGAAAAGCCGCCTGTACGAAGAAGAACTGCGCAAACGCGAAGAGCTGAAGAATGCGGCTAACAGCAATAAGAAGAAAATAGAATGGGGCTCGCAAATACGGTCTTATGTGTTCCATCCTTACAAGATGATAAAAGACCACCGTACCGATTTTGAAGTAGGCAACGTACAGCCGGTTATGGATGGCGAGATAGACGATTTCATCAAGGCATACTTAATGAGTTTTAAAGAAGAGGCATAAACCCTCCCATCCTCCCTGAAGGGAGGAGCTTTTATGACGATAGATTGTTCACAAATAGATTCACATAGTCACTCCCCTTTAGGGGAGCAGGAGGGGTAACATGGCCAGCGAAGCGAAAAAGATATTTGATACCGCATTGTTACGTCGCATATTTTCATTTGCGAAGCCATATAAGGGCACCTTGTATTTTACCCTTATCATGTCGGTAACTTTAGCGGCGCTATCGCCATTAAGGCCATATCTTATACAGGTATCGGTAGATAAATATATCAATGGTCGTTTGCTGGAAGGGCTGATATGGATCAGCGTGATACAACTGGGCATATTGATAATAGAAAACCTGTTACGTTTTTGGTTCATGTACCGCATCAGCTGGCTGGGGCAAACAGTGGTAAATGATATGCGCAAATCGGTATTTAAAAAGATACTGTTTCAGAACATAGGCTACTACGACCGCACGCCAATCGGCACGCTTACCACACGCACTATCAACGATATTGAATCGGTGAACGATGTATTCTCCGAAGGTATCATTTCCATCTTTGCCGATGTGCTGACCATTATCTCCATCATGGTTATCATGTTCATCACCGATTGGAAGCTGACATTGATATGCCTGGCACCCTTCCCTTTATTGATTGTAGCTACTTATTATTTTAAAGAGAGCGTAAATAAATCTTTCCAGCGCGTGCGCAATGCCGTGGCAGCGCTCAATGCCTTTGTGCAGGAGCATATCGTAGGTATGTACTTAGTACAAGCATTTGCTGCCGAACGCAGGGAGATGAATAAATTCAAAAACATCAATAAAGAACACCGCAATGCGAATATCAAAGCCATATTTGCCTATTCGGTTTTCTTCCCCGTTGTAGAAATAATACTGGCCATGTCTATGGGCTTGCTGGTATGGTATGGCGCGGTGCAGATGCTGGATTATGATGTAACCCCCGGCGTGGTGATAGCATTTGTTATGTACCTCAACTTATTATTCCGTCCGTTGCGGATGATGGCCGATAAGTTCAATGTATTGCAGATGGGCATGATAGCCGGCGAGCGGGTATTTACCGTGCTGGATAGTGAAGAACACCTGGCAGGCAATAGCACTGCTTCGGCAGAAGGCATAAAAGGCAAAGTGAATTTTCAGGATGTACGCTTTAGCTACAAGCCGGGTGTGCCCGTACTGAAAGGTGTTACGTTCGAGATACCTGCCGGTAAAACAATGGCCGTAGTGGGCCATACAGGCGCAGGTAAAACATCTATCATCAGCATACTGAACCGGCTGTATGAAATAGAAGGCGGACAGATATTGATAGACGATAAAGACCTGCAGGCATATGATATCTATTCCCTGCGCGAGCATATAGGTATTGTATTGCAGGATGTATTCCTGTTCTCCGGCACCATATACGATAACATCACCCTGCGCAATAGCGAGATACCACTAGCCAAAGTAGAAGAAGTATGTAAGCTGCTGGGTATTCACGATTTCATCATGCGCCTGCCGGGCAATTATTATTTCGATGTAATGGAGCGTGGCAATACCTTATCACAGGGGCAAAGGCAGTTATTATCCTTTGCACGTGCATTGCTATACGATCCTTCTATCCTGATACTCGACGAAGCCACCTCATCTGTAGATAGCGAAAGCGAACAACTGATACAACGTGCTATCGATACGATGATAAAAGGCCGTACCTCTATAGTGATAGCCCACCGCCTCAGCACCATCCGCAAGGCCGATGAGATCATCGTAATGGACAAAGGCCAGATTATAGAGCGCGGCAACCATGCTGCCCTACTGCAACAACATGGCGAATACTACAAACTATACACAGCAGTAGAAAAAGAGAAGGCAGAAGTATAGTATTTGAAGAGTTAGATATAATAGGTATTTTTATATGGTGGCTTATCACCAATAAAACAAATACCTATGAAGACATTCAGCACCCTTCTGCTGCTTTGTTTGCAGTCATACATAGCTAGCGCACAATCTTTGGCTATTCGGCCGGCTGTAAATTTTGGCTATGCTACAAATACCATTCACGCTGCCCCAGCCAATGATGCTGGTTTCAGTTCACCTCAACGCATATTTTCTTCCTGTAAGCCGGGAGTAGGCATATCTGTAGAATACAGTTTCAAAAAGCAACATGCAGTCGAGTTGTCTATCAGCCGTATCCCTGCAGATTATCTGGCGCACTTTAATAATGGTCGCAATGCGGTACAGGTAACAGGGCTATACCTTACAGCTGTCGGCTTGTATTACAACTACACTTTAAATACACCTATTAATTTAAAAGGGTGGCAATTACGCCCATTTATCGGCATAGGTGTGGGTACCATTATAAACAGGAGTAGTGATGCCTACAAACGAAAATTTAACGAGGAAAGCTACACTGCAGGCAAGCAATCAACAGACACTAGTAATACCGGTAGTGTGTGGTTATATAAAGTTAATGAACTGGGCCTTACTGTCTCCTGGTGCATAGGGATGAAACTGTACAATAAACAACAGAAAGAACGATTGGCGTTATCGTTGAATTACAGTGCAGGCTTTATCGACATGGCTTACCTCGAAGGCTACTACTATACCGGCACACCTAAGCAGCGCAATGAGTATACATTAGCATCTAAAGGCAGTACAGTATTTCTGTCTCTAAGCACACCACTCACTATATACCGTAAGCTACAAGACATAAGAGAGGACTGATACACCATCAGTCCTCTCTTATGTTGATTATATACTTTAATCACTTCACC
>DASWWE010000154.1:0-29670 GCA_036406055.1 Flavipsychrobacter sp. | reverse complement strand
GACCGAAGTACTGTATTAGAACTGAGATGTAAGGCCGAAACGCACACCACTAAAGGCAGGCTCGTAGCGGCACACACCACCTGTACAGTTGATACCTTCCACCTGTTTTACATACGATGCCGTAATACGGTGCGGACCTGTTCTATAGGCAGTAAATACGTTGTAATAGTGTTTACCATCGCCGGGAGGTGAAGTAGGGCCTTTTTGAATGTTGTACATATCAGACACGGCAAAAGACCAGTGTGGAGATACATTCAGCTCCAGCAGGCCAAACAGCCATGAACCATAATCCTGCTCTGTATGCTGGTATTCCCATTCTGTACGGATAGATGTGCGGCTGGTAAGGCGCTTTGTAACCTCGAAGAAAGGTATCATCGATTCTACTATCGGCACGCCCGGTTTCAGCTGATACACTTCCTGGTTGTAGCGCATGTATTGGAAACCACCCTGGAATATCCAGTCTTTCAGGCCACGGTATTCTGCTTCGATATAGCCTTCGCGATATAGCTCCACATCTTCCAGTGTATTGATGTAAGTACCATTCAGCGTGATGTCTAAATTGTCATTGGGTGTCACCAGCACATCGCCACCTATGGCCATTTCAGACAGGTCTTGAGAAGCCGGTGTGTAACGGGCCATCAGGCGTTGCGGGCGCATACGTGCCACGATAGGTTGCCAGTTCATCATACCACGCAGCAGCACCTCGTTGGGCGATGTACGCATGATGAATTTTTCCGTGCGCTTACCTGTCAGGTTTACCGCGATGCCTTTGCGTGCATAGCCCAGTGTAGTATATACTACATTGCCCGGTGCATCGTGCAGTATATTATCGCGCGTATCTACATAGGCTTCGTGCGTTTTGAATGCACCTTCTATATACCATGAGAAATCGCCGGCAGTAAGTGTATTGTAAGCAGTAAATGCATACATATTATACCTTGGCACAAAACGCGTAATGCTATCCTGGCTGTTGATAGTACCTACTATCTTGTCCATGTTGTTCTGGTCGAGTGTACGGTTGAGCGCACCTACACCCGGTATGATGTGTACTTTATCGCCCAGGTTGAAATCGCCTTCTATATTCAGGCCCTTGACGATAGGCGCATAACGCTCATACAGGAATTTGTGCTGGCCGGTAAAGCCTTTGATGTATATATTGTTGGCTACCTGGTATTTCAGGTGCACACCTACCAATGCATTATCTATCAGCAGGCCGCGGTCTTCGTATGCACGGAATAGGATACCGCTACCTATCTGGTCGTAAATATAACCGGCAGTTACCGTCAGGCCGTGTATCTCTTTACTCACACTCCATGCACCAATACCAAAGCCGCTTAATGCCTGCACGGGATTGTACAGGTTTGAATTGTGAAAGGCATCTGCGCGCAGTGTTGCCGTAAACCCTTTGTAATTGTATCTGAGACTCAACCAGGCTTCACCACCACTCAGGTAGTTGTCGTATAACGGATTGTTGGCAGCATTGATAGCCGAATCGCGCTGGAAGAAATTCGCGTTCATCATCAGGTCGCCGGATAATGTACCCTGCGCATGCAGGCTACTGTTTAACAGCAAAGCTGCTGTTAAAAAAAGCACGACTTTTTTCATTAAAAGGTTGTTAATTTTAACAAGATTGGCGAATTTAGTCTCTTTGCCAAACTTTGGCAAGATTTTGGATTACATTATACTAAAACAGACAAGTTTATGAAAAAAGTGTTGGCAACCGTGTTTGCCGTTGCATTGTCAGGAATAGCTGCCTATGCCCAACCCGCAGAATTACCCAATACACAGATAAAGGATGTTAATTCAAGCAAAAAGATAGCTTTCGACCAAACAGTGGAGAAAGGCAAGGTAACGCTCATCAACTTTTGGGCCACCTGGTGTGTGCCTTGCAAAAAGGAGATAAAGAACGTGCGCGAAAAGATGGCGCAGTGGAAAACAGAAGCGGACTTCAACTATATGACGATATCTATCGACGAGTCTCGTGCAGAGGGCCTGGTACGCAGCTATGCCAAATCGCAAGGCTGGGACTTCCCTTATTATATAGATGCCAATTCAGACCTGAAACGCTCACTGAGCTTCCAAACCGTGCCTTTTACCATGATCATAGACAAGAATGGTAAGGTAGCCTATACACACGCAGGCTATGAAGAAGGTGGCGAAAATGAAGTATTCAACAAAGTGAAAGAACTGGCTAAACAGTAGTATTCATTTTTTAGATAGTTTGACGGTACCCCTGCAAAAAATGCAGGGGTATTTTTGTATCTTGTAGTATACGCAAACCAAAGGACTATGTTACAGAAAACGATACAGGAAGCATTAAACAGACAGGTGGAAATGGAAGCAGAATCATCGCAGGCATACCTGGCGATGGCATCGTGGGCAGAAATACAGCCGGGTCTGGATGGCGTGACTGAATTCTTCTACCAGCAATCGAACGAGGAACGTATGCATATGCTGAAGCTGATACGCTATATAAACGAGCGTGGTGGTTTTGCAGTAGTGCCGGAACTGAAGCAGCCCATCATTACGTTTCAATCGCTGCAACGTGTATTTGAAGAGTTTCTGAAACATGAAATAAGGGTATCTGAAAGCATTAACGAACTGGTAGGCCTTGCCCTCATGGAAAAAGACTTTGCTACGCACAACTTCCTGCAATGGTATGTGAGTGAGCAGATAGAAGAAGAACACCTGGCACGCACCCTGAATGATAAGCTGGAGCTGGTAGGCGATGATAAGAGTGGTATTTACCTGTTTGACAGGGATATAATGCTATTCCGCCCTAAGGAAGGTGGCAAGAAGTAATCTTCGAGATAATTAAGTAAAAAAGGAAAGGCGCTATGTATATAGCGCCTTTATTATTTCTTGTATGGATAATCAATTAATAAGCTGCAGAGCCTGTAATGGTAGGGTAATATGCCCTTGTCAGATCGTAATAAACAGGCGATGTTTGTACCGGACCATTAATATTGTATTTCCATTTCAAAACGCCTGACGTATCGAAAGTATACATATGCTTATCGAAGCTGGCTGCATACACAGTACCGTTATGTACCAATGGAGTTGATTGTATCAGCGCGCCCATCTGGTATTTCCACTTCAGTGTGCCATCTATAATATTAACGGCATACAGGTGAGAATCGTAGCTACCGATATACACTACCTGGTTGGCGGCTGCCGGAGAAGATATGATTCGGTCATTTGTTTTGAACATCCAGCGCGGCTGTTTGGCGGCTGTGTCTATGCAATAGAGATAGTTATCATTGCTACCTATTATTACATTTCCACCATACATGATGGGGGAAGACAGCACCTGTGCCTGCGTAATGAATGACCACCTGATGGTACCACTATTTACATCCAGTGCGTACAGGTTGCCATCCGGAGAGCCAACATAGATGTATGGAGGGCTCACCAATGGAGATGAGAACAATCCGAAACCAACTGTACCAAGGTTTGTTGTCCATAAAACAGAGCCATTGGCCGTGCTAACGGCATGTACCTTGTTATCAATGGTTGCTACTATGATACTGCCGCTATGCAGCGCCAGCGAAGCTTGAATGCCCGCAGTCAATTTAACAGTCCACCTGGGTGTTTTTGAGTTATAAGGCACAGCGCTCAGATAACCTTCTGTAGTACCGAAGTAAACACTGTTGCCATCGGCCACCGGAGAAGAAATGATACCGCCGGCAACTGTGTCGGGCGGATTCAGATCGATGGTGTCTTTTAATTTAGCTGCTTTTATATCTACCGTAAACACAAGGTCATTACTTTCGCCGGCAACGTATATTTTATCTCCTACTACCAGTGGTGTGGCAAAGATATTATCGTGCATATTTATTTCCCATTTGCGTGCACCGCTTACAGGATCTAAGGCATAAAAGATTTTATTTTGACTAGCTATGAATACCGATGCAGAATAAGTGGGCTGCAGTGGCTCATCAGGACTGTAAGTGTGTTTCTTACATGCAGAAAACAGTACGCATGTTGCAGTAGACACCGCTAAGGTTCTCATCAAACGTTGCAGCATGATTCGGATAGTTATATTATTAAGTTATGCAAAATAGTTGATTTAGTCTTTTATTGCAATAGCGGAAAAAATAAATCCGGTCTTTTTTATAATAAAGACCGGATTTATTGTCAAATGGTTAGGATTTGCGCACTATACAGCCGCAGCCTTGTCTTTATGGCGTTTTATACGGTTTACCATAGCATCGAAAGCCAGATCGAAAGACTCTTCGAAAGCTTTAGACTGATGTTTTACAAAGAAGGACTGCTTCGGTACGTACACTTTTATCTCGGCTATCTTGTCTTTTATATTATGCACTACATTGTCTAGCACCAGGTACACCTCTACGCCAATTATCCTGTCGTGGAATGTCCTCAACTTCTCCAGTTTCTTATTCACATGTTCTAACAGCTTGTTATCCGCGTCGAAGTGCACTGACTGAATTTGTACGTTCATAATTCAACATTTAAAGGTTAAAAATATATATGGTTATCCTCTCGGATGGTTCAACTTATGTATCTCTTTCAGCTTGTCTATATTATTGTGCGTATATACCTGTGTAGCTGCCAGGCTGCTATGCCCCAGCAGTTCTTTTATGGCTTGTATATTGGCACCATTGTTCAGCAAATGAGTAGCAAAAGTGTGCCGCAAAATGTGCGGGCTGCGCTTTGAAAGCGTTGTAACCTGTGACAGATAATGCTTTACCACCCTGTAAACATAACTTTCGTATAAAGGTCGGCCGGTTTCCAGTACCAATAAATGATGCGTATCATCCACAGGCAGGCTTTTTTTCTCTTGTATATATGCCCTGAAAGTGTTTAGCATTTCACTGCTCAGGGGCACCAGGCGCTCTTTATTGCCTTTTCCCAGCACGCGCAGCTGCTTCAGGCTCCATTCAATATCGTTCTCTTTAATATTTATTAACTCACTACGGCGTATGCCCAGCCTGTATAGCATTTCACATATCAGGCGGTCGGTAGCACCCTTAAACCCCTCCTCAAAGGTTATTTCTTCCAACAGGTTTTGCATTTCCCGTTCTTTCAGGTACATGGGCAGCCTGTCGGGTAGCCGTAGGGCATGCAATTGCTTTACGGGGTTCTTTTCTACCACCCCGAGTCGTAATAAATATTTATAAAAGGAATTGAGCCCCGAAAGCTTTCGGTTGATGCTGCGTGCCGCCAGTCCTTCATCTTTGAAAGTGGCCAGCCAGCTGCGTATATGAAAATGGGAAATATCAGCTACGGCATCTATATCGAATTGTGCCTTTATATATTGCTGAAATTGAAACAAGTCCGTTTCATAAGCGGTACGGGTATGCTGTGCATATCTTTTTTCAAACCTCAGGTATTGTAAAAAGTCCGTGATCCGTTGTCCTATCATAATAAAACCTGGTACTGTAAATATACAATATTACAGTACCAGGCACAATTATATTCCTGACAATTTTGTTAAATCGGATTAATCCAATTGACCTGTCATCAGTTGCTGGCGGTAAACCGCTTTCAGCACTTCTGTACGACGCTTAACAGACGGTTTTGTAAACGCCTGACGGCCGCGTAATTGATTGAGAATGCGTGCTTTTTCGTACTTTTTCTTGTACTTCTTAAGCGCCTTGTCTATATTTTCGCAATCTTTAGAATCAATGATCAACATAACTTATATACCTCCCTTTTGATAATTTGGGATGGCAAAGGTAGCAAAATTTATTATTTGAACCAACTTTTTAGGCACGGTGTTTGAAAACAGATAATTTAAATCTCATAACTTCGTTTATAATAACGAGATGCAAACCCAAGTGGCAGGCAATATGTATAGAAGCTTAGTGTTTATTGTGATGGTGACGGTTTTAGCGCTATCCTGTAAAAAGGAAGACCCTTCGGCCAATATGAATATAGATGGCCTGGATAGACCCTACTGTAACGACCCGGATGCTATCAATTATAACCAAACCTTTCCCGGCAAGCCGGATAACAGTATTTGCTACTTCCCTACGCAGCCATTCAAGGGCTCTTTCCTTTTCAAAGACTCTATATATGATGCTGATAATAAATTCCGCAAGGCACAGGAACTTCAGATAACCCTGTCTGCCACTTCCAATACCAAAATGGAAATGTTTGGCTTTTGCGGCGGCAGCGAACCACTGAAAATAACCGCCGACAGGTATTATAAAGCCACCATGGACTCTACCATTGTGCTGGTGAACAATATAGAATATAACCTGTATGGCCAGTACCTGTGCCGTACATCAGATACCATCAGCGGCTACCTGCTGAAGGACAAAGTAGACTCCAACAAACTGACCTTCTTTTTTACCGTGGCCAGCGATTCAGGCGCGAGCTACCATAAGGGTACAGGCATTAGGCAATAATACAAGACCATACAGCATGTTTACGGGTATAATAGAAGCTACGGGCATTATTACAGATGTAATAACATCGGGTTCCAACATAGATTTTTGGGTAGAAAGCAAAATAACCCCCGAACTGAAGATAGACCAATCGGTAGCGCACAATGGGGTGTGCCTCACCGTAGTAGCGATAGAGAACAATAGCTATAAAGTAACTGCCGTAGCCGAAACGCTGCAAAAAACCAACCTGGGCAGGTGGAAAGCAGGTGACATCATAAACCTGGAACGTTCCCTAAGGCTGGGCGATAGGCTGGACGGCCATTTTGTACAAGGCCATGCCGATGCTACCGCTACCTGCGTAGAAAAGCAAATACTGGATGGCAGCTGGCTGTTTCGCTTTACATACGATGCACAGTTTGCACCTTTGGTGATAGAAAAAGGTTCGGCATGCATCAATGGTGTGAGCCTTACGGTCTTCAACATCAAAGAAACTGAGCTGACCGTTACCATCATTCCTTATACTTATGAGCATACCAACTTCCAGCAAATAGAAGCCGGCACGGTGGTAAATATAGAGTTTGATGTGCTGGGCAAATACCTGCTGCGCCAGCAATCACTTGCTAAAGCATAGTCATTACATTCATTTTCCATAATTTAGGGCGGGCGTTTACCCCACGCCCTTACCCCAATTGATGCAAAAACCCGATGTGAAGCCATATTATGATGTGGCCATAATAGGCGCGGGTATCGGCGGCCTCACCGCAGCTGCCATACTCAGCAAAGCAGGCATGCGCGTATGCGTGCTGGAAAAAGAACCACATGCCGGCGGGTACCTGGCCGGTTTCCGGAGAAAAGACTTTCGTTTTGATACGGCCATACACTGGCTGAACCAATGCGCACCCGGTGGCATGGCCTGCAAAATATTCGACCTGCTGGGCAGCGACCACCCTACGCCTGTATCGCAAAAAAGGATACGCAGGTATAAGGGCGAAAGCTTCGACTATTTGCTTACCAACAATCCTGATGAACTGCGCGACCAGTGGATAGCGGAGTTTCCGCATGAACGGGAAGGCCTCATGCGTTTTTTTAAAGCAGCTAAAAAGCTGGGCAAATCTTTTCACGACTTCAGCAAGATATTCCGTACAGAAGAAAGCATGGGCATGCACGAACGCATGAAGAACAAAATACCTTTGCTAAAATTTGCCATACCATTCATCCCCTACATCAGCTATACAGGTGAAAAAGGATTGAAGAAGGGATTGAACAAATTCTTTAAAGACGAAAAGCTGCACCGGATATTCACCGGGGAAACAGAACTGTTATCGTGCCTGGTGCCCATAGGCTGGGCTTACTACGGCGATTTTCAGAGTCCACCTGCAGGTGGCGGGCAGGTGATACCCGAATGGATGGAGCATATAGTGAAATACTATGGTAATGATATTTTTTATAAAGCGCCGGTAAAAGAGATATTGCTGAATGGCAACACTGCCGTGGGGGTATCGTTTGAACATTTTAAGCATAGCTATACCGTGAACAGCAAATATGTAATAGCTGCCTGTGATGTAGAAACGCTATATGAAAAAATGCTGCCGGAACACGCCATACCTCAAAAGCTGAAATCGAAGCTAAAGGATGCAGAGCTGTACAGCTCTTCCGTCACCATATCTGTAGCGCTGGATTGCACGCCACAAGAATTGGGCTTCCATGAAGAACTAGTACACATTGTATCTGAAAAAACGCCGGCAGGCCAGCATTGTGATGGCAACCCCTATACCAGTGAAATAAGTATACTGGCACCGTCTTTCAGAGACCCATCGTTAGCGCCCGAAGGACATGGGACACTTACGCTTTTTATGCCCGCCTTCATGGATTATGATGGCGAATGGCAAACAGGGAAGGATGCCGCAGGCAATTATGAGCGGGGTGAAGCCTATAAGAAGCTAAAGGGCAATATTGCCGAGATAATAATAGACCGTGTGGAGCAGGCCGTAGCACCGGGCTTGCGAAAGCATATCCTCTTTTACGATGTGGCTACACCCGTAACACACTGGCGCTATACCGGCAACAGGGGCGGCACCATGATGGGGGCCAAACCAGGAAAGAAGAACATGCAAGGCAAAGTAGCGCACTACCAGACACCCGTAAAAAACCTGCTGCTGGGTGGCCATTGGGCAGAGCTGGGTGGTGGCGTGCCTATAGCCGTAAAAGCAGGCACCAATGCATCGCTGCTCATCTTCAAACAAGAGAACAAAACAGCCTTTAAGCTGCTGGCCGATTATATGGATGATAAGATAGGGTTGGACAGGATACAACAGAGCGATGTATTTGCATATTATCCCAACAACTGGGTGCAGCAACCCACACCTGCACAAAAGAAGGCATCACGCATGCAGGATGAAGAAACAGCTTAATTACCGATTTTATACTACTTTCGGCGCAGATAGCAAGGACGATACATGCGTATAGCATTTGATGCAAAAAGGGCTTTTCAGAACAATACAGGACTGGGTAATTACAGCCGTATGCTCATACAATCGCTTGCCGGCGATTATGCGGCACATAGCTATTACCTGATGGCCCCTAAGCCGGGCCACCTGTTCACGCCCGATATGCCCAATGTGCAAACCGTATTGCCTACCGGCTTTTACAAAAACTTCCGATCGTTATGGCGCAGCTATGGAGTAACGCAAGACCTGAAGCAATTATCCATAAATCTTTATCACGGCCTTAGTAATGAAATACCGGCAGGCATTAACAGTAGTGGCATCAAGTCTGTTGTTACCATACACGATTTGATATTTGAACGCTACCCAAAACAATATGGTGCTGTTAATACAGCTATTTACCGTCGCAAGTTCAGGTATGCAGCACAGCATGCCGACAGAGTGATAGCCATCAGCAAACAAACAAAACAAGACCTGATAAACTACTATAAAACACCTGAGCATAAAATAGACATCTGTTATCAAAGCTGTAACCCGATATTTGAAAAGCAAGCAAGCCTGGATGAATTATCGCGCATCAAACAGAAGTATAACCTTCCGGATCATTATTTCCTGTACGTAGGTTCTATAATAGAACGGAAAAACCTACTGACGATATGCAAAGCCTTAAACGCTACAGCACCATCATTAGACATACCGCTTGTAGTGATTGGCAATGGCGGCAGCTATATGGAAACAGTAAAATCATACATTGCGCAGCACGGCCTTGGCAATCGCGTCATTTTTCTTTCAGAGCAGGCTACTAAAAACGATACAGGGTTTCGCAGCGGCGATGATTTTCCTGCAATATACCAGCAAGCTACTGCTATGATATACCCATCCCTATTTGAAGGATTTGGGCTACCCATATTAGAAGCGCTATGGAGCCGCGTGCCTGTCATCACATCCAACCTATCGTGCATGCCGGAAACTGGCGGTGATGCTGCATATTATATCAACCCTTTAAATGTAGAAGAAATGGCAACTGCAATGGAACGCATAGCTACGGATACTACGCTGCGTACAGACATGACAACAAAGGGCATTGCACATGCACACCACTTTACTACGCATGCACATGCTGCTGCTGTAATGCAGGTGTATCAATCCTTATTTTAATTCTGTTTATTTTTTAGGGGTAAACTTAGGTTCCGGTGCCGGGCGCCATGTTAGTTGTGTGCTAAGGTTAGGAAAAACCGTGCGCCAATTGGCCAGTGTTTTATCCGTAGCATCTACAAAGTACCAGGTCTTGCCCCTGTCCATAGAAACGCTTATGAGTGTGGTTTGTGTGGTAAGGACACCATTACTCAGTTTCATTTTCATGTATTGAGGAATGGTACATTGCAATTCGCCTGCCGTATCAATAATAGCAGATGCTTCGCCGGGCCATGCAGATAGTATTTTAGAACCCTGGCTTTCCATGCTTTCTATTTGCTTGGATAAATCGGTTATCAATTTATCGGCACCGCCTTCGGTAGTAGCTATCACTTTAGGGTGTGTGGTAGCCATAAAAGTTTTAAGGTCTTTTTTTACCAGCGCATCATTCATCTTCTTTGCCGCGGCTTTTACAGCAGGTTTCAGGTTGTTATAATTCTGTGCGTAAGCCGTTCCTGCGCCATACATCATCACCAATGCTAAAACAGGGCCAAGTAAATTCCTCATCTTTCTATAAAAATTGTTTCTCAATATAAGAAAGATGCGCCATTCAGGCCTGTAAACGGATGTTAAAAAAAAAACACCAAGCACATCACATATCTTCATCTTTTATCTGAGCAACATCTACACCTAATTTTTCAAATACCTTTCTACCCTTTGACGTGATATAAAAATGTTTATCGTTTTGATGTTTTTTTGCTATCCATTGTTTCTCTGTAAATACATCAAGCAATAGCTCTCCCAGCGTACCACCTATATGGCTGTAGCATGTTTTCGCCGGCTTTTCCATAATGCTATTTTTACTAACTAAAATACAAAATGAAGCTTGAATCTATCTGAACTGTAAACTCAAAATCATATAGCAGTAAAAAGCCTGCAAATATTTGCAGGCTTTGTTTTTGTACCTATTCAAAAAAAATCAATAAAACACAGGGCAGATAACGCGTGCTTGCTTGCGCTCAGGATCGTTGAAAATACCCGTTTTGATAATTGATATTTCATAGCCACCCTGCAGGTTGGTAGCTGCCCTTAGCCTTGAGGTATTTACATCGTAGCTGAAGTTGAATGCAACATCTTTATAACGCAATTTGATAGTAGGGATGAATGCATCTTTAAAGCGATAGAATACGCCCCCGAATAATACAAAACGCACATCACCACTAGCATCTTTTTTATTCCACCCAATAAGGCCACCCGCTATGGTTTCATTATAATCGCCCTGGCGCATATAGTTGGCATGTATCTGGAAGCTGAAAGTTTCGTTTAGTTCTTTGCTTACAGCAGCATTCACATTCCAGCGCATATCCAGCCTTGAATCTGAATTGTCAGCAAAAGAAGTATTGGGTTGTGTAAAGTGATAGCCCGCTACGCCTACAACGTAATTCAGCCTGTTTGCCTCTTCGCCATCGCCCGATGTGCTGCTGAAGGTGATACCAGCACCAAGGTCCCAATAGCTGAATTTAGGATTATTAAAGTTCTCCCCCGTTGGATTGTCGGGGTTGTATGAGCCATTCACAAACTGGTTATTCAATGTTGCCTTCGTAGGGTCGTAGTTACGTTGCGTGTAACCACCCGTAAACCCAACAGACAGGTATGAGTTATGGCCATCTTCTAATGATTTGCTATAACTAACCGCAGGGTATGCGGAAACGGTTTGCATATTAATACTACCCGCCCTGTCGTAATATCCCAGCAAACCTACGCTTACAAAATCGTTCACATTGTTTACCGGAATACGCAGTTCGGCATTTATCAGGCCTGTCTGGTATGGTTTACTGATACTGCTCCACTGGTTCTTGTAGATAGCCCCTACTTTATAATCGCCCGTGAAGATACCTGTCAATGAAGGGTTTCGCAGGATAGAGGTTTCGTAGAACTGTGAAAAGTGAATATCCTGCGCCTGTGCTGATAGTGGCAGGATACATGCTACTGCAAGTATGTTTCTTAATTGTTTCTTCATGTTTTTCATAAGCTCGCTTTTTCTTATCGCACAATTGTTACATCCCCTTTCCACGATATGGTTTGCCCGTCTTCGCAAATAGCCTCCACTACATATACAAACACATCCGGTGGTAATACTTGTCCTTTAAAAGTACCATCCCATCCTACATTTGCATCGTTGATGGTGATGCCATTCCTTTCATAAACCATTTCGCCCCAGCGATTGTATATCCTGAAGGAACGTATCTTATCAAGCCCAGAACCACGTGGATAGAAAACATCGTTCTGACCATCGCCGTTAGGTGTAAATGTATTAGGTATGAAAAGCTGGCTCTTATCGCACAACACTGTTATACGCACGATGTCGGAATCTACACAGCCGTGATCTGTATATACCTTCACTACATAATCCGTTGTTTTCATAGGTGATGCGGTAGATACCGGGCAATCATCGCAACTGAGCGATTCTGAAGGTGTCCATTTAAAACGGTTTATCAAAGTGCCTGTAGCCTGTATGGTTGTGCTACTACCGGCTATAATAGTATTCTCACCTGTTGCATTTACCGTAGGCAGCGGATGCACCGTAACATTCACAAAATCCGTATCCGGTATACACCTGCCTTCGTAAGCTACTACCATATATTTAGTAGTACCATTGGGCGAGGCCACCGGTACCGCAGAATGGCTGTTTGACAGGCCCGAAGGTGGTGTCCAGATATACCCTTTACCCCCTTCTACCAGCAGTTGTACACTATCGCGCTGGCATATTTCTTTATCACCGCCGGTTATGGCTGTTACCTTGGTTTTAATCTTTACCTGTACGGTATCCTTATTCGTACAGTTATGTTCGTCTTTACCTGTTACTACAAAATTGAAGGCTTCTTTAGGATATGCATAAGGGTCCGGACAGTTGAGGCAACTGAGATAAGGGGTAGTATTCCAAACATATGATACACCGCCAGTAGCACTTAAATGTGCCGAATCAGTAAGACAAATAATGGTATCACCACCTGCATTGATAGCTGGTGGCGGATATATCGTTATTTCTTTAGTAACGCTATCTACACAGCCGCGCATGTTTTCTATATACAGCTTAACGGTGTATGTGCCCGGAGGGCCATAATATTTTGTTGGCGATTTTTTGTTTACCACATCTCCATCGTGGAAGGTCCATATCCATTTTTTCTTTTCAGAGAAGTAGGAAACGGAAGTATCTACAAACGTTACATCACTAAACTGGCAAGGCGCATCGGGTATAAAGTTGGCTTCCACCGCATCTACTTTAATCGTATCGCTACCGGGGCTTACTGCCCTGCAGCCTCCATTGCCTTCCACCACCAGCTTAGGCAGGTATGCGCCGGGGTGCGTGTAGGTATGGGTAACCTTGCTTTGTGTGGTTTTCAACGTAGTGCCATCGCTAAAGTCCCAGGTCATACTGCTTACATTCAACGTCGTGGCATCGAAGTTCACCGTAAGTGGGTTGCAACCTTCAAGCGGGGCATATGTGAAGGCACCGGCATAACCCAACACCCTAACCGTAGCCGTATCATAAGCTTTACAACCATGCCTGTCGGTTACCATATAGCTTATAACATACAGGCCCGGTGCAGTATATACATCGTCTTTGGCTTTATGCAGGGTCGATTTATTACCATTCCCAAGATTCCATGCATATTTCTGTGTAGGGTCGGATGGTATGTTATTAATAAACTTCACCGCCAGTGGTGCGCATACTGCCAGCGAATCGCTCACGGCAATATCGGCATCCGGCCTTACAGCTCTTATGTTTTGTTTGACTAAAGTATCCTTACAACCTATATCATCTGTAACAATAAGCGTTATGTTGTAGGTACCTTTTGCATAAGTATGTTTCGGACTATTATCCTTAGACTGCTGGCCATCGCCAAAATCCCACGCTGAGGTTTTGTAATCCGACGAAGTATTGGTGAAAGTTGTTTCCGCGTCGGCGCACACCGTATCGGGTATCATAGCACCTGCTACCGGTTTTTTTGCTTCCACATATTGTGTCTTTATCAATGAATCTTTACACCCGATGTTATCGGTGACTACCAGCTTTATATCAAACTTACCACGCCCGGGATATAAATTGGTTATGGTAGGAGATGCCGTGCTGGCATTCCCATTACCGAAATACCACATCCTATTGCTGATGCTTGCACCGGACGTAACCTTACTATTATCTGTAAAAGATACATTCAGAGGCACACAACCTACTAACGGGCTGGCCGTGAATGCAACATATGGTTTTGAAACCAGGATGTAATCTACCCTGACTATAGAATCCCGACAGCCGTATATATCTTTTGTTACTACTTTTATTTTATAATGGCCGGTATCTAAGAAGGTGTATGTAAAGTTGTCCATACTATCACCTACCTGTACATCATTGACATACCAGTTGAATTCTACGGGTGTGCTGCCCGTCATAGTGGATGAAAACCGCACTTTGCCGTTTTTACAAACTGCCAGCTTGCTTGCCGTAAGCGTAATAGCCCGGTTTACCAATGCCATTGTTTTCCTGGTAGTATCATAGCAGTTAGTTCTGCTATTAAAAGTTACAAGCATTATATCATATGTGCCCAGGGCGGCATATTTATGAACCGGGTTCATATCGGTTGACTCCCCGCCATCGCCAAAATACCATTTATGCCATGTAAAGCCCTGCGATCGGTTAGTGAAATATACTTTAGTAGCTGTGTCGCAATCCGGTTTTGTTTCCATTAGCGCCCATGGGGAATCAACAGTTATATATTGCTGTTTGATCAGCGTGTCTTTGCAACCATTATACCCCGCTATAAGGCGAACGCTATAAATTCCGGGCTGTGAATAACAAAATGTAGGATCTTTAAATTTTGATACCCCTAATTCAAAATACCAATCCCATTCAGTTACAATACCCGTAGACAAATCGGTAAAATGGATACACTTGTTATTACAAATGTGTGTATTGTCTTCGGTAAAATTTGCATCGGGCTTCGTACCCACCTTTATATACATACTATCTGTAGCTGTGCAGCCCGCAGCGGTAGTAGCCGTTAGTAATACGCGATAAATACCCGGTTGTGTATAAACATAGGTAGGCCTTTCCAGGGTAGAGGTACCGATGCCATCACCAAAATTCCAGTTCCATGCTGTAATCGGATAGGGGTATCTCCGTTTAGTATTATTGGGGATGGTAGTGAATGCTGAATCTGCAAAATGTACGGTTAATGGCGCACAACCTTCCTGAACATCAGATGTATCTTCAATAAAGAAATCATGTATTTGTACATAATGTTCTTTACTCACCGTATCCCTGCAGCCATCTGCCGAAGTTACTATCAGCGTAGGTGTGTAATAACCGTTTAAAGTATAGGTATGTGTAGGGCTGGCTGCTCCGCTTGTACCGGTAAAATCTCCAAAATCCCAGAGATAGCTGGCATAAGAGGCATTGGCAATAAACTTAGTGGTAACAGGTGCGGGGCAAAGTGTGTCAGGGTCTATCACAAAATCGGCCACCGGTTTAGGAAAAACATTTATGGTCTTTGTGGCTGTAGCGCTACATCCACGATAAGTATACGTTACCGTTACGGTTTGCGCCCCCGAAGTATAGAATACAGGACTGGGTGCTGCGTTAGTAGAACCAAAGCTCCATGAATAAGTACCCCCCGCAGGTGTACCGGTAGCGGTTGTAATGATGGGCACGCCTTCGCACACACCGGCAGCTGATGAGATGGATACCTGTACGTTATGGATATTTACATAGTTGTTCTTCGTCAATGAGTCTTTACATCCGTTACCATCGGTAACTACCAGTTTTGGAGAGTACTGCGAGCCCGGTCCTCCTGTATATGTATGTGATGTGCTACTGCCACCATTAAGTGTTGAAGTAAAGTCGCCAAAATACCAGTCGTAAGTATAAGGTGGTGTACTGCCCGGTGTGGTGCTAAATGTAACCGCAGCGGGCGAACTGCAATTGTCTGCCGGTGATGCCGTAAAACTAGGATCCGGCTTCGGATACAGGCTAATATATGCAGGGCGTGTTTTCCTGCCCTGGCAGCCCCAGCTATTGGTAGCCACCAGTGTTACCGTATTAGGGCCTGAATTGTAAACCACGGATGGTGCCGCAAGGCTGGATGAACCCGGGGAAGCCCCGCCCCCCAGGTACCATGTAAAGGTTGTACTTGATTGGTTATTGGTGTTGTTGGTGTATACTACATTCAAAGGGGCACAGCCTGTTACAGGTGTAGCTGAAAAGTCAACAATCGGGGTATCGCGTATGATGACCGTCCTGGTAGTGCTACCGCTGGCAGCGCCATCCCTGATAGTAAGTGTGACCGTATATGTGCCAGGGGCAGAGTATACACGGCTGGCGTAGGTTTTATTATAACTTTTGGAAGACCTGTCGCCAAAATCCCATTCCCAGGTACTGGAAGATAAAGTGTAGCCACTGGATGCAGAGCCATCAAAGTTGATAGTTTCTCCGGGGCAGGCCGCAGTAGGGCTGGCTGTAAAACTGGCACTTATTTGTGCATACGTAACGGTATGCAGTAATAAGAAAAGAGCAATGAAGGGTATCTTCCTTAGGTTGGGCATGGACGATATATTGTGTGTTTAAAGTTAAATAATCCTTAAAAGAAATATTGTATATAATGCTAATTGCTGCGGCATTTAAACCTTATTTTAATCTCAGCAACTTGACATTTTGAATGTGTTTAATTATCAGTTAATATTATTTAATGCACGCTGTTTAAATATTAAGGTGATAACTGCTATTTTTGCAGACTTTTTTAAAATATGTATCAGCCTTTAAGCAACCAGCAACTAATTGATGTGGCCAATGAATTTGGCACACCCGTGTACATTTATCATGCTGAAAAAATAGCAGAACAGTACAATAAGCTGAAGGATGCTTTTAAGAGCCACCCTACCCGTTTTTTCTATGCCTGTAAGGCGCTTACCAATATTAATGTACTGAAGTACCTGAAAAGCCTGGGTGCATCGGTAGACTGTGTGAGCATACATGAAGTGCAATTGGCACTGCGTGCAGGCTTTGCACCAAACGACATATTATACACACCCAACTGTGTGGATTTCAACGAGATAGTAGAAGCACAGCAACTTGGCGTAAACATCAATATCGACAATATATCGATACTGGAGCAGTTTGGCAACCGTTTTGGCAGTGGCTATCCTGTTTGCATCCGCATTAACCCGCACATAGAAGCAGGTGGCAACTACAAAATATCAACCGGCCATATAGATAGTAAATTCGGTATCTCTATACACCAGTTGCGCCATATAGAACGCGTAGTAAAAACGACTAAACTGCACGTGAAAGGCCTGCACATGCACACCGGTAGCGAAATAAAAGACGTGGATGTATTCCTGCGGGGGTTGGATGTAATGTTTGAGATTGCCCGTCACTTCGAGCAACTGGAGTTTATAGATATGGGTAGCGGCTTTAAGGTACCATATAAGGAAGGCGACCCGGAAACGGATGTAAAAACGCTGGGCGAAAAGCTGACTGCTGCCGTAAAAGAATTTGAAGCAGAATATAACCGCACACTGGAAGTATGGTTTGAGCCGGGTAAATACCTGGTGAGTGAATCGGGCTACTTTGTAGTAAAAGCAAATGTCATCAAACAAACACCGGCTACCGTATTTGTTGGTGTCAATTCAGGCTTCAACCACCTGATACGCCCTATGTTCTACGATGCTTATCATCGCATAGCCAATATATCGAACACAAATGGTGCAGAACGCATTTATACCATAGTAGGTAACATTTGCGAGACCGACACCTTTGCCTGGGACAGGGTACTGAATGAGGTGCGCGAAGGTGATTACCTGGTATTCTACAATGCCGGCGCCTATGGCTTTGAGATGAGCAGCAACTTCAACTCTCGCCTGAAACCGGCAGAAGTAATGGTAAAAGATGGCAAAGCATTCCTGATACGCGAGCGCGATACATTTGATGACCTGCTGCGCAACCAGGTAGAAGTTTTGTAAGCATCCTTACCGAATATCCTATTTTTGGCTTTATTTACATGACGATAATTTTCGCTTATGAAAAGTATAGCTGTTTTTTGCGGGTCGAAAGAAGGATTTAATGAAGCATTTAGAGAGGCTGCCTATCAATTGGGAGCTATACTTGCTGAACGCAACATTACCATAATATATGGCGGCGGCCGCATAGGCCTGATGGGCGCTGTGGCGGAAGGTGCCCTGCAGAATGGCGGCAAGGTGATAGGTGTGATACCACACTTTCTTCAAACCAAAGAAATAGCACATGAAGGCCTTACCGAACTGGTACTGACGGACACCATGCACGAACGTAAAGTGAAGATGCATGAACTGAGCGATGGCGTAATAACCTTACCGGGCGGCTGGGGCACTATGGACGAAATGTTTGAAATGCTTACCTGGGGCCAACTGGGGCTTCATAAGAAACCCATAGCCTTGCTGAATGTAAATGGCTTTTTCGACAGCCTGAAAGTACTGATGAATAACATGGTGCAGGAAGGCTTCCTGAATGAGTGCACAAATGAGATGCTACTGAGCAGCGAATCGATAGATGAACTGCTGGATATGATGCAGCAGTACGTAGCACCCCCATCGGAACAATTCCTGAATAAGGCAGATACTTAATGACATACATGCTGCATATCTTGTATAGTGCATGCATATCTATTCTAATTCACAACACACACTATGGCGCTAAGCAGGATATGGTCGGCTTTCATCATCATTGCTATTGCAGTAGCCGGCTTTAAATGCTTTATTGCAGACGACAACAGTATTTTCACCCGCATGGTTACCGGCAAGGCCGACGATGCACAGGATACTGTTTACTACAAAGCAGCCGGCATGCCTGCTTCCGGCTTCCATTCTGTAGAAAACTTTCATAGTTACATAGCAGCTTATGGATATAAAGAAGCAGATTCACTACACCCGGCCACTGTAATTGTAGCCAATAGTGCGCAGGAAGCAACCGTACTGCAAGCGCAATACCCGCAAGCAGAAAGATATAGTTACCAATCCATACAATATCATCTTACCAAACGTGCAGATGGCATCATAGAAACCTGCAAGGGTGCTGTAAATATCTGTATCGGCCTGATAGGCATTATGGCATTATTTATGGGTTTTTTAAGTATTGCAGAGCGTGCAGGTGGTGTGCAATTGCTATCGCGCATTATTGCACCTTTCTTCTCGCGTATATTTCCGGGGGTACCAAAAGGGCATCCTGCATACGGGCATATGATGATGAACTTTTCGGCCAACCTGTTGAACCTTGACAATGCGGCCACACCGTTTGGCATCAAAGCCATGCAAAGCCTGCAAGAGTTGAATGAAGATAAAGAAACAGCCAGTAATGCGCAGATCATGTTCATGTGCCTGCATGCATCGGGGCTTACACTAATACCTGTTACCATTATTGCCTGGCGCTCTGCCCTGAAAGCTGCCAGTCCTACCGATATTTTCATCCCCTGCATGATAGCCACTTTTGCGGCTACCATGGCTGCACTTATCATAGTGTCCATCCGCCAAAAGATAAACTTGTTCCAACCCGTGATACTGGCATGGATAGGTGGCCTTTCGGCGGTAATAGCCGGACTTGCGGTTTACCTGCGCTCGTTAGATACAGCGTCTATGCAGTCCTTTTCGGGCATATTGAGCAATGGATTGATACTGCTTATATTTCTTGCTATCGTATTGGGTGGACTGTATAAACGCATCAATATCTTCGATGCTTTTGTAGAGGGTGCAAAAGGTGGGTTTGAAACCGCCATCAAAATTATCCCCTACCTGGTAGGCATGCTGGTAGCCATCAGCCTGTTGCGCACCAGCGGCACTTTCGATGTAGTGATTACAGCTATCAAAAGCCTCTTCACCGCTATGGGTACCGATACACGTTTTGTAGATGGCCTGCCTACAGCACTCATAAAACCATTGAGCGGCAGTGGCGCGCGCGGCATGATGATAGATACCATGAAAACGCTGGGGCCTGATTCATTTGCCGGCAGGCTATCGTGCATATTGCAGGGGTCTTCCGATACTACTTTCTATGTTGTGGCGGTATATTTTGGTGCTATAGCTATCAAGAATACGCGCTATTCTATAGGTACTATGCTGCTGGCCGATCTGGTTGGGGTTATCACGTCTATACTGCTTTGCTATTTATTCTTTGGCAATGTTGCATAAAAAATGGCTTCCTTTCGGGAAGCCATTTTAATATCATTCGTTTATATTTACTGTGCAACGGTTGTAGTATCTGGTACTACGGCAGCGCTTGTAGTATCCTGAGTTACAGGCTCTTCTTCCGGGCCTTCCTCACCACCTATATTGTCATTCTTGGTAAGGTTCACCAGCCATTGGCCATCCTGTTTTACCAGGTTCAGTTGCTTTTCATCTTTTATATCAGATGTTACAAAGGTTACAACTGCTTTATCGCCTTCTTCTTTTACATCTTTCACATCCACTTTTATATTACGGGCATGCACTTTATCAGAATCGGGCATGGTGGTAGACAATTGCTCCAGCATATCCAGCATATCTTTTGTGTCTTGCGTAGCATATTTCTTGGCTTCTTTATAGTCCATATGCCAAAAACTTGTCAGGAATTTTTCGGCTACGGGTTTTGGTGAGTTGGAACTGCAACCTACCATTCCAACAATCATTAACAGGGCGGCTAAACCAAGAAATACTTTCTTCATAATGTATCTTAACGCTATTTGCGGCAAAGGTATCATTTATATCTAATTTGACAAATGAGTGTTGCGTGCGGGCTACGGCTGATATTATCTACCGCTATATATGTATATCCCAACCTTTTAGTAGGCTTTATATAGGCCGTATCACGGGTGGCATTATTTAATACTTTATATATAAACTCAGTGCAATACAGCTTGTCATCATTTGAAAGATCGAAGTCGAGGTCAAATTTCTTTTTACCATGGTAATACCTGCTGGCTATCGCCACGGCTGAATCTATCTCTTCAGCCGTTAACGGAAACCTTGAAATACCTAAACCATTATTATGCGCCGGGGAGAACCAGCGCGTAGCAGAATCGCGACGCAACACTTCATCGGGGTTATCTTCGCCGCCTATACTGTGGTAGATGAAAGGATGCCCATCTTCTACGATCACAAAACCGGTATGTGAATACGTCTTGTCCTGTGTATTAGCCCTGCAAAACATGTTACTGGTTACATCATTGCCCGTACGCAGCACTATATCGCCCGTATGCAGCATTGCAATACAGGAATCGATAGCCCGCTTATTGGCGGGGTTCTGCACTTTTTCGGCTATGGTACGTACGCGGTTATCATTCTTCTGCCTGAAATATATCCAGACAGAAAGAACAAGCAGCAAGCCTGTAATGTTATATACCCATACCTTCCTCATCATTGAGGATGCAAAATTATTATATAGCGACTACTATAACGTATTTTTGCACCGTCCGGAATAAAGGTTATTTATTCCGGCAAAGCATTCAGATATATGGCATATAAATCGTTACGGGCATTTGTAGATGCACTGGAAAAGGCGGGAGAACTGATAAGGATAAAAACCTTTGTAGACCCGGTGCTGGAGATAGCAGAGATAACAGACCGGGTATCGAAAACACCCGACAGAAATAAGGCATTGCTTTTTGAAAATACCGGCACTGGGTTTCCGCTGCTGATAAACAGCATGGGTAACGAGCACCGCATGTGCATGGCGCTGGGTGTAAATGAACTGGACGATGTGGCCAAAGAAATAGAGGGCCTGCTGAAAACCATGACAGCACCTAAAAACGGCCTGCTGGAAAAACTGGCCTTGCTACCGCAACTGGGCAAGTTTGCATCGTGGATGCCAAAATCGGTAAGTGGACGTGGCGAATGCCAGCAGGTGGTGATGGAAAAACCTGACCTTTCTAAACTGCCAATACTAAAATGCTGGCCTAAGGATGGTGGCCGGTTTATAACACTGCCTGCTATACACACTAAAGACCTGCTGAATGGCACACGCAATATAGGCATGTATCGCATGCAGGTATTTACCGATACCATGACGGGTATGCACTGGCATAAGCACAAAGTATCGGCCCGCCACTATAATGAATACAAGAGGCAGGGCAAGATAATGCCCGTAGCTGTAGCGCTGGGTGGCGACCCGGTGTATACCTATTCTGCCACTGCACCATTGCCAGAAAATGTGGATGAGTACATGCTGGCTGGTTTCCTGCGCAAGAAGCGTGTAGAGTTGGTAAAGTGCATCACCCAACCCGATATAGAAGTACCTGCCGATGCAGACATCATTATAGAAGGCTATGTAGACCCGAATGAGGAACTGATATGGGAAGGCCCGTTTGGCGACCATACGGGCTACTATTCATTGCCCGATTGGTATCCGCGTTTCCACGTTACAGCCATCACGCATAAGAAAGATGCTATTTACCCTGCTACCATTGTAGGCATACCGCCACAGGAAGATGCATGGATAGGCAAAGCCACAGAACGTATATTCCTGGCGCCTATCAAAATGACGATGGTGCCCGAGATAAAGGATATGAATATGCCTGTGGAAGGTGTGTTTCACAACCTGGTGATAGCCACCATAGATAAAGAATATGCCGGGCAGGGGCAGAAAGTGATGAATGCCATGTGGGGCGCCGGGCAAATGATGTTTAACAAGATACTGGTACTGGCCGATGGCAAAGTGAAAATAGATGACTACAAAGCGCTGGCTAAATATGTATTCGACAACCTGAACCCGGCAACAGATGTTTACTTCAGCCAGGGGCCGATGGATGTGCTGGACCATAGCTGCAGCAAGCTGGGATTTGGCGGCAAGATGTGCATAGACGGCACTAAGAAATGGGAAGAAGAAATGACTGCTCCATTGGTGCCATTCAAGCTGAACAGTGCATTTAATGCTAAAGCCTTGCAAAGTCAGTATCCTGAAATAACATCACTAAACGATAAGCTGGCGCGCGAATGGGAAATACCCGTATTGTTCGTGGGTATTCATAAAAACCGCAAAGGGCATGTGGAAGAACTGCATAATGCACTATGTAAAGAAGCATCGCTGCAAGGCATCAAAATGATACTATATGTAGAGCATACGGTAGAAGCAGATGATATTGCCGATGTACTATGGCGCTTCTGCAATAACCTGGATCCGCGCCGCGACCATTTCTACGGTGGTGCCGATAAGCACATCCTTGGCTTGGATGGTACGCGTAAAAACAAAGCATTTGATGGCTTTGAACGCCCGTGGCCCAATGTGATAGCTGCCGATGCACCTACTATACAAAGTGTAGATGCCAAATGGAATGAACTGAACCTGGGGGCATTGATAAAATCACCCTCACTGAAATACCAGCACCAGATGTATGGTGAAGAAGCCGAGGTGACGGAATAAGCTATATAAAAAAGTTAAGTCTGACCCCTATTCATGCTTATGAATAGGGGTTTTTAGTATTTTCACGGCTGAATAGCTAAAACCAATTTTGTGAAAGCCATTATCCCGGTAGCAGGTGCAGGTACTAAATTAAGACCGCTTACATATACACAGCCCAAGGCATTGATACCTATAGCAGGTAAAACCATCCTGAGCGTGATTGTAGACCAACTACTGGAGGCAGGCGTTACAGAATTTGTATTCGTAATAGGCTACCTTGGCGAAAAGATCCAGCGTTATATTGCTAAAACATACCCCAATCTTTCTTATACCCTTGTTACCCAAAGCGACCGTAAGGGCATAGGCCATGCAATATGGCTTACTAAAGATGCCGTGCAGGATGAAGAGGTAATAATAGTACTGGGCGATACCGTTTGCGATTACAATATAAAAGATATCATCAGCAGCAACATATCGCAGATAGGCGTAAAGAAAGTGGATGACCCACGCAGCTTTGGCGTGGCTGAACTGGACAGCAAAGACAATGTGCTGAAAGTGGTGGAAAAGCCATTGATACCGAAGTCGAATATGGCGATGGTGGGCATCTATTACATCAAGCAAACCAAAGAGCTTTTCGCTGCGCTGGAAAAGAATCTGAATACCGAAATAGAAAAAGATAACGAATACCACCTTACCGATGCATTGCAAACCATGATACAGGAAGGCGTGTCTTTCTCTGCTTTCAGGGTCAATAACTGGTTCGATTGCGGCAAGAAAGAAACACTGCTTTCTACCAATGCTATATTGCTAAAGCAGATGAGTGACGAGAAAGGGGAGCAACAACCTTATCATTACGATACCAGCGTTATCATACCACCGGTAAGCATCGCAGAAGGCTGCAAGATTCACAACTCTATTATTGGCCCTAATGTAACCATAGGTGAATTTACCACCATACAGTCATCTATCATCAAAGATACCATCATTGGTTCGTATGCAGAACTGGAAGAAGTGGTATTACATTCATCCATCATTGGCAGTGATGCATTCATACGCGGCCTTAGCCAAAGCCTGAATATTGGTGATAATACAGAAATAGACTTGGGATAGACCAGTTAGTTCATCGAAACTTTAGCAGCTTCTTTCTTCATATTTTGCTCCCAGCGCCATGCAGTATCCATCATCTGGTCGAGAGTGTATTTGATATCCCAATCCAGCAACGCACGTGCTTTGGCATTGTTGGCATATACCTGCACTACATCACCCGCCCTGCGTGGGCCAATAATATAGTTCAGCTTTTCGCCCGATACTTTTTCAAACGCATGGATAAGCTCCAGCACCGTTACGCCATCGCCGCTGCCTAAGTTGAAGACTTCACAGTTAGAGGTGTTATTACCGTCTAAAGTATATAGCAAAGCTTTGGTATGCGCATTGGCTATATCCATCACGTGTATATAGTCTCGCACACAAGAGCCATCGCGTGTAGGATAATCGTTGCCAAACACTTGCATCTCCTGGCGTTTGCCTATAGCAGTTTGTGTAATAACGGGCACCAGGTTCTCCGGTTTTTCCTGCAGCTCACCTATGATGGCCGAAGGATGTGCACCTACAGGGTTGAAGTATCGTAACAGCGTTACATTGAAGTCAGGATGCTGGCGGGCAAAATCAGCACAGATAGCTTCCCCCATTTGCTTAGTACGTGCATAAGGCGATTCCGGTTCTGACAATGGCGCCGTTTCATCTACCGGCAGCCTGGTAGTATTGCCATATACCGAACAGGAAGATGAGAATACAAAGTGTTCTATCTTATAGGTTTCGGCACACTGTAACAGGTTTACCAGTGAATCTATATTATTCCTGTAATATCTCAGTGGGGCTGCAACAGATTCCGGTACCGACTTGTAAGCAGCAAAGTGGACGATACCCACTATATCGGGGTTTTCAATAAATATTGCTTCTGTATCATCCGCATCACACAAGTTCACCTTATAGTTCTTCACCGGTTTGCCCAATATCTTTTCAACACCGGCATGCATACGCAACGATCCGCGCGACAGGTCATCTACCGATATTACTTCAAAACCATTTTCAACCAGGTCTACAATGGTATGCCCACCTATATAACCACAGCCGCCGGTAACAAGAATTTTCTTCATCTACTCCTTTTGTGTAGTACAAATATACCGTATCTATTTCACCTGCTGCATTTCCACCAGCTTTTTATACAGGCCATTTTTCTCTATCAACTGCTGATGGGTACCGCGTTCCATTATTTTGCCTTTTTCCATCACTACTATCTCATCTGCATGTTGCACAGTAGATAGTCTGTGTGCTATCACAATACAAGTACGGTTTTGCATCAGTGTATTAATAGCATCTTGCACAATGCGCTCGCTTTCTGTATCCAATGATGATGTTGCCTCATCCAGTATCAGTATCGGCGGGTTCTTCAGCACCGCACGCGCTATGGTCACACGCTGGCGCTCACCACCACTAAGCCTTGCACCACGGTCACCTACATTTGTTTCATAACCATCGGCTTTCTGTACTATAAAGTTGTGCGCGTGTGCACTGCGCGCCGCTTCTTCCACACGCTCTTTATCTGCACCACCAGTGCCCAGTGTTATGTTATTATAAATAGTATCGTTGAACAAAATAGGATCCTGGCTTACTACACCCATCAGCCTGCGCAGGTCGTATAGCTTCACGTCTCTTACATTCACACCATCTATCAATATCTCTCCGCTTGTTACATCATGAAAACGTGGTATCAAATCTACTAGTGTAGATTTGCCGGCACCCGATGCGCCAACCAGGGCTATTGTTTTTCCTTTAGGTATTGTAAGGTTGATATTATCCAGTATGGTCTTATTGCCATATGCAAAGCTTACATTTCTCAACTCTACCTGGGCTTCAAACCCTCTTATCGGCTTTGCATCCGGCAATTCCTTAATGTTGTTCTCTGCATTCAATAACAGGTCTATGCGATCTAATGCAGCTGTTCCCTTCTGTACATTATTTAAAGCCGTAGATAAATTTTTAATCGGATTGATGATTTGGTAAAACAAGCCGATATATACAATAAACAATGGCCCTGTAAGAGAAGTATCTCCTGAAAAAATGAGGCGGCCACCATACCATAGTATGATGCATACTACAATGATGCCCAGTGTTTCAGAAAGCGGTGAGCCTAATTCCTTTCTGCGGGATATCTGCTTACGTATCCTGAACAAGGTATTGTTCAGTTCCATAAATTTCAGGTGCTGATGACGTTCCGCATTAAATGCTTTTACGACACGCATGCCTACCAGTGTTTCATCTATAATACCCAACATCTTACCTAATTGCTCCTGCGCCATATTTGATGGGCGCTTCAGCGACTTGCCCACCCTTCCTATCACAAGGCCGGCTATGGGTAAAAACAGCACGAGAAAAACCGTCAGTTGCGGACTGATGATGATCATGGATGTAAGCACCACAATAAGCGTAAGCGGCTCCCTGATGAACGATTCCAATACGTTCATAATAGATACTTCTATCTCGTTGATATCATTGGTCATGCGTGATATGAGGTCGCCTTTACGTTCTTCTGTAAAAAAACCGATGGGTAGCGATAGTACTTTGGTGAACATATCATTTCGCAATGTTCTCAACACCGCATAACGCAATGGGTTGAGGATAGATAAGCTAAGGTATATGAATAGGTTTTTGAGTATGGTAAATGCTACTACAATGATTACAGAATAGGTCAGCGCCGTTAGCTTATCGTGCTGTAATATAAAGTCATTGATATAAGCCGTGGCCTTCGCTGTGATGCTATTACCCACTATAAGGTTGGGCTGCCCGCCTACAAATAAGGTTTGCAACACAGGTGCCAGCATACCAAAGGAAAACAACGCAAATACTACCGATAAAAGGGTAGTAAAAAAGAAAAGCACTACCTGGCCTTTATAGTTGCCAATGTAGCGCAGTAACTTGGATATTTTCTTCATTTTCTTTATTCTATGGTGTAAGAGACACTGCCATCTTTTTCATCTTTCAGCACTATACCTGCTTCCTGCAGTTTGTTCCTTATCTGGTCTGATGTGGCAAAGTCTTTACGCGTACGTGCATCTTTTCTTATTTCTATCAGCAGCGATAGTACCTGGTCCAGCTTATTACTTTGTCGTGCCTGCAATGGCTGCATACCCATGATATCTTCCAGGTATGTTTTAAATGTATCGAGCAGCAGTGTATGTGTGCTTGCCGATATGGCATTGGCTTTCACCTGTCCGCCTTTTATGCTATTGATAACCGGTGTCAGTTCAAACAGGTTGGCTATTACCTTCGCTGTGTTCAGGTCATCATCCATAAACTCGCCGCACTCTCTGCACCATGTTACTACCTGCGCATCCAGCTTCGCATCTTCAGCTACCTCATTCCCGGGATGCATTAATTTTTTCAGCACTTCATATGCTTCCCACAACCTGCGGAAGGCGCGCTCTGATGCCTGCAGCGCCTCATTAGAAAAGTCGAGCGTACTGCGGTAATGCGTTTGCAATATATAGAAGCGCACTACCATAGGATGATAAGGCTGCTCCAGTATCGGGTGATTACCACTGAAAAGCTCGGTAAGCTTAATAACATTATTATAGCTTTTACCCATTTTTTTGCCATTGATGGTAATCATATTATTGTGCATCCAATAACGCACCGGCGCATGATCATGTGCTATGGTCGATTGTGCTATTTCACTTTCGTGGTGCGGAAACTGCAGGTCCATACCACCACCGTGTATATCAAACACTTCACCCAGGTATTTACTGCTCATGGCAGAGCATTCTATGTGCCAACCGGGGAAACCCTCACCCCATGGGCTGGTCCAGCGCATAATATGTTCCGGCGGTGCTTTTTTCCATAGGGCAAAATCTGCTTTATTGCGCTTTTCATCCTGCCCATCCAGCTCACGGGTCGTTTCTAACTGGTCTTCCAGCACGCGGCCTGAAAGCTTTCCGTACGGATAGTTTTCAGCATATTTCTTTACATCAAAATATACAGAGCCATTTACCTCATAGGCATAACCTTTTTCTATAATGGTCTGTATCATGTTTATCTGCTCTATAATGTGGCCGGTTGCCGTTGGCTCTATGCTTGGCTCCTGGCAGTTGAAAAGGCGCATGCCCCAATGAAACAGGCTGGTATATTTATGCACCAGTTCCATCGGCTCCAGTTTTTCCAGTTGTGCTTTGGCTGCCACTTTATCTTCCGCTTCCCTGCCCTCTTCTTCAAAGTGGCCCGCATCAGTGATATTCCTTACATACCGTACCCTGTAACCCAAATGTTGCAGGT
The DNA here is from genome assembly GCA_036406055.1 of Flavipsychrobacter sp. Lineage (GTDB taxonomy): Bacteria > Bacteroidota > Bacteroidia > Chitinophagales > Chitinophagaceae > Polluticoccus. Next base: position 1,018 of record DASWWE010000154.1, on the reverse strand, counting down.
ACCTGTTTACAAGATCGAAAGTGATATATGGACGTGCATGGCCAAGATGCGACTCGCCGGATACAGTAGGGCCACACACATACAGGCCCACATGGCCGGGTACAGAGGGTTCAAACTTCTCTTTCTGACGCGTATAAGAATTGTATATATGGAGGTTTGACATATAGTAAAATAAAGCGCAAAAATAAGGCTTAACGGGCAGCCTTTGGTATTATTTCAAAATTTACAATAACCGGGTTATGGTCGGAAAGCGTAGTGTAATTACACTCAAAGCCTACCGGTTTCAGCACCGTAGGGTCGTAAAACACATGGTCTATACGTATGGTAGGCAATATCTGATTGTAGGTACGGCCCAGTCCGCTACCCATTTCGGTAAAAGCATCCTTCAACTTACCTCTAAATTTGGTATATGTATAGGATCCCGGAAGGTCATTAAAATCGCCGCATATTACTACCGGGTATGGGCTTTCTGCTATTACTTCCGCGGCCATATCGGCTTCCATTGCGCGCTTTCGGTAGGCATTGTTAAACTTGGTAAGAAATGATCGGGAAGTATTTTGTCCATCGTTTAGCGATTTATTATTCTTCTTTACGTCTTCAATGAAAGCTTTATCATCATCGCTCAATCCAAAAGTGGTAAGGTGTACAAAAAAGAAACGCACCATCTGTCCACCCGGCAGTTCCACATCGGCCTGTAGCAGGCGGGTATAGTAGCTCAACTTATGTATCACGTATTTCCGGATAGGATACTTAGTAAATACAGCAGTACCTAAAAATGTCTTGGTGCCTAATGTGTTATCTTCTTTAAACCTATAGTCTTCATAACCACTATTCCGAATAATTTTTTCGGCAAATGGCTTCATCACATTCGTCTTTGGTGTGGAATATTCCGGCAGGCATAGTATGTCGGCATCTGTTTGCCGTATAAAGTCGAGCAATGCAGCGTCAAAAGCTTTATCCTTCGTTTTGTTGAAGATACCCATACCGTGGGCATTCCAGCTCATCAGCTTCATACGGT
>DASWWE010000153.1:0-14515 GCA_036406055.1 Flavipsychrobacter sp. | reverse complement strand
GTCTTCAAGCATTATCATTTTATAAGTGATTATATAGAGAACCAGGTATGGAATTACTGCTTCCTGAATGCAGGACTGCAGATAAACCTGAACGGCAGGAACTATGTATCGAAAAACGGGCTGCTGGACCTGCTGCAACGCAAAACCAATCCCGAAACATGCCGCTACCCCATTATTCACTTAAAAGGGAATGATATAGAAGTAGCCATCACCCATACGGGCGACTATGGTGAAGACCTGTACTCTTTTGTGAATGGCCAGCATACCACACAGGGTGGTACGCACCAGGCGGCATTCCGCGAGGCATTTGTGAAAGTGGTGCGTGATTTCTATAAGAAAGACTACGATGCTACGGATATACGCCAGAGCATCTGCGCAGCCATATCTGTACGCGTGCAGGAACCGGTGTTTGAATCGCAAACGAAAACAAAACTGGGCTCGCAATATGTATCGGAAGGCGGGCCAAGCATGAAATCTTTTGTGCTGGACTTCCTGGCCAAAGAGCTGGATAACTACCTGCACAAAAACAGCAGCGTAGCCGATGCACTGAAGAAGCGTATAGAACAAAGCGAGCGTGAACGCAAGGAACTATCGGGGATACGCAAACTTGCGAATGAACGCGCGAAGAAAGCCAACCTGCACAATAAGAAGCTGCGCGACTGCCGCATACACCTGAATGCAGAACCACCTAGCAAAGGCAAAGAAGAGTTTCAGCAGAAGCAACTGGAAAGTACCATCTTCATAACCGAGGGTGATAGTGCGAGCGGTAGCATTACCAAGAGCCGCAACGTGGAACTGCAAGCGGTATTCAGCCTGCGGGGGAAGCCGTTGAACTGCTACGGGCTGACGAAGAAAATAGTGTATGAGAATGAAGAATTCAACCTGCTGCAGCATGCGTTGAATATAGAAGAAGGTTTGGATGGCCTGCGTTATAACAACATCGTAATAGCTACCGATGCCGATGTGGACGGCATGCACATACGCTTGCTTATTATGACCTTCTTCCTGCAGTTCTTCCCCGACCTGGTGAAGAACGGGCATGTGTATATACTGGAAACACCACTATTCCGCGTGCGCAATAAGCAGAAGACCATATACTGCTATACTGATGAGGAACGCAGGAACGCGATAGCCGAACTGGGGAGCAAACCGGAGATCACCCGATTTAAAGGATTGGGCGAGATAAGCCCGGAAGAGTTTGCACAGTTTATAGGCGACGACATGCGCAAAGAGCCGGTATTGCTGGGACAGGAAACGAAAATAAAAGAGCTGCTGGAATACTTTATGGGCAAGAACACCCCGCAGCGCCAGCAAGATATTATTGCCGGGCTGAGGGTGGAAAAAGACCTGGCAGAAGAGCTGACTGCGTAAGCCCCTCCCGGCCTCCCCCAAGGGGAGGAGATGTATTTTGGAATGTGTTTGGGCCGTTGTGTTTAGGATGCTTATGAAGTAGTTGACAATAATAACAAAAGCCGTTACAATGTGACGGCTTTTGTTATGGTGGCTGGTGGTGCTATGTTTTCGGCGGCTTTCTTTGCTACATACCGGAGGGTTTCTATACACTTAGCCGGTTGTTTCCATTCAAACCAACCGATGACTTTTATAATGAAAGCGAAAAATTTTCCTTTTGGTTTAGCAAGATTGGTGGCAAGATTACCTATCGCTGCATCGCGCACAGAGATGCAGGTGGTGTAAGCAGCGCCTGTTTTACCCGATAATTCTACGGCAAACTGCCACGCGCCTTCGCGAGCTGTATTGATGCTGAACTCGACCAGCATTTCATCAAAGCTTTTACCTACAGTATCAAGCAGGAACATTAATGGAGATAGCTTAAATATTTCCTGTTCTACCACGCTTATTAATGAAGCAAGTACAGCGTTAATGGTATTGAAATCTTTTTGAATACCAGTGATGGGATAACCATACATGGTTTCGGCAGTAGCAATACCGAGGTCGAGGTTGATGTGTGCATTGATACCCAACAGCAGGTGTTGCATGATGATGCCTTTGTTTTGTGCAGCTTCAAAAGCGATGCGCCAGGAAGCAGTGGGTTGCTGACCGGCACACCATTGGGTCCAAGCATCTATGTAACGATTGGCAAATAACACATCGAGGCGCTCCATACGTATGCCATCTTCAAACTCATTATTAGCAATGCCATCCTTGATGCGGCAGGTAACGCGATGATACAATGCCGCAAAATATCCTGCCCTGTTATTGGTATCTATACATTGCTGAATAATACCTTCCAGTTCTGCAATTACTTCATCTATGGTTTGTGATGGCATAAGGTAGATTATTGATACAAATTAATACATTTGGCTAAAACCACAGACCTATGAGATATGCAGCACGGGGCAAGCGCATGGAGTATTTTGAGCTTTTTGATGAACAGGATAATGCATTGGGCCGGCTGGATTTTGACGGATTTTTCAGGAACAAGGTAAGCATCAACATAGGCGATGCATACTATGAAATACATCCTGTTAACTTTTGGCAGAACAAAATAGAAGTGAGCCGTGAAGATGTAGTATATGCAGAATTGAAATTTAACTGGGCAGGCAACATCATTATAGAAATGACAGATGGCAGGCAATACTTACTGCGCCCCAACTTCTGGCATACCAAATACACACTTTATACGCCCGAAGAGTTTGGCATCATTACCCTGCAGTCGGACTTCAGGTGGTCGAACATGAGCTTTCAATATGATATAGAAACCGACGACAACTACTCCGAGGGCAAGGATGTGCTGTTGCTACTCATGTTGGTATATAGCTACCTGCGCATACGCAGAAGTACCTATGTAGCTGCTCCCTAATGTTTTCTATAACAACTGCTGGCATGAATTTATATAGGTGTAAATCATGCAGATAAGAACATTAGCCTTTGTTGCTGCACTGTCGATTACAGCAATGAGCTGTACTGAGCAAGGGGGACAACAAAGAACGGAACAAGAACCGAAGTTTGAGAAGACAGCTATCAAATACCGCATACAGCCTGTAAAAGGTGTAAAGCCCGATAGTATTAAAGCCATGTTTACCGAGGCACAGTTGCCTGTGGTTATGGCCGTGAACCGGGTGGATAAAACCCATATGCTACAAGTGGACAGCCTGGTGGTGCCTGACAAATTTGAGAGCAACCTGAACCACTACTCTCCTTTCCCCTACTATGTAGCAGCGCTCAGTGATATTCGTAAGATCATATTCTTTTCTTATCCGGCACAGGCATTTGGTGCATATGAAAACGGCAAGCTGGTGCGCTGGGGACCTACCAATATGGGCCGCGAAAAAGACCAGACACCTACAGGGCTTTTCTTTACCAACTGGAAGGCAGAAGAAACGGTGAGCACCGTGGATGACGAATGGATACTAAAATGGAATTTCAATATAGCTAATAAAGAAGGTGTGGGATGGCATCTGTATGATATGCCGGGCTATCCGGCATCGCACTCTTGCCTGCGCCTGCTGATAGATGATGCGAAATACCTGTATGACTGGGCAGATGAGTGGAAACTGGAAGGCAATGATAATATTAAAGCCTACGGCACACCTGTTATTGTATTCGGCAGTTATCCCTTTGGCGGGCAGAAGCCATGGTATGCACTGGCTAATAATGCCGATGCATTAGACATTAGTAAGGAAACAATGGCGCAATTGGTAAACCAGCACAAGCAGGAAATACTGAATAAGCAGAAACAACGCGAGGCCCTTGCGGCCAATAAGCAATAATAATTCGCTTATACCCTGATAAGCAAAAGGCAGGAAATATCCTGCCTTTTGCATTGTATGTAAATCGTTAGCTTTAGTGCACAAAGAAAATGTATGAAGGACGTATTTACAGAAAATGAAACATTCGCCGGTACCGACTACAGGACGGCAACATTACCAAAGGGTGAATACGAAGGTTGCAGTTTTACCGATTGCCAGTTTTCGGAGGCCGACCTTTCGGGTTACCTGTTCCGAGATTGCAGCTTTGAGAATTGCGACCTGAGTAATTGCAAATTGCTAAAAACTACATTGAGCAATATACAGTTCAACGGGTGTAAACTATTAGGATTGCAATTCAGTAACTGCAATGATTTCCTTTTATCCTTCCGCTTTACAAATTGCCAATTGAATTTTTCTTCCTTCTATCAACTGAAAATACACGGTACCCATTTTATCAACTGCAACCTGGAAGAAGTAGATTTTGTATCGGCCGAACTGAAAGATGCCAGCTTTGAGAGTTGCAATTTGAATGGCGCTGTATTTGAAAATACCTTGCTTGAAAATGCCGACCTGAGAACGGCAGTATATTATATGATAGACCCGGAGATAAACCGCATACGCCATGCTAAGTTTTCGATGGATGGCTTACCGGGGCTGCTATTCAAATATCATATCGAAATAGAGTAATTAATCTACCAGTTCTGTATATACCACTTTATTTCCTACACGTATCTCGGTAACATGACGCAGCTTATTATTAAAATCGAGCAGGCTGAAACCGTGCCGGTAGTAATATATATCGACCGATTTACCTTTTAATGCTGTTATATCAGCTAAGGCGACATGCTCTAATCCGCGATTGATGTAATAACTATTGCCACTATCTATTGATGTGTACAGAGATATATCATGGGTTGACTCGCTACCGAAAGCATGACGGAGCAGGCCGCTGACCTTGGTAGAGCGTTCGCGCTTGCTTTTGCCCGGAATCATGGAAGTAACAAAGCTGGTAAGCAGCAAGGCTATAGCTAAAACAAATACTACTCCTGCAATTAGTGTGATGCTTTTAAGAATCTTCATACACTTTAAAAACGCAGAGGAAATTAAATTATTGCTATATGAAAACGCTGAATTAATATTTCCGTAACTGCGGCTTAATATTCAGCAGGCATCTTTGTGCGGCATACAGAGAATCATATCACTCATTCCGTATAGCCCATTTGCCTTAAAACATTTCCAAACCATCTATACAAGGCTTGTATACGCAAGCCTTGTTTTTATCTCCACAATCTGCGTTCGCCCAGTATGCGTACGGGTTTGTAGCGTTTGGTTTTTTTAAGGCCAAAACCTTCAATTGCATACTTCTGTATATGTGCAATTGCCTCTTCCACCGAATCGGTAAAAAGGAATAGTTCGGGGTCTTTATCTGCAATGGTTTTATTCTTTACCATATTCTGCACATGCACATACAGGTCGCGATGATATTCTTTACCCATCAGAACAATGGGAAACTTCTGAAACTTGCCTGTTTGTATAAGGGTGACAGCTTCAAAAAACTCATCGAGTGTGCCGTAGCCGCCTGGCATTACAATGAAAGCATATGAATATTTGCTTAGCAGTGTTTTGCGCACGAAGAAATATTCAAAATCGACCCAATGATCGAGGTATGGGTTGGGCTTTTGTTCTTGGGGCAACACAATATTGCAGCCCAGTGAAAAACCACCGGCTTCCTGCGCACCACGATTGGCTGCTTCCATAATACCGGGGCCACCACCCGTCATTACGGCAAAACCTATTTTAGAAATCTCGGCCCCTACCTGGCGTGCCAATTGATAATAAGGGTGTGATTCATTGAAACGGGCGGAACCGAATACAGTAACACAAGGGCCCACAAAGTGCAGCTTCCTGAAGCCATGAATAAACTGCTTCATTACCTTGAAAAGAAACATTAATTCTTTCCACCGCGAACTGGGACCATCTAAAAAAACTGCTTCCTGCTTTGAGCCTACCGGGGTAAAATTTTTGCCATTTAATTCTTTGTCCATAAAAAAATCCCTTGATATCTAAGATACAAGGGATTTTGTCATTATACTAAACTAAAACTTTCTAATATGCCATGATTACCATTGCACTGTCAGGTAATCGGCATAGCCAGTAGTGCCTGCCAGTGTTATAAATCCTGTCTTCGAGCCGTATAAATTCTGTGCGGGTATTTCAAAAAGTTTGGTACCATTTACATACCCCATCCAGTAGTTACCCACCTGTTCAAATTCTATATTATTCCAGCCGGTGAGGATGGCAGCATTATACTGCCAGTCGATAATCGTCTTTACGGGCGTGCTGGCGTTGCCTTCCCTGTACACTGCAAAGTAGCCCTGATCATCTATAAAGAATGAGTAACCGTAATCGCTGTTGGATACACCAAAGGCGATACCCATAGCATTGTTGGAACTGATACGCGACTGTATTAAAAAATCGCGGTTCACATTCACGCCCGTATTGATGGCTACCGTATTGGTGCCTTCACCAGGAGGGTTGTATGTATACTTCAGCCGGCCACCGCCCACACTTACATAAGCATCATTCGATGCATCGCTGAAAGACCAGTTGTGCGCATCGTAGTCGAAATTATCGTCAAATATATTCTGATAACCTATGGGTTGTTGGGTATTCGGGGTCGTTTCGTAATATTCATTTTTTATACAGGAAGTAAGTAACAGGCTACCTGCCAATACCAGTGCTAATGTCTTAAGTTGTTTCATCGTCGTAATCTTCTTAAACAAATAAAGGCAACAAGTATGCCATAGCTAAATGACGTAAACATGTATTAACAAGGTTATAACAATATTGATAACGGGTAGTGGCACAGTATTTTAAAGGATAGGGAAAACTAACCGCTATGGACAAGCTGGAATTAAAAGGAAAATGGAACGAACTAAAAGGAAAGGTGAAACAAGCACATGCCGACCTTACAGATGATGATCTGCGATATGAAGAAGGTAAAGACGACGAACTGCTGGGCCGTATTCAACAAAAACTTGGAAAAACACGTGATGAGGTAGTGACTTGGCTTAAATCTTTAGGATAGCCTCTATAAGGGGTCACCGGAAACAGCCTACCCGTTTTGGATAGGCTGTTTTTTTTATTCTTTAGCACCCGCACCTTTGAACTGGTGGTGCGTTTCTTTGAAAAGCACATTGAAAGTAGTGAGTGAACCATATACACCACTTACATATTGCTGCAAGTCTACTTTTTCTTCCGGTGTCAGCACTTTATGCGCATTTATCTTTTGCTCTATCAGGCGCAGGCGGTCGCGCACCATTACTATTTTGTGGAAGAAAGTTTCGAGCGGCACCTCTTTGCTTTGCGTATCATCGCCGGGCTTCAGGATGAGCGTGCCATTGTTCCACCGGTTACCCATAGGCACTATCTGCATTTCGTGCAGGCGGCGCTCCAGGATGTTATCTAGTGCCTGCTCTATATCAGATAAGGTGATGCCGGATGCCTGCCCTTCGGCCGTAGCTTCGGTAGCCTGTATTATTTTCAGTTCGTAATCTTTATTGATGCTTTTAGCAGCATTCTGCGATTTGAACCAGATGGTATATGTTTCGCTCGCTACATCTACCACCACACCTTTACCAAAATGAGGATGTTCTACACGTGAGCCTATTCCTAAGGTTGTTGTTTCCATAGCCCTAAGATAAGGAATGTAGCTATTTCGTTTCGTCCGTACGTGTATGATCTTCAAGAAACTGTGTCATCTGCCGGATGCATTCATCCAATTCGGCAGTAGATTCGTGCAGGTAAGACAGTATTTTCTGCAAATCTTTTATATTTTTTTCCTCATCTACCAATTGCACCAGGCCCAATATAGTGGCTACCGGTTTCCTCAATTTGTGCGACAGGTCGGAGACGAGGTATTCCATCATTTTTATATAATTCTCCTTCTGCTGCTGCAATTCGTGCTGTGCGGTTACATCTTTAGCAAATACTGCGATACCGAATATCTTTTTGCTTTCATCCAGTAGCGGGAAAACATGCAATTGTGTATGCCCGCGAAACATGCTCTCTGTGCCAAAATCGCTTTCAAAAATGACCCTTTCACCTTTTATGACCCTTTGAAAAACACTCATGCCCAAACCTACATCTTCATTGACACGGACATAGCGCGTCATAGCCATCCCTATCTTTATATCAACTCCGTACCTTGTCTTCATAGAGCGTTTGTGTGCGGGATTGAAAAGGATATAGCGCATCTCCAGATCGAGCGCAAAGATCATATCATTATTATTCTCGATGATAGCCTTCAGGATAGCCTGGCTGGCATATACACGAGAGGACAACTCCATAATAGGCGTGATGTTCCTGTTTACTATCAGCACCTTATCATCGCCCAGGTATGAAAACTGCGCTTCGTTGTGCCGGGTTTTGAGCGGCGTTTTTACCTCGTACTGGTAAACGTGGGTGTTCTTGGTTTCAAGGGTGATCTTAATATTTTCGAGGAAGGATTTAACCAGTTCCGGATCATCCGGATACAAGTCTTTTATGGATTTGACATAGCGGGGTGCGCATATTTCGTTATTAAAATCGGCCACCGCACCTAAGAAAACACCATTGCCATCTACAAGGCATATATCACCTGATAAGGCATCGACCAGCGCCCGGGTATAGGCCTCTTCGGTCATTTTAAGATAAGAATAATCGTGTGCCGGCTTGTCCATTATTCAAGTGTTTTAAAATATGGTTTCGCCCGCTTTCCCCTTTGCCTTATAAAATTACGATAATAACCAATATAAAACACCGGTGAAAACACCGGTGTTTTATATAAAAAAAGATTGTACTTACTTAGCCATCAATACATAAAACATATAATCGGTCATCGGTGCATCGTGAATATCCAAATGATGTGCGATAGTAACAACTTGCCCGCGATGGTAAGTACCATGTGTGACAGCGTGCTGTATCATCTGGTAGCGCGGCGCTTTAAAATCGCCCACATAGGGTATACTGAAGGGTACTATTTCGTTTAATTCTTCTTCCGTAAGGGCATCTACATAAGCTGCAAATTCCTGTGAATGAGCTATAATATCGTTGTATAACTCTTCCATGCTGCCGGTATGCTCGCGGCCATACAGGCTATCGTCTGCATGATGCTGTAATACGCCCTGCCACCAGTCTTGCGTATTCATGATATGCGTAATAGTTTGCCTGATGCCTTTAAAACTGGAAAGCACGGCAGTGTCCATCATATCCTGCGGATGTGTGCGCAGCCAGTTAACCATTTGATTGACAGCCCAGAGGTTATAGGCAGCATAATCTTTAGCTAAGCTATGAAGTGTTTCGTGTGCGGTGTTTGAAAGTACGTTTTGCATATCTATGTGGTTTTATGATACAAAGAAACAGGCATGTAGTGACAGCCCTGTGTCAGCAGGAATGATAAACTTTTAGATTTTTTCCTTGTTGTATGTGGCAGGCTTTTTTATAGCATAAACTAAGAGACGATAACATGCTCACATTTAACCAGAACGGTATTTATTGCGCGCAGGCCGATGTGTATATAGACCCGTGGAAGCCGGTGGATAATGCCATTATTACCCATGCACACAGCGACCATGCCCGATGGGGTATGAAAAAGTACCTGGCACATATACACGCAGCACCGGTAATGCGCTACCGCCTGGGGCAGGATATAAATGTGCAAACGGCAGATTATAATCAACCCATTACAATAAACGGTGTGCGAATAAGCCTGCACCCTGCAGGCCACATATGGGGCAGCGCACAGGTAAGGCTGGAATACAAGGGAGAGATATGGGTAGTGAGCGGTGACTATAAACTAGGGGAAGATGGTATCTCTATACCCTTTGAGTCAATACGATGCCAGCATTTTATAACGGAAAGCACCTTTGGGTTGCCGGTATATAACTTTCCGCCGGTTGAGGTAGTGTATGATGATATTAATGCATGGTGGCGAAAGAACCGGGAAGAAGGAAAGAACTCTGTAATACTGGGATATGCATTAGGTAAGGCACAACGTATACATAAGCACCTGGACCCCAGTATCGGCAACATTTATACCCATGGTGCAGTAGATAATGTAAACAAGCTATATGAAGCAGCTATCGGGCCACTTCCATTTGCAAAACGTATTGATAGCAGCATTAACCCGAAAGATATAAGAGGCGATATGATCATAGGGCCACCATCGGCAGAAAACACGCCATGGCTGCGAAAGCTGCAGCCGTATAAGCTTGGCATCTGCAGCGGCTGGATGCAGCTACGCGGCACACGCCGCAGGCGTGGTGCAGACAGGGGATTTGTCATGTCGGACCACGCAGACTGGGAACAATTGAATACAGCCATAAAAGAAACGGGAGCAGATAACATTTATGTGACCCACGGTTATAAATCGGTATATGCGAAATGGCTGCAGGACGCCTATGGGCTGAATGCTACGGAGGTAGAAACACTGTATACAGGCGAACAACTGGACGAACCGGAAACAACAGGAGGGGAAGATGCGGGCATTTAGCGAACTATTTACAAGAATAGATCAAACCACATCTACCAACGAGAAGATAGATGCACTGGCTGATTATTTTGAACACGCAGACCCTAAAGATGCGGTATGGTGCGTTGCGCTATTAACGGGTAAAACACCTAAACGCACCATAAAATCGGGCGAGCTAAGAGACTGGTGTGCAGAGGTGAGCAGCACACCCACGTGGCTGCTGGAAGAATCGTATCATGTAGTAGGCGACCTTGCCGAAACCATTAGCCTGCTGCTGAAAGGGGCAGACAATGGAGCGGGATACAAACTACACGAAGTTATCAATAGCCTGGTAGCGCTTGAAAATAAAACAGATGAACAACGGAAAGCATACATCACCGGAATGTGGCGGCAACTGGGCCAACAGGAATTGTTTGTTTTCAATAAGCTGATAACGGGTGGGTTTCGCATGGGCGTATCGGACAAGATAACCATAAAGGCACTGGCGAAGCGATACAACATAGACGAAAACATTGTAGCTCACCGGCTGACAGGCAACTGGCAGGCCAATGAAACCATGCTGGATAACCTGATGAGCGCAACAGATGACGCAGCAGACATATCGCGACCCTACCCTTTTTACCTGGCGTATGCACTGGAAAATGCACCGGAAGAATTGGGAGATGTAAAAGACTGGCAAATAGAACGGAAGATGGATGGCATACGTGGGCAGATCATCGTACGTGATCACCAGCTTTTTGTATGGAGCCGCGGTGAGGACCTGATGACGGAGAAATTCATTGAATTTGAACCATTGGCAAAACTGTTGCCAAGCGGCACCGTGATAGACGGAGAGATCATCCCCGCAAAAGATGAAAATTTCCTGCCTTTCCATGTAATGCAGACGAGGATAGGACGAAAGAACGTGACAAAAAAATCGCTGACGGAAGCGCCGCTAGTGATGGTATGCTATGACCTGCTGGAACATGAGGGTGTGGACATCAGACACCTATCACTAATGCAACGGAGAGAGCTGCTGGTACAATTGATTGAAACATTGAAAGAAAAAGAAGCCAACATTCCGCTATGGCTATCGCCTGTATTGATATGCCAGAACTGGGAGGAAGTAGCAGAACAAAGAATGAAGTCGCGCGAATATAATTGTGAGGGGCTGATGCTGAAACGAAAAGACAGCGAATACAAGACAGGCAGGCGGCGCGGCGACTGGTGGAAATGGAAGGTAGACCCGCTATCGATAGACGGCGTGCTGATATATGGACAACGCGGGCATGGGCGCCGTGCCGACCTGTATACCGATTTTACATTTGCGGTGTGGGATGGTGATGAACTGGTGCCATTTGCCAAAGCTTATTCGGGACTTACAGATAAAGAACTGCTGGAAGTAGACCGCTGGATAAAGAAACACACTACTGACAAATTTGGACCTGTAAGGAGCGTAACGCCGGAGTTGGTGTTTGAGATTGGGTTTGAGGGCATCAATGCTTCATCGCGTCACAAATCGGGGGTGGCGCTGCGGTTTCCACGCATCCTAAGATGGCGTAAGGATAAGCCGGTAACAGAAGCAAACACTAAGGCAGACCTTATGGATATATTGAAAATTTATGGTGGATTGTAACATCAGCCAACTGTCTGATTAGTGTAAAATAATTGTTGCCTTTACATATATACAGATTATTGTGTTGGCATCGTTTTAATATTGTATAGACGAACGGAAGCACCGGACCTGAAATGAAAAGACTGTCGCTGATACTATTAAACGCTATTCTGCCCATGTTATCATGGGCGCAGGTAAACCTGAATGTGGGTGCCGGAAGCAGTGTTTCCTATGTACAAAGCCGCCACATCCGTTCCTCATATCATCCCATTATTGCTCCCAATGCCATAGTGTACCTGGAAGCACCCATTGCCAAACGTTTTTCTATACAAAGCGGCATCGGCTATTCATTCAGAGGCTATAATACTACTGAAGGTGAAAATTACGGTGATAGCAAATACAGCTATGATACCAAAACACGCTTGCAATATTTATCTATACCACTAATGCTATCATACAAAGCCATGGAATGGTGCAAAGGCAAACTGTGGGTAGATGGCGGCATGAACTATAGCATATTCATGGGTGGCAAGACGGTACATGACTATTCAAACTACAAAGGGGATGTGCTGGTAGAACGGACAACCATTACCTATAGAGTGAAGGGACGCATAGCCCCATCGAAGTATGGCCCTGCTATAGATGTTTATGATGTGGATGCACTGGACGTGGCATGCAAACTGCAACTGCGTTATGTGTGGAAAGACAAGTATACAATAAGTGTATACCATGAGCACAGCCTGTATGATATGCGCGTAAAAACAGATGAAGCAGGCCCTTCTACCCTCAGCATGCGTAATACGGGCATTGGAGTTGCGTACAGGTTATTTTAAGCAAACTATCTTTTCTTTTGGAAAGGATTGGAAAAGGCGGGGTCTATAATAAATGCCGTATCATTTAATGTTTTCAGAAAGGCTATTACTTTTTGCTGCTCTTCTTTATTGAGTTGTACCCCACCTTTGTGAGCTGCGCCCATTTTAGAGTCTATATTTACGCTATTCTTTACACCGCTGCTATAGAAAGCCATTACTTCTTCCAATGTTTCAAACCTGCCATCGTGCATATATGGGGCGGTGAAAGACAGGTTTCTTAGCGAAGGTATTTTGAACTTACCATTGTCTGCATCGTTGTGAGTTATGGCGCCCATCCCCTTGTCGGGATAACTATCCTTTATGGTAGCTGTGTCCAATCCGTTATTACTGAACGCTAACGTGGTACCCAATGCATCCGCATCTGTAGAATGGCAGTGCAGGCAGTCGCCGCGGGTCATATCATTTATAATTTCAAATCCTTCAGCTTCTTCTTGTGTTAGCGTTGCCTTACCAGCAATGAAAGCATCAAATTTTGACCGGTAGGATAACAGTGTCCGTTCAAACTGGGCTAATGCTTTGGCAATGGTTATGCTGTCAATACTTTCTCCCGGAAAGACCTTTTGAAACCGTGCTTTATAAAACCTATTGGTGCTTACCCGCCTGGCAGCTTCTTCCCAATCCAGATTCATTTCATCGTGCGTGCGAACAGGGTGAAAAGCCTGCTCTTCTATGCTCTCTACCCTGCCATCCCAAAACAAACGAGGATGCCAGGCAAGGTTGAACAAGGGCAGTGTATTACGTTTTTGCAGCGCCCCGTTGAAGCCTTTATTAAAAGCTTCCGGGGCACCGCTAAATGCATTTTCCTGTTTGTGGCAGCTTGCACAGGAGAGCGTTCCATCCTTACTCAAGATGGTATCATAAAATAAAAACCTGCCCAATTCCACACCATCGACTGTAACAGGATTATCTACTGCTACAGGCATGGGGGGAAAAGCTGCTAATTGCGGGAACTTGTAGGTAGTAGTTTTATGATTACGAAAACTAAACATGCCTAATGCCATTACAAGTACCAGTAGTATACTACAACGCATGCTATTTGCTTAGCTGAACGGGATATGAAAACGAGGTTTTATCTGTCGTTATTTTGAGATAATATATACCGGAAGCGTAATTACCAATATCAATGCTATATGTAGAACCCAATGGTTGATATTGCTTCAATAATTTACCATCGCTGTTAAGTAAAGAAATGTTCTTAAATGCCTGTTCATCCACCTGCCGGTCAATATCTATGGTAACCTTGCCTTGGGTAACTGTAGGGTATACCTTTATAGCCTTGCCATGCGTTGCGCTTTTTACAGTATGGAAAATCGTATTATGCACCATTATATTATCTATCATCCACCCTTCACCTGTAGTGCTACTGGTGTCGGAAACAAATGTAAACCGGAACAGCATGGTGTCCGGGAAAGAAAACGAGGATGAATATTCGAAGCAAAGCCAGATGTCTTTCCATGTAGTATCTGTACCGGTAAATGCATATGCGCCATTGCTGAGCGTATCTACATTCAATGTATCGAATCCATAGAATTTGTACACATCCGGGTCATTAAATATATTTTTCCACGTTTTACCGGTATCTGATGAGTATTCTACAAAGCCACCGGCATGCCCTTTTACCATGTCCAATTTTTGTTTCCAGCGTACAGCGACTATTCCATGCATTCCATCCCTATATTGCCTAAACGTAAAGACAGAAGTATCTTCCGGGGGATAATTGTTAAGTGTATCCGTTACCAGCACATTAGGAAATGTTGCAGCACTGTCGAAAATGGCTTTCTTCGGCGGCCCTATCTGCCAGGTATTATCGGCACTATCTTCCAGTGTT
>DASWWE010000152.1:0-19401 GCA_036406055.1 Flavipsychrobacter sp. | reverse complement strand
TGGCTTCTGTGTACGTTCCGGCAGATTCTTTAGGTGAAAATTCATTTGGCTTTATGTTTCTATATCGACAACAAATGTACATCTTTCAATGTTCCATGTACAAAAATGAATTTTTGACTTGTATATTAGCGTTATATTTACGGCTATGAAACGTAACGTACCTTTGTTTGGCTTTGCCGCCGGTGTGGTAATGCCTGTTATAGGTTTCTTTATTGTATACCTGATACTGTTTCACAATTACAGTTTCGGCGACTTTACCCGTTACCTGATGCGCACGCACGACAAGGCTGCTACGGTTTTGAGCCTTTCTATACTCATGAATATTATCCCTTTCATATTCTTTACCAATAAACGCCTGGACCTTTCTGCACGCGGGGTACTGATAGCAACCATCCTGTATGCGGTACTTATTGTATTGCTAAAGTTTGTATGGTAGTATGCGCTACTACATCATTGCGGGAGAGGCCAGTGGAGACCTGCACGGCAGCAACCTGATAAAGGAACTGCATCAGCAAGATAACAAGGCGGAAATAAGATGCTGGGGCGGCGACCGCATGGAAGCAGCCGGCGCTACCGTGGTAAAACATTACCGCGACCTTGCCTTTATGGGCTTTGTAGAAGTATTGATGCACCTTCGCACGATACTTCGCAATATAGACTTCTGTAAAAAAGACATTGCTGCTTACAAACCGGACGTGCTGGTGCTGATAGACTATCCCGGGTTTAATATGCGTATAGCCGAATGGGCCAGGCAGCAAGGGATAAAAGTAGTATACTACATATCGCCACAGGTATGGGCGTGGAAGGAGAACAGGGTAAAGAAGCTGAAGCGTGATGTAGATAAAATGCTGGTGATACTGCCCTTCGAGGTAGACTTTTACAAAACCTGGGATTATAAGACTACCTATGTAGGCCACCCATTGATAGAAGTGGTGGCACATGAAAGGAATGACGTGCCTGTACAACCCTTATCAGACAAGCCTATAATAGCCCTGCTACCCGGTAGCCGTGCCCAGGAAATAAAGGTGAAGCTACCCGAAATGCTGCACATGGTAAAGCATTTTTCGCAGTACCAGTTCATAGTAGCACAGGCTCCATCGCAACCCGATGAATTATACCAACAACTGATAGGCGATGCACATGTATTGCTGGCAAAGGGACAAACATATAACCTGCTGAAACAATCGGCGGCAGCATTGGTTACCAGTGGCACCGCTACGCTGGAAACGGCACTGTTTGGTGTGCCGCAGGTGGTGTGCTACAAGGGCAACCCTATATCTTACTGGCTGGCCAAAAAGCTGGTGAAGATAAAATACATATCGCTGGTGAACCTGATAATGGATAAGCCGGTGGTGACAGAACTGATACAGCACGAACTAAATGAGCAGAACCTGAAAAGGGAGCTATCGCTGATACTGAACGACGAAGCCCATATTGCCCGGTTGAAGGCAGACTATGCGCAGCTATGGCACCTGCTGGGCGATAGCCATGCATCGGCCATTGCCGCCAAAGAGATCATTGAAACTGCTAATGCCTGATAAGCCTTACTATCATTACAATGATAGCAATAAGAAACATAAACAGCGAAATGCGGTTCATGCCATGCATGAATTTAATACTCATATCGCGAGGCGCACCGGGGTCCCGTTTCCTGATATAGAAATACGTCAAAATCTGCTTCCACATATCTGTTGCTGCTTTGCTACTAAAGTTAGTAACAAATTTGGATAACCTGCGCAGGCAATCTATATTTGCACCCCAACCATGGGGGATTAGCTCAGCTGGCTAGAGCGCTTGCATGGCATGCAAGAGGTCATCGGTTCGACTCCGTTATCCTCCACAAGCTTTAAGTCGCCTTCGGGCGGCTTTTTTATTTAAGGTCTTCTCTATCAATCGTTTTATTATCCCAAACCGGCCATTAATACGGATCTGGTCTTGCTACCGGATGTATAGATATGGTAATATATAGTAGCCATTACCATAACGGGAGATATATTTACATCTGCTATTGTCACTTCTAACCCATTGTCTTTTTTAACAGCTATTACCAGGTCTTTATCATTTTCATCTGTAAGCCTGGTACCGGGTTTAAACCAGCGGCCTTTTATATCATAGCCGGTATCTGCACCATCTGATACCAGTTCAGCACCACCCCATAGATAATCGAACTTGAAAGTAAAAAGGCTGACATCGTCGTGCTTCAGGATAATATTTTTATCCTGACCCCTAGCTGCTTTTAACACTTTTCCGGTTACATGGAGCGTAGCTTCAATATTATTCTCATCAAAAATGATCCATCCATAAATAGCATCTTTATCGCACACTATTATCTTCTGATCTTCATATTTTACATGCAACGTCATCATTCTATAAATCAATTTAAAATTGCATTCAAAATATTGTATCTATCAGAAAGACGAGCCGAAATGTTCATATTTATTCCATTAAACTATTTCTTCTTGTTAAAGAAATCCCGCAGCTCACGGCTCATCTCTTCACCTCTTTTCTTCAAGTCATTCAGTTCCTCTGCCATATTACGCTGCATGGTATGAAAATTCATGGGGGTGCCTGTGGTCATAAACCCCAGGTCGGCAGGGGTTTTGGCCACAGGTATGATGATCCATGCCAGTATATAGGCCAGCAAGCCGATGCCCATTGTGAGGAATAGCACTGCAAAAATCAGGCGTACTATTACCGGGTCTATGTCAAAATAGTTGGCCACGCCACTGCACACACCACCTATTATTTTGTCTTTGGGATTGCGGAAAAGCCTGCGGCTGCTGCTATGGTTATAACTACCTTGAGGCATGTAATGCACCGGCAGGTAAGATTGCTTAGGTGCCTGCTGACTGTTATCTTCATTCAGGTCGGCAGCATTGCCCAGTGTATCTATCACCTTCTGCACATCGGCCTTATCAATAGCCGGTGCGCCGGCATCCAGCCTTGAGAAGAAGAGCTCTGCGATGCGGTATTCTATATCCAGTATTATTTCATCCTTGCCAGGTTCGTTCAGAAACTGGCGTTCGAGGCTGGCCATATAATTTTTAAGGTGCTGGTAGGCCTCCTCTTCCATAGAGATGACGCGGCCTGCGATGTTTATCTGTATGATCCTTTGCATAATGGTATTTTTATATAGTTGTGGTTAAATGATTTACTGCGGTGCTTAATTCATCCCAGGTCTGCTTCAGCTGCGTATAAAAGCTTCGCCCAGTTTCTGTCAATGCATAGTATTTGCGTGGCGGGCCGGAAGTAGATTCTTCCCAGCGGTATGTAAGCATATCTGCATTCTTAAGACGGGTAAGCAAGGGGTATAGTGTGCCTTCCAGCACCACCAGCCTGGCCTGTTTTAATTGCTCGAGTATATCGCTGGGGTATGCTTCCTGCTCCTTCTGGATGATGCCCAGTATACACAGCTCCAGCAAGCCTTTGCGCATCTGCGATTCCGTATTCTCTACATTCATCTCTTCTGTTTATAACACAAATCTATGCAAAAACTTAGTACTATGCATTACAAAGTACCTTTTATTAAAAAAATATTTTGTTAACAGGCGCTATATGCTATGTAAAAAATGGCGGTAACTTAGCGATACGAATGATTATCTATCCGCAAAAAGCCTCATTTGCTGAAAGTATTAAAAGTATTATCCGGTATAAGGACCTATTGGTGCTTATGTCGAAGAAATGGATAAAAAATAAATACGAACACTCTTATATCGGCCTTGGGTGGATCATTGTGAGCCCGCTGATAACTACCATCGTTTATACTGTTTTTTTTGGAATGGCCTTCGATGTAGGCATCAGCCGGAAAATGTATTTCCTGTTTATCTATAGCGGTATGCTTCCATGGTTGTTCTTCAGAGATGTGTTTCTTGAAGTGCTGGATATTTTCCCTAAAGAGCCACAACTGATAAAACGCACCAATTTTCCCCGCATCATTGTACCATTTTCGCTGGTATTATTAAAGTTGGTCGAGTTCTTATTCGGCTTAGTATTCCTTTTTATCGTAGCCTTGCTGGTAGGCAGGGCACCTGGCATCAGCGTATTGGTGCTGCCCATACTAATGCTGCAAATTGTATTGTTTTCTGTAGGCATGGGTCTGTTGTTTACTATTCCCTGCATTGTGTATCGCGATATCAGGCACCTATTGAAATTTGTAGTGCCACTGGGCCTGTATAGCCTGCCTATCGTATATAAAATAGGTGTGGTACCCGATAAGTGGATACGACTTTATACACTGAACCCTATGGTATCTGTGATACAGGCTTCACGCTCCATATTATTTCATGAGCAGACACCGTGGTACTTGCTGGCCAAGGGAATGAGCATTTCGCTGTTCGTCTTCTTTTTAGGTTATGCAGTATTTGCACGGTATGAAAAACGTATAGCCGACTACATATAATCGCGCATGATAGTACTGGAGCACGTATCTAAGAGGTTCAAATCGAAGGAGAAGAAGTACATAGGTAAATATGTATTGAGAAGTCTTTTTTTTAAGATGGTGGCTTTGCTAAAGAGAGAGAGAATAGAAACAGGCTACGATACCATACTCAAGGATATCAGCATAACCATCAAGCCTGGCGAGCATGTAGGCGTACTGGGACGTAATAAAGCGGGCAAGACTACCCTGCTGCAACTACTTAGTGGTATAACAGAACCCAGTAGCGGCAAACTAAGAGTAGAAGGCGACATCATACAAGTATTTGCACAAGGCGATATACTGGGCGACCTGACAGGGCGCGAATACATATACCTGCACGGCACCGCGCTAGGCAAATCTAAACACATGGTGGCTGAACATGAAGAGCAGATCATAGCATTCAGCGAAATACAAACGATAGATACCCCTGTCAAATTTTATTCAACAGGTATGCGCACCCGGCTGGCCATCAGTGTGGCGCTACACCTGCCGGCAGACATTTATGTATTGGACGAAGTCTTCTCCGGCAGCGACATCTTTTTTAAAGAAAAAGTGATACGCTACCTGCAACAAATACTAACGGGTAAAACCCTCATTATTGTAAGCCACCACGAGGATATCATACGTTCTTTTTGTAAACGGCTGATACTGCTGGAAAATGGCTTAATAAAAATGGACGGCCCTATTGATGAAGTAATGCCGGTGTATAAAAAACACGAATAGGATAACAATTACGCTGCCAGGGAAAACTTTTATATTATTGCATTCCAGCAGGCAGAAATGATAACAAGTCTTATTGACAATATAAACAGAAATAAAAGGTTTTATATAGACTTTGCTATTACTGTTTCCTCATCGCTATTAATACTTTATTGCGGCATTTTTGAAAACTATTTTCTGCTGATTTCTGTGCCTTTTCTGATACTGAGGTTTTGTTATTTATATAATACACACCTGCTACGCGAGCAACAGCACGCTACTTTAACAACAACGAAAACACTACCTGATTTTTCCATTATCATCTGTTCGTACAATGAAAAAGAAGAAAATATAACAGCGCTGCTGGATAGTATTTTTAACAGTACCAGCCAGGCCAAAGAAATAATAATAGTGGATGATTGCAGCCTGAAACCCGTGCAAATAGAAAAAACCTATGCAGATAAGGTGCGCATCATAAGAAATGAAACGAACCTGGGGCTGCGCAGGTCGCAGATAATTGGCATTTCAGCATTGCAACCTATAGATTATGTATTGTGTATCGATTCTGATATTTGCTTTGACAACCTTGCTATAGAGACCAGCTTGCAATTCATACGCATGCATGCCGATGGCAATGTATTTGGTGTACGCATTACACTAAAAGATTTTAAAGATGATTTCCTGAATACCTACATCAATACAAGCTATCATTCAAACTACTACAAACGCCTGTTTGAAAGCAGGATGGGTGCAACGGTGAACTGTAACGGCGCATTCATGTTCGCTAAATACAGCTTTATTATCAGTGTGTTGGAAGCTTATAAAAATGATAGCTTTTTAGGAAAGCCTATGATGGCCGGTGAAGACAAAAGCATTACCAATATGGCGTTGCAGCAGGGCAAAAGCTACACTATATATGGCGTAGCGGTAACGCATGAAAGATTTACATTTGACCAGTACAAGGGAAAAGTGCAGCGTACCTTTAAAACCGGCATCATTTACCAGGTGCGTGCCATTTTCCTGGAAGGCGTATCGGGCTGGGTACGTTTGTTCTCTGCTTTAGATGTAATATCTTTTTTCCTTTCGGTGCCGCTGCAGGTAGTTTTGTTAGTAACACTGCTGCAATTGAGGTTTTTCTACGTTCTTGCTGCCGTTTACCTGATAGCACTAATGGTGCGTAACAAACGTTCTATCGTAAAAGTGATAAGTTACAGCCTGTACCGCTTTGCTATGGGCATTTACTTGTATTTGCTGAAGTTGTATGCGTTACTGCGCATCCGTTCGATGGGATGGGGTACACGGTAGTCAGTTGGTCAGTATACTTGTAATAATATCTGCAGCATCAGCATCCAACCATCTTACTTCTTTGTCCTTTTTGAACCAGGTCATTTGGCGTTTGGCGTAGTGGCGGGTGTTCTGTTTTATTTTCTCCACTGCTTCGGCAAGGGTGCATTGCCCGTCTATAAAATCAAACAGTTCGGCATAGCCTACGGTTTGCAGGTTTTTTAGTTTGCGCAGCGGGTATAACTCCTTTACTTCGTCCAGCAAGCCTGCCGCCATCATCATATCTACCCGGTGATTGATGCGGTTGTACAACTCTTCGCGCGGTAGCTCCAAGCCTATTTTCACCATATTAAAATCGCGTTGTTTGGCCGCTCCTTTCCTGAAACTGGTAATGCTTTCGCCCGTAGAGCGTTTGAAGGTTAGGGCGCGCAACAGGCGTGCAGGGTTTTGCACTTCGCCTACAGCAAAAAAAGCGGGGTCTTCTTCCCGCACGGTTTGCTGCAGCCATGTTATGCCATGTGCATCGTACTGCTGCTGCACTTCAGCGGCTATAGCATCGTTGACGGCCGGCATTTCGTCCAGCCCTTCGCACAGGGCCTTGATATACAAGCCGGTACCACCGCATACTACTGCCGTATCTGCAGCAGCAAATATTTCATTGAGATAGCCCAATGCCAGTGTTTCATAATCGGCAGCTGTAAGATTATTGACTACCGAATGGGAATTGATGAAATAGTGCTTTACAGCCTGCAATTCATCGGCAGCAGGCTTTGCCGTGCCGATGGTCATTTCCTTGTAGCACTGGCGGCTATCGGCCGATATGATGGCTGTATTCAAGTATTGCGCCAGGCTGATGGCAATAGCCGTTTTGCCCACAGCTGTGGGCCCGCAAATGATGTATACCGTTTTGTTGTAAGCTGCCAATATATGTTATTCGTCGTAGCTATCGCTGTTGCTGCCTCCGGTATCGAAGCCTTCGTTACCACCGCCTTCTTCACCTTCGCTGCCAAAACCTTCTGCCATTTCATCGGCACCAAGGTCATATTTCTCTTCTACCTCCAGCAGTTTATCCAGGTTCACGCCTTTTACACCATATTGTGCAGGTGCTACACCCTCTTTACGCAATACGAAAGGATACGTACGCTTAGGGTCTTCATCTTTCGATACGCCGATAAGCTCTACCAGGAATGTCCACTTCTTTACAGGATCATATTCATATATAAATTTCTGGTCAGGCGTAGCCACCAATGCAGAAACCGGTGTGCGCATCATAGACAATGCAGGCGCATCTTTCTTGTTTACAAGCACTTCCGAATTCAGTTCGCGGCTTCTTTGCCAGCGCTCGTTGCTTTCAAAAAACGATGCCGGATGCTTTCCATCGAACTCGTAGGCGGAAATAATTGCTTTATGAAATTCCAGAAATGTTTGTGTAGGGCGTATCTCTATATCCCTGTACACCAGGTCATCTTCCTCCCAAAAAACCCTGAATCGTAATAGTGGCATATGCCGTAAAAATAGTGATTTGCGCGAATTTGAAGGAAGGATTATAAAAAACTAAACAACAGAATTTTATACGATATTTGCACAACAATGGTAACACAGCCAACAAAACTTAAATTAATATTTGGTTGATTTTAAAAAAGTGTTACCTTTGCCATCCCAAAATTGAGAACATGCCAAAGGTGAAGACTCACTCCCGTGCTAAAAAAACGTTTAAACTGACAGGTACGGGCAAAATACGCAGGTATAAGGCTTTTAAGAGCCACTTGCTGACCAAAAAATCTAAAACGCGCAAACGCCACCTGCGCCAGGCTGCTTTCGTTCACCCAGCGAACGAGAACCTGGTAAAACGCATGCTGGGCCTGCGCTAATTAAACATTTTTAAGTAAAACGAATTAATAATTAAGATATGCCACGTTCGGTAAATGCGGTTGCATCACGCGCGAGAAGGAAGAAGATACTGAAACAAGCCAAAGGTTTCTACGGCAAACGTAAAAACGTATATACAGTAGCCAAAAACGTACTTGAAAAAGGCCTTGGTTACAAATATGTAGGTCGTAAAATCAAAAAACGCGATTACCGCGCTCTTTGGATAGCACGTATCAACGCAGCTGTTCGTGAAGAAGGTATCAGCTATTCTCAATTTATGGGTAAACTGTCTGCTAAAGGCATCGAACTGAACCGTAAAGTACTGGCTGACCTGGCTATGAATGAGCCGGAAGCTTTCAAAAAACTGGTTGCTGAAGTAAAATAAGCTACCGTTACTATATTCAATAGCCGCTTGTTACGCAAGCGGCTATTTCTATTCTATATAATGGCTCTCAAAAGCCAGGTCAGACGTTATCTCAGCACGTTTACCCTTCTCAAAAATACCATACAGCGTACTGCCGCTACCGCTCATAGAGGCATAAACAGCCCCCTGGTTATATAATTGCTGCTTGATAGCTGCCAGGGCTGGATGCTGTACAAACACCGGCTCTTCAAAGTCGTTACTCATATATTCCACCCACTGCTCGATAGGTATCTCTTGCAGGCGGCGCAGGTCGAAGGGTGCCGCTTTGGGTGTTATCATTTTAAATGCTGCGGCGGTAGAAATATGCACATCGGGACAAATGAGCTGTATGCTGTATGCCGAAAGGTCTACCGTGGCAGGCTGCATTACATCTCCCCTGCCGGTGGCAAACTGTGGGGTATTGTAAATAAAGAAGGGACAATCGCTACCCAGTTCTAATGCTATAGCAGCCAGTTCCTGCTTTTCAAGGCCAAGTTTGTAATAATCATTCAGCATACGGAGCATAAAAGCCCCATCGGCCGAACCACCACCCATGCCCGCACCCATGGGTATATTCTTCAGCAAATGAATATCAAGCGTACTTATTGCGGGGAAACGGGAGCGCATCCGTTCATACGCTTTCCAGATGAGGTTATCATGCTTATTGTCTGCTATACCCTTTCCATGCAGGTGTATATCGGCAACATCGGCCGGTACTATTTCCAGCACATCCGTCAATGCTACGGGGTAGAACACCGTTTCCAGGTTGTGGTAGCCATCCGATCGCCTGGCGGTAATGTACAGGCCAATATTTATTTTACAATTGGGGAAAGAGAGCATAACAGTAGAAAGCAAAGCGTAAAATTATCTGTATTTTTGAAATGGCACACACCATCCGCATGAAAGAAGTCATCAGCCTGAAAGACATACGCAAAAGCTATTACCTTGGGAAACAGGAACTACCTGTATTGAAAGGCATAGACCTGATAATATCGAGCAATGAATATGTAGCCCTGATGGGGCCATCGGGTTCGGGAAAATCGACCCTGATGAACATTATAGGCTGCCTGGACACACCCACCAGCGGACAGTATATATTGAATGGCAAGGATGTGAGCCGTATGGGGGATGATGAATTGGCCGAAGTGCGCAATGTGGAAATAGGCTTTGTGTTCCAACAATTCAACCTGCTGCCAAGGCTAACGGCATGGGAAAATGTGGCCCTGCCCCTGATATATGCGGGTGTAGGCAAGCAGGAACGCGAAGAACGCGCCCGCGCGATACTGGATAAAGTGGGCCTTGCAGAACGTGCGCATCACAAACCCAATGAACTATCGGGCGGGCAAAGCCAGCGTGTAGCTATAGCCCGTGCGCTTGTAAATAACCCATCGCTGATACTGGCCGATGAACCAACCGGTAACCTGGATACCAAAACATCGGTAGAGATCATGGAACTGTTCGGCAAGATACATGAGCAGGGCAATACGGTAGTGCTGGTAACCCATGAAGAAGACATTGCAAACTATACCCACCGTGTAGTAAGAATACGCGATGGCGTGGTAGAAACAGATAAACGCAGAGAAGTTACTGCTGCAATAACAAACTAACAAGATGGCATTCAAGATATATACCAAAACAGGCGATAAGGGCAGCACCAGCCTGATAGGCGGCGTGCGCGTACCTAAAAGCCATATACGCATAGAGGCATACGGCACGGTTGACGAGCTGAATTCTTACCTGGGCATGGTAAACGACATGGCAGGCGATGAAAAACTGAGTGGATGGATACGCGAGATACAGGACAGGCTTTTTACCGTAGGTTCTGTACTGGCTACTACGCCCGATAAAGAAGTAAAAATGAAACTGCCCGATGTGCATGAAGAAGATGTAATATGGCTGGAACAGCGTATAGATGAAATGAATGAATCGCTGCCTGAAATGCGTTCGTTCATCATACCGGGCGGCAACCTGGCATCTTCTACCTGCCATGTAGCGCGCTGTGTATGCCGCCGGGCCGAGCGCATTTGTGTAGGCATGATGGAGCACCAGGAGCCGATACCAGACCTTATAGTAAGGTACCTGAACAGGTTATCAGACTTCCTCTTTGTGCTGGCACGCTATATAGCGCATATCAATGGCGCACAAGACCTGCCGTGGAGGGCACGGATATAACCTGCATGATGCACTACCGATATATTTTATTGCTCTGTTGCCTGCCGGCAATGCAAACAGCATCTGCACAGACACAGCTAAAAGCAGCATGGCTACCGGGCGACTGGGAGATGCACTCCCCGAAAGGCATCACCAGGGAATCGTGGCAACGGGTAAACGATACCCTTTTTCAAGGCTTTAGCGCCTTCCTGCTGCCCTCGGCGATACTGCCAGCTACGAGCATATAAAATTAATACGCAACGATAATACCTGGTGGTATATACCCACTGTTAGCAACCAGAATGAAGGTAAAGAGATACGTTTTAGACTAACCAACGCTACAGATACTTCTATGATATTTGAGAATAAAACGCACGACTTTCCTCAACGAATAGGATATATCAGAACATCTGCAACAAGTATACATGCCTATATCAGCGGCCCATCTAAAGAAGCAGGGAAAGAAAAGCAAATAGACTTCAAATACACTAAAACGAAATAAGGCTTGCATATGCAAGCCTTATTGTATAATAGATATGTAACACTATTAATGGTGGTGATGGTGGGCAGCGTGCGGATCTTGTAATTTATAGAATTCCTCTTCGCTTATTTCCTGCTCAGCAATGCTGAATTGTGTTTCCAGGAATTGGAATAGTTTATCGAACAACAGGCGACGGTATGTTTCATCCATTGTCTTATTGTCTTTCATTACCTTCTGCATATAGCTTTCCAGCCAAGGTGCATCGTCATCAGATGCCATGCCGAAGTAGCCCAGAACCTGTGCCTTTACGTGGTCTTTCACTTCTTCAAGGCTTACAGATATATTATTGTCGCCTATCAGTTTATCAGATATCAGTGTCCAGCGCAGTTGATGATCGAAACCACCGAATTCGTTTTCTACTTCAGCAGCACTCTTTGGTTTTTCGCCACCTTCTTTCAACCAGCGTTTCAGGAAATCTACAGGTAGCTGTATGGGTGTTTGATGCACCAGCAATTCATACATTTCATTGTGCAAACGCTCGCGGCCTACGCGGTCGTATTCGCGTGACAGTTCCTGGCGGATGCGCTCTTTGAAAGTGCCTTCGTCTTTTATCTCATCATTAGGAAACAGCTGGGCAAACAGTTCAGCATCCAACTCACGCGGTATCAGTTTGGCTACGCGTGTGATGGTTAGTTTGTAATAATAATCAGCTGCCTCAGCACCTTGTTTCAGCGGGTCTTTCAGGAAGCCTTCCAACTCTTCAGCCGTACAAACATCTGAAGGGCGGATAACCAGTGTTTCTTCATTTTTCTTTCCCATCAGCATATCCTGCAGTTTAGCAGGCAGCTTTTCCAGCAGCACGGTGTCTTCCACCATTTGCGATTCAGGCAGCACATTGCCATCTGCATCGCAACGCTCGTATTTAGAATAGATGATATCATCTTTACTGGTCACAGCTTCCTGTGTTTCAGCATTGCCGTAGCGGCGTTTGATGCGTTCTACTTCATCTTCTATCATCTTGTCAGACACGATCACTTTGTAGCGTGTCAGCGCAGTTTTATTTTTCAGCGGGGTGATCTCTATTTCAGGTTTCAGGCCTATTTCAAAAGAGAAATCAACTTCTTGCGGATCATTCATATCCAGCTTCAATGGCTGCTCGTTCGGCAGTATCATTGGTTGTGCAAATATGGCAACTGATTCGTTCTTCAGGTATTCTTCCAGCTTAGTGCCTGCCGCGCGCAGTACCTCATCGCCAAAGATAGACTGGCCATACATCTTACGCACCATACCCGCAGGTACATTCCCTTTACGGAAACCCGGCACGTTTGCATTTTTAGCATACTGCTTCAACGATTTTTCAAACGTAGGCATATAGTCTTCCTTGCCCAGTTTTACTACTATTTTGTCGTGCAGGTTACCAATATTTTCACGTGTTACCGTAGCCATATTGTTTATTGTTTTTTAGAGGTTTAAAAAAAGCCGATACATGTATCGGCTATCATTTTTTAGTGCGGGTGGAGGGACTCGAACCCCCAAGCCTCGCAGCACTAGATCCTAAGTCTAGCGTGTCTACCAATTTCACCACACCCGCAAAATGGACGGCAAAGGTAGCGATTTTTTTGAATGAGCAAACTTCTTACACAGTCTATTTACGAATTGTTTTTAAACAGACTTTTATATTAAACAATTTTTGCATTGTCATGAAATAACCATATCTGTGCACTGGTATTGACACACGATACCAATTGTCATTATTTTTATATCAAGAAAACAGAACCGTTATGATTACGAAAGAAAAAAAAGCATCGCTACTGGTTGTTGAAGACGAAGAGAGCCTGCGGGAAGCCCTGAAACTAAACCTGGAACTGGAAGGTTATGAAGTAACTACTGCCGATAATGGCCCTGCGGTCATCAAAATGGTGAAAAATGAACACTTTGACCTGATAATACTGGACATCATGCTGCCGGATATGGATGGCATAACGGTTTGTGAAACCATACGCATGCAGCACAATGATGTACCTATCATGTTTTTATCGGCCCGAAATACGGGTGCCGACAGGGTGGAAGGATTGAAAAAAGGCGGCGACGACTATATGACAAAACCCTTCAACCTGGAAGAGCTGCTACTACGCGTGGATAAACTGCTGGTGAAGGATAAAAAGATAAAAGCCCCCCAGTCTATACCCGATGTATATGAATTTGATGGCTGTTCTATAGATTTTGCAGCGCATGAGTGTAAAGACATAAAAGGCAAAACCCAGGAATTGAGTAAAAAAGAGGCTGCCCTGCTGAAGCTGCTGATAGAACATGAGGGGCAAGTGGTATCTCGCGAACATATATTACAGGTAGTATGGGGCTATAATGTGTACCCCACCACCCGCACGATAGACAACTTCATTCTTAATTTCCGTAAATACTTTGAAAAAGACAGCCGTAACCCCCGTCATTTCCATTCGGTTAGGGGTATCGGATATAAGTTTACGGCATGATTGCACCTTTAAAAGTTTTTAGTATTTTCATAGCCAAATTTGTATCAAACGATTTACATCATGCGTAAATATTTACTATCGGCTTTTATGTTGCTTTCGGTTGTGGCGGTATCATCGTGCAAGAAGGATAAGGATATGAAAAAGGCTACCGTTACCGATTCGGGAGATATAGCTAAAGGCGGTTGTGGCTTTCTGTTGTTATTGGAAGATGGCAAGCTGGTGAGGCCCAGCTACCTACCCAGCGCTTACCAGCACGATGGTTACAGGGTAAAAGTAAAATATGCCGCAGATGGCGAAGGTGAGGTATGTGAAACCTATCCTACGAAGAAATTTATAGAAGTAATAGAAATTAAAGACATAAAAAGAGACCTGGATTAATCCGGGTCTCTTTTTTTAATGCTGTATCGTTTAATACCGTTTAGTTTAGTTTAGTTTAGTTTAGTTCACTTCCTGAAATCTCGGATCCTTCACAAATTCTTCATCATTCAGTGTATTCAGAAAAGCCAACAGGTCCGATTTTTCCTGGTCAGTAAGTTGTATACCATCTTTCAATAGCGGATCGAGCGTGCCAGATTGCGTAATACCTTTTGTATAGTGGTTCAATACATCGTCCAGGTTATTGTACCGGCCATCGTGCATATAGGGCCATGTATAGCGCAGGTTGCGCAGCGATGGCACTTTGAATTTATACTTGTCTGCAGCATCCTGAGTAATATGTGCCCTGCCGGTATCGTTTGCACTGGTAGGCGCTAAGCCATTGTTACGAAATGAGAAATCGGTAAACAGGGGCTCTACGTGGCAGGTAGCGCAATTGTTTTTAAATACGGTATAACCCGCCTGCTCTGCTGCCGTAAAGGACGCACCCGCTTCGCCCCTTTTATATTTATCATATTTGGCATTGCTGGATACCATCATACCCATAAACTGGGCAAAGGCTTTGAATATGCGTTGCGAATTGATCATTTCATCGCCGAAGGCGGCTTTGAACATTTTAGGATAATTGGCATCGGCTTTCAACTTGGCTATGATATTATCCAGCGTTTCATCCATTTCCACCGGGTTTTGAATGGGGTTAATGGGTTGGCTTTCCAGGTGGTTTACACCACCATCCCAAAAGAAGCTGGTGTGCCAGTTCATGTTGAATATGGATGGCGAGTTGCGCGTACCCAGTTTATCTTCTACACCGTGGCTAATGGGATGATCGAGCTGTGCAAAGGCTGCGGATGGCTGGTGACAGCTACCGCAAGACACCTCGTTGGTGCGCGACAGGCGCGGGTCATAAAACAATTTACGCCCCAGTTCGAAGCCCGGCTTCGTTACGGCATTATTCTCAAAATTGTAAAAAGGCTTGGGCCAACCTTCAGGCACGGTGAACCCAAAGGGCGCATCGGCCACGACATCCAGGTTAGGGTCGGGCTTACAAGCCTGCATAGTTACCAGTATGCTGAAACATATAGCTATACCTGAAAAAACAATTCTTTTCATCACTAATCTATATGGTCTATTTTAAACATATCGGCGCAGTTATCTGCCAGCTTTGAAGCATTGGGCCCTGCGCTCATCATTACAGATGTCTTCGCAATATCTATTTTATTAGGCGTTTTAAACCATTCCAGTGCATTGGCCTTTATGTGCATATTTACAGGCTTTCCTACTTCTATCTTCATTGCCGCATCCAGCGATATTTCCCGCAGCACACTGTAAAAACCTTTATAGCCACCAAGGTGGTAGATAACAGAACCATGATTGGTAGACTGTGGCGACTTACCCTCTAACCTGGCCATGATGTAGCCGGTATTCCAATCCCAAAACATACCGCTGTTGGGGTCTAATGCGCCGGTTTGGGCACCGCTGGTATTACGGGCACTATCTACGCCCAGCAAGAATACCAGTTTGGAATACTGGCCCGGTGGCACATCTTCTATCACTATAGTAAAGTCTGTATCATTTTTATGCTGCACCAGGTAATAACTTTCAGGCTCTATATACATGCTGCCATCTGCTTTTACCAGTTTGAAATTGGAAAGGAAATACAGCAGCCTGTCTATTTGCAATGAATCTCCATTTTCAGTTTTATACCAGCCTTTGCCAGCCTGCAATGCCTGGTTGCCTGCTACATGCGAAATACTGATGCGCAATTCGCCATTCGCATTTTTAGTTACCGGTACCTCCGGGGTTAGCGGATCGGGCTTCTTTTTACATGCACTAATAGTAACTACTAATAATAGCAGTGGCAGAATATGCTTCATATTAAAATATGGGTGAACTATAAAGTTACAAAATTTACCATCTCAAATCTGTATCTGCATCAGGATCGGTATCATCGCGGCGATATTTTTGCCGGCTTTCTATTTTCTGCAACTGGCGGTTGTATATAAGGCGCGCTACGTGCATGGCCGCATCGGCATCCTGCACCGTGGCATTGAGCTTCGATTCCGGTATATCTAGCCGGTACATAAGCTGGAAGAAGGCTTCAGGGCTTTGTTCTACCAGCGCCGCTACTCTCAATGCCAGTGCCTGAAGTATTTCAGCTTCCGTATAGGTAGCGGGTAGCTGTATGCCCCAGTCGCGCTGCAGGGCTTCGTTTACCTGTTGTTGCGTATCCATAAAAAATAAACGCCGGGTATTAACCGGCGTATGTATTTAAAATGCTTGTATGGCTTTCATTACCAATTCCCTTACCTGCGATATGTGTATGCGTTCCTGCTTCATTTCATCGCGGTAGCGTATAGTAACGGTTTGGTCTTCTTTTGTCTGGTGGTCTATCGTTACACAGAAAGGGGTGCCTATGGCATCCTGCCTGCGGTAGCGCTTGCCTATGGTGTCTTTCTCTTCGTAAAAACATTTGAAGTATGGCCTGCACTCATTCATCAGTTCGCGGGCTATTTCGGGCAGGCCATCTTTTTTCAGTAGTGGCAGTATGGCCAGCTTGATGGGCGCTACCAGTGGTGGAAATTTCAGTACTACGCGGCTGTCTTTTTTCTCTTCGGTGCTCAGGTCTTCTTCTTTATACGCCTCGCTCAGCAGCATCATCACCGTCCTATCCAGACCTATAGATGTTTCTACTACATATGGTATATAGTGCTGGTTCAGTTCGGTATCGAAGTAGGTCAGTTTTTTACCGCTGAACTGCTGGTGATTCTTCAGGTCGAAATCGGTACGGCTGTGGATGCCTTCTACTTCTTTGAAGCCCATCGGGAAATCGTACTCGATATCGCAGGCCGCATCGGCATAGTGAGCCAGTTTTACGTGGTCGTGAAAGCGGTAATGTTCCTGTGGAATGCCCAGGCTCAGGTGCCATTTCATGCGGGTTTCTTTCCAATACTCATACCATTCCTTCTGTGTGCCGGGGCGAACGAAGAACTGCATTTCCATCTGCTCGAACTCGCGCATACGGAAGATGAAGCCACGGGCTACTATCTCGTTGCGGAAGGCCTTACCCGTTTGGGCGATACCGAATGGTATCTTCATACGGCCGGTCTTCTGCACATTCAGGAAGTTGACGAAGATACCCTGTGCCGTTTCAGGACGCAGGTACACTTTGTTTTCCTCTGGATTATCAGACGCTACAGCACCCATTTCGGTAGCGAACATAAGGTTGAACTGGCGTACATCGGTCCAGTTGGCCGTATCGCTGACACTGCATTTTATGTTGTTCTCCTCTATCAGCGTTTTGAGGCCTGCAAAATCATCGGCAGCCAGCAGGCTATCCATTTTTTGCAGCAGGGCATCTGCCGCTTCTTTATCCAGCGTCTCGGCATGGGCTTCTATCAGGTGGTCTACACGGTAGCGTTTTTTGCTATCGCGGTTGTCTATCATCGGGTCGCTGAAATTATCTACGTGGCCACTGGCCTTCCATACCGTAGGGTGCATGAAGATGGCCGCATCGATACCCACAATGTTATCGTGCATCTGGGTCATGCTCTTCCACCAGTAGTCGCGGATGTTCTTTTTCAGTTCGGCACCATACTGGCCGTAATCGTACACGGCACCGAGGCCATCATATATTTCGCTACTCTGGAAGATGAAGCCGTATTCCTTACAGTGGGCTATAATGCTTTGCAGTTGATTCTCGTTTGCCATAACTGGCGGCAAAAATAATGTATTAGGATATGATAAATAAAAAAAGCCTGTGCATATACACAGGCTTCTATTTATAAATTGCTTTTTTATTGCAGTTGCAGTTTTACAACTTGAGCACCCTTATCACTGCTGATTTGCATTAGATAAGTACCACTTGCAAGATCGGCTGGACGATTTAAAGATATACCAAATGCGTTATTATTAACTTCCCCATTATACAATTCAACTACTTTTTTGCCAGTCATATCCATAAGGTTAATAGTGCAGCGATTGATACTTTGGCCAATTGCAACATTAAATTTATCATTAGCAGGGTTAGGATAAACGCCTGTTATGATCTCATCACCAATATTATTAACACCAGTAGCAAAGGTCGTTACATCGTTTACATTCGCTACTTCCCATTGCGAACCAGTTTTCTTCCAAAGAACAGCGATTGCAGTTAAGTTAGCTTTATTCCAACCAGCTTTCAGTGGGAATGTGAATGTATTATCTATTTTTTGGCCGCTAGTAAAGCTCGTGCCCGATAATTGGGTACCAAAAGCTGTAGTCATACCTGAAGTTGGTGCCCTCAGTATATGATGATGTTCCACTGCGCTACTAGTAGGCCAAGTACCTGTACCTTGACTAGCCTGCTTTGCAGATACTTTATCTTCTACTATATAAACACCTACAGAATAGGTACCCGTAGCATTTGCGAAGAATTTAGTTGTTGTTTTTACGGTTACTGAAGAACCATCTGTCGCCCAGGTGGGGACAAAACCAACATTGGCTTCAGCTGCAGGAGTTGTTACGGTGTTTACTCTTGATTCAATTTGTGCTAATGTAGATTGTGCCATGTTTAATTTGCCTACAGTCCATGTAGGTATATATAAAACATTTGTATCAAGATTTGAAATCAAGTTACCATAAGGGCTTGTAACATTCAACACAGTTTGGTCACTTTGGTCGTGTACAGCTATTACTACAGCTTTTATCGAGCCAGCTTTAGCATGATCTATTAGTGTTTCAGTTTGTGTCCAGCCCGAAGCACCACATGGAGGGCACCAGTCTGCCGTCAGTTTCATGATAAGCGTTTTGTGTACATTAGGCACATTAGCTTCTTGAGCATGCAGATTCGCAGTTAGAGCAACTGTTGAAAATAGTAAAACTAATTTTTTCATTAGACTCATTTTAATTGTTAAAAAATGACAAGTAACCAAATATAATAAATTTTTAACGTGGTTTAAAAATTAAAATGTTTAATCTAAAAATTAATTGTCTTTTTTTTTATGCGATAAGGCCTATTAAACAGGACATTATAGATTAAATCTATATTGTAAGTCGTTAACAGAAAAGGCCTGCTAAATGCAAGCCTTATAAAATATTATATTAAATAGTTTATTCGCGAATAAACTTTCTAGTAGCTAATATATGTCCTTCTGAGTCAGATAATCTAATAAAATAAATACCTGATGGAGTATTCTCTAAATTAAGTTTTGCATTATTTCCGTTTACCTTATAAATAGCTACAACTTTACCT
>DASWWE010000151.1:0-8408 GCA_036406055.1 Flavipsychrobacter sp. | reverse complement strand
CCAGTGATAGCGCTATTACGAAGCCGGCAAGTTTTGCGTACCTGCTTCTTATTTTCTGAATTACAG
The DNA here is from genome assembly GCA_036406055.1 of Flavipsychrobacter sp. Taxonomy (GTDB): domain Bacteria; phylum Bacteroidota; class Bacteroidia; order Chitinophagales; family Chitinophagaceae; genus Polluticoccus. Next base: position 8,342 of record DASWWE010000151.1, on the reverse strand, counting down.
ACATGTTTAAAAACTGTTTATTACAAGGACGGCAAATTTATACGAAAAAATGAGATTATGTAGTGTTGATACGAATTTAATACACCTATAATGCGTGATATTATAATTTTACTTATTGTATTTATGTTTATTTAACTTAAAAGTAAAACCGACCTATTAATAAATTAATGTTATTAGACCAGCTTTGTGGATAGTTGTGAAAAGCAGATTTAAAAATGTCAGTTTATCCCTTTTTGTAATTGTGGATAAGTGAAATGACATTTTTTGTTCGTGAATGCAACCCGATTTTCAACATCGTTCTACGATATTCCCATCCGGTTATTTATCAAGCACCTGAGTAATCCACAAATGCTCATTTTCTGTGGGTATCCTTTGTTGTAGCGGTGTATAAGTGTTGATAATGAACTAATAAGCAGTGAACTAAATAAAAACGGTTAATTTGCAATAGGAATAACAATTTTGTTTCCCCATATCCACACTCCTAATTGATAATAATCCTTTTTTTAAAAAAATTATTTTACTACTACTATGGATGTGAATTTAGATGTTGCTAAAGAAAAATTGATTGAAAGAGGTTTTTTGGATATTGAGGTAGATCCTTCGATGGATATTTTTGCTGAGATAGAAAGGTTGAAGAAAGAGAAGAATGCTATTATACTCGCGCATTATTACCAGGAACCGGATATACAAGATATTGCAGATTATATTGGCGATAGCCTGGGCCTGGCACAAATGGCTGAAAAGACAGATGCTGATATGATTGTATTTGCAGGTGTGCATTTTATGGCTGAAACTGCAAAAATCCTGAATCCCGGCAAGAAGGTGTTGTTGCCAGACCTTAATGCGGGTTGTTCTTTAAGTGATAGTTGCCCACCTCCATTATTCAAAATATTCAAGGAAAAGCATTCCGACCATATAGTTATATCTTATATCAACTGTTCAGCCGGTATAAAAGGTTTGAGTGATATCATATGTACGTCATCTAATGCTAAGGCCATTGTAGATAGTTTGCCTAAAGAGCAGAAGATAATATTTGCCCCTGATAAAAATCTGGGTGCTTATATCAATAAGACAACCGGCCGAAATATGGTGTTGTGGAATGGTGCATGTATGGTGCATGAAATTTTCTCTCTTGAAAAAATAACTAAGCTTAAAGAAAGGCACCCCGAAGCAAAACTGATAGCGCACCCTGAATGTGAGGAGGCTGTATTAAGGATTGCAGATTTTATAGGTTCTACTACTCAATTGCTGAAATATACGCAGGAGGACGATTCGAAGAGTTTTATAGTAGCTACGGAAACGGGTATCCTGCATCAGATGATGCAGAAATCGCCCGATAAAATTTTTATTGCAGCTCCACCCGATAATGCATGCGCTTGCAATGACTGTCCTCATATGAAATTAAATACACTTGAGAAATTGTATTTATGTATTAAATATGAATTGCCAGAAATATTAATGCCTGAAGATGTGCGTCTCGCAGCCAAAAAACCTATTGACAGAATGCTGGAGTTGAGTAAGCAACTTGGTATAATATAGATTTGGTTGTAATTTTTATAGTCATTTTTTGTTTTGTGTTTATTTTAACATAATTTGTAAATCTGTTTTTATAAAACTAGAATAAACTATGAGAAGAAAATTACTTCAGTCTGTACTGGGATTATCGTTGTTGGCTATAGCTAATAAGGCTGACGCGCAAATTATTGAATTAATGGGGCCGAGGTTCTTTGTGAATGCTCCTGCTGCGCAGCAAGGGACTAAAGCTTTTACTTATTCATCTGATGTGAACCCATCTTGGGGCCGTGAGCTTGATTCTTCATGGCTTAATGTGGAAGTGGTAAAAGCTATTGATTCTTTAGCATGTGGGCCACTTACAAATAATGTAACGGATAAATGGGTATTAATTTACCGTGGTACATGCGAGTTTGGTGCTAAAGCATTAAATGCACAGAACAAAGGCGCTAAAGGTGTTATTATAGTAAATAATATTCCCGGTGGCCCTGTGGGTATGGGTGCAGGTAGTTCTGGAGGTTCTGTTACTATTCCTGTTATTATGGTTTCGGATGTTGACGGCAATTCAATGAATCAAGCGCTAAATAATGGACAGCAAGTATTTATATCATTAACTAAATGGGGTTTTGGTTTCAATGATGACTTGGCAATAATGCCTAATTCAGAAGCACCGGGACATGGCTCTGTTCCTTTAAAACAAATGGAAAGTGGAAGCCCAGACGCATATAAGTTCTACACAGGTGCTTTTGTTGCTAATACGGGTGCTAATGATCAAACTAATGTAAAATTGAAATCAACGCTTACATTTACACCCACAGGTGGTAGCGCGTCTGTTGTTTACGAAGACTCCGTAATTGTAGCTAATCTTACTTCATTGGATTCTGCTATCGAGATGTTTAGCCCGAGGTCAAAATCATTGAATACTACCCAAACAGGTAAGTATACAATGACTTATAACGTTAGTGCAGATAATATAGATGAAAATCCAATTGATAATTCGGTATCTGTGTCTTTAGATGTTACAAAAAATACTTTTTGTAAAGCACCATTAGATGCTAATGGTGATCCTATTATAACAGGATCTGTACGTATTGGTGCCGCTTCTGCATTTACTTGGGGACCTTTATTTTATGTAAATAAAGGTGGTAATTATGCAGATGCATTCAGACTTGCCATTACAGATAATGATACCAGTGAACACTCGTTAAACAGTACTGTCGGTAATTTGGATATATACCTGTTGAAATGGGTAGATGCTAACACAGACAAAATTATTCAATCAACTGAATTGACTGTAAAAGGTGCTAGTTCTAAAGTTTTTACCACTGCTGACTCTAACAGTAAGATGTTCACTGCCGTAGTTGGTAATCCTGACGGTACTGCTGGACGTGTAGCGTTGGAGGATAATAGCTGGTATTGGGTAGCTGTAGATTTGCCTACAGATGTTTATCTAGGGTGCAATAGAAATATTAACTACTATAACAGAAGTAATACTGCTAAGTTTGCTACGCCTTCTGTGATTGAGTTTTGGGCTCCATCTTTTATTGGAACTGCTGATGCTATGCTGGCGTCTGGTTCGAATCTTAGAATGGTACCATTCGGAACAAGCGAAGCTGGTTCTATAGATATCGATTCGTCAAGCTTATCGAGCACAAGAAATTCTGTTCCGGCTTTAGCTTTAATTGCAGATCCATTCCCAATTAGTGTTGGTAATACTCCGTCTTCATTAATTAAAGAATTGTCAGTATACCCGAATCCTGCAGTTGAGAATATTACCGTATCAATTGATCTAGAAAAAGTTTCGCACCGTGCGGATATTAAAATCATTGATGCAGTAGGACGCAATATGCAGACTGTGAAACAACAGGACATTAAACAAGACAAAGTGGTAATCAGCACTAAATCTCTGACACCTGGTAACTACTATGTTGTCTTCTTTGGAGATGATAACACAACTGTAGTAAAACCATTTACAGTTTCTGGTAAATAGACCGAAATAGTATATAAAACAAGCCTCTCGATATCGGGAGGCTTTTTTGTTCCACGTGGAACAGAAGATTTATAACGTTCGTCTATATTATTATTAGACGTACCAATAGTAGAGAATTGTAACTTACCTTTGCAACTTATGTTTCCTGAATATGATGTTATAGTAGTAGGGGCAGGCCATGCTGGATGCGAAGCTGCTGCTGCTGCTGCCAATATGGGTTCAAAAGTGATGCTGATCACTATGAATATGCAGACCATTGCCCAGATGAGTTGTAATCCGGCTATGGGCGGTATCGCCAAGGGCCAAATAGTACGCGAAATAGATGCCTTAGGTGGATATAGTGGAATTGTAAGTGATAAAAGCATGATACAGTTCCGCATGCTCAATAAGTCTAAAGGACCAGGCATGTGGAGCCCACGTACGCAGAACGATCGTATGCTTTTTGCTTCTACCTGGCGGGAAATGCTCGAGGCAACTCCTAACATAGACTTTTGGCAGGATATGGTGAAAGAACTCATTGTTTCACGTGGAACAATTAAGGGGGTAATAACAGGAATGGGGCAAACTATATATGGAAAGGCGGTAGTATTAACCAATGGGACCTTTCTGAATGGCGTTATCCATATAGGTGAAAAACAGTTTGGCGGAGGCAGGATAGGTGAAAAAGGTGCCACAGGGCTAACTGAGCAGCTTGTTTCACTCGGTTTTGAGAGCGCAAGGCTGAAAACAGGTACACCGCCACGTATAGATGGCCGTAGTCTTGACTATAGCAAGATGGAAATACAGGAGGGCGATGGTGAAGTAGTAGGTTTTTCTTACCTGCCGGTAGAAAAACTAAAGCCGCAAAACCAACGTCATTGCTGGATAACCTATACCAATGAAACGGTACACGAGATATTAAGGACTGGTTTTGAGAAATCACCTATGTATCAGGGTCGTATAAAAGGCTCAGGACCAAGATATTGCCCCAGTATTGAAGATAAAATAAGCCGTTTTGCTGAAAGAGAAAGGCATCAGCTTTTTGTGGAACCGGAAGGATGGAATACGGTTGAGATATACGTAAATGGTTTCAGTACTTCTTTGCCGGAAGATGTGCAATATAAAGCACTGCAATTGGTTCCGGGTTTTGAGAATTGTCGATTCTTCCGCCCCGGGTATGCCATAGAATACGATTATTTCCCACCTACACAGCTACAGTTCACATTGGAAACCAAGTTGATAAAGAATTTGTTCTTTGCCGGGCAAATAAACGGAACTACCGGTTACGAAGAGGCTGCCTGCCAGGGGTTAATGGCAGGTATCAATGCCCATAGAAATGTGCATGATCTGGGGCCGGTAGTTTTGCAAAGAAGTGATGCTTACATTGGTGTACTGATAGATGACCTGATAAATAAAGGTACCGATGAGCCATATCGCATGTTTACCAGCCGTGCAGAATTCAGAACGCTACTGAGGCAGGATAATGCAGACCTTCGTTTAACGCCGTTGGGGCACGAAATAGGCCTGGCAAGCGACGAACGCTTGCAATTAGTAATGGAAAAGCAGGAAAAAGTAGCCAGGATAAAAGAGAAACTGGCAGATCATCCTGTAGAGCCTGCAGCTGTAAATCCTTACCTGGAATCGATAGGAAGCACACCTCTTTCGGAACGTGCACGGGCATTAAAACTATTACTGCGGCCGGGCATAACACTGAAAGATATGCAGGAGGCTTTACCGGAACTGAAAGAAACACTGAATGAAACGGATATACTGGCTTTAGAGCAGGCAGAAATACAGTTGAAGTACGATGTGTATATTGAAAAAGAAAAGGAGCTTGTAAAGAAAATGGCTTCTCTGGAAGACCTTATTATACCCGATAGTTTCAATTATGATAAACTTTCGGCATTATCTACGGAAGCCCGCCAGAAACTAATAAAAATAAAACCCCGGACATTGGGCCAGGCCAGCAGGATAAGTGGGGTAAACCCAAGTGATGTGCAGATACTGATGGTTTACATGGGCAGATAAAAAGAATAAAGGCAAACAGAATATCGTTTGCCTTTTTAGTTTTGTAGAACGGAATGAGCGCTAAAGAAACGATTTATAAATACTGCCTGTATCAACCACGCTGCCACAAAGAGGTGAAGAATAAACTCTATGAACTGGGTTGCACCACTCCGGAAGTAGATCAATATCTGGCGGAGCTGATAGAGGTAGGATTATTGAATGAAGAGAAGTTTGCCAGGGCAATAGCACGTGGTAAATTCAGGCTGAAGCATTGGGGTAGGAATAAAATAGTGCAACAACTGAAAATGCAGCAGGTTTCTGCCTATTGCATAAAGAAAGGATTGAGCGAAATAGACCCACATGAGTATGAGATAACACTTAAACGGCTGGTGGGCAAAAAATGGCTGGAACTGAAAGGAGAAAGAAACCAACTGGTAAGAAGGCAAAAAGTATTTCGGTATATGGTGCAGAAAGGATATGAAATAGATATGGTTAATGATGCAATTAACGAAATCTTAAATGCGAATAAACTACTGTAGGTAGTATTTCGGTATATTTACATGCAGTAAATAAAACAACATGGTGCAACAGGTAACGGAAGGTGTAAGTGTAACAGTTGAAACCTTCTATCAACCCAATCAATCCAACCCGGTTAATTCTGAATTCTTGTTTGCATACCGCATTACAATTGAGAATTTAAGCACCATGCCTGTACAGCTCATCAGCCGCCACTGGCACATTGTAGATAGCAATGGCACAGAAAGAGAAGTAGAAGGCGAAGGTGTAGTGGGCCAGCAACCCATCATACAGCCCGGTGAAAACTATCAATATGTATCAGCAGCTAACCTGCGTAGCGATATAGGTAAAATGTACGGCACTTATCAAATGATAAATCTTTATAATAAGAAATCATTTGAAGTTACGATACCTGAATTTCAGCTCATCGCTCCATTTAAGATGAACTAAAAATTACCGTTTAAAGTTCAACTCTTCATTACTTTTTACTGTCTATACAGGTAGCACCTACTAGCCAAAACCTGTGAAGAAAACCGCCATTATCATCGGTGCGGGCCCTGCCGGTCTAACCGCTGCGTATGAATTATTGACCCGAACGGATATTAAACCTATTATTATTGAGAAGTCGTCGCATATCGGGGGTATATGCAGAACCATCAATTATAAAGGGAACAGAATAGATATTGGCGGGCATCGTTTCTTTTCAAAATCGGAACGCGTAATGAATTGGTGGCTGCAAATGTTACCATTGGATGCAACAGCACCTTCTATATTCCAAGTAAATTACCGCCATAAAACTGCAGAAGTTGTAAATAATCATATCGCAACTGCAGATCCGGACAAAGTGATGTTAGTAAGACCGAGAGTCTCTCATATCTATTACAAACATCAGTTTTTCAACTACCCGGTAACGCTCACTTTTGATACGCTGAACAAATTAGGCTATATGAAATCGGCCAAAATATTTGCCGGTTACCTGCGCGCAAAGCTGTTTCCTAGAAATGAAGTGAGCCTTGAGGATTTTCTTATCAACAGGTTTGGGCAGGAATTGTATAACACTTTCTTCAGAGATTATACCCAAAAAGTATGGGGAGTTCCCTGCAAAGATATATCTGCGGAATGGGGAGCACAGCGTATCAAAAAGCTAAGTATAGCTCAAGTATTATTGCATGCTTTGAGGAAAGGGAATAATAAAGCACAACACACAGGCTTGATAGAACAATTCCTGTATCCAAAGTATGGCCCCGGCCAGCTATGGGAAGAAGTAGCTAAGCAAGTAACTATGTTAGGAGGCGAAATAATTATGGAACATGAGGCAGATAGCTTGCTACACAATGGCCGGAAATTATATGCACTGACTATAAAAGATAAACATGGAAACTGGAAAGAGTTGGCAGGAGATTACTTCTTTTCAACCATGCCGGTGAAGGAACTGATATATAAAATGCAACCGGAACCGCCTGCAGATGTTTGTGCTGTGGCTTCAGGATTGATATACCGCGATTTTATCACAGTAGGCCTGCTATTGACCGAACTAAAAATAAAAGATCCTCAAACTGTAAACAGCCTTATAAAAGACACCTGGATATACATACAGGAATATAAATATAAAATTGGCCGTTTGCAGGTATTCAATAACTGGAGCCCATACATGGTAGCAGATGCTAACACAGTATGGTTAGGACTGGAATATTTCTGCAATAAAGGCGACGCTCTTTGGAATATGCCGGATGATAAGATCATAACACTGGCAAAAAATGAGCTACACAATATGGGCATTATAGATGCCGAAGACGTATTAGACAGCACACTGCTACGGGATGAAAAAACATATCCTGCCTACTTTGGCAGTTACGATAAGTTTCACCTGATAAGAGAATATACAGATCATTTCGACAACCTGTACCTGGTTGGGCGAAATGGCATGCACAAATACAACAACTCAGACCACTCAATGCTGACAGCCATGACAGCAGTTGACAATATAATTGCAGGCATAACAGATAAAAGCAATATATGGGCTATAAACACCGACCAGGAATATCACGAGGAGGAAAACCGGAACAAAATGTAACAATTACAAGCAAAACAGGAAACAACCGACAATGGTTATGGTTTGTTTTTATAACGTACGCTTTTGTTATTGGCATTGGGGTATGGCATCATGAACCATGGAGAGATGAAGCGCAGAGCTGGCTTCTGACAAGGGATTTATCCATAGGCCAACTATTACATATTTTACCAACAGAAGGTCATCCGCCACTATGGTATTTTTTAATAATGCCTTTATCCAAGTTGGGCCTTCCATATACATCACAAAACTGGTTGGCAGCGCTAT